>JAFAKN010000375.1 GCA_019235415.1 Alphaproteobacteria bacterium
CCGCCGCGAGGTGGAGGAGCTCGGTGCGCTGGCCGAGCGCCTGGCACAGGAGGAAGCCTCGCCTGTCGCGGCGCTGCGGCAATGGCTTCGGGCGAATGTGCAACTGATCGCCACCAAGAAGGGCATGCTGGCGGCGCTGGCGCTCGCGGCGGAGGGCCGCTCGGACCTCTATGCCTATTCCCTGGAGCGCCTGACCAAGGCAGTCGGCCGCTTGCTGGAGCGCGCGGTGGCAGCCGGCGAGATGCGCGCCGACATCACGGCGGAAGACCTGCTGCGCGCCCTGGTCGGCCTCTCCCACATGTACGACCGGCCGGACTGGCAGGCGACGGTGACGCGCCTGGTCGACGTCTTCGTCGACGGGCTTTTGGTGAGGCGATAGTCGCTGCCCAAAGGGCCATGACCCCTCCGGCCCTGCGGGCCACCCCCCTTCGCGGGTTCCGCGAAGGGGAGGAGAAGATAGATGTCCTCCCCATCGCGGTTGCCGCGATGGGGAGGTGCCCTCGTCTCACGAGGGCGGAGGGGTCATGAGTCATGCGATCGCCCTCCCGTCAGGCGGGACAGCAGGCACCGTGCTTTGGCATAACATGTCGCCATGGACACCAGCCGCCTGAAACCGTTCGTCGAGTCCTTCTGGGAAGACTCGATCCTGCCCTCGATCACCGAGTACATCCGCATCCCCAACAAGTCGCCCGCCTTCGATCCGCAATGGGTCGAGCACGGCTACATGGAGGATGCCGTCACGCTGATGGAGGCGTGGGCGCGCCGCCAGCTCGCCGCCTTCGCCGGCGCCACCCTGGACGTGGTTCGGCTGCCCGGCCGCACGCCGCTTCTGTTCATGGACCTGCCGGGCGACGGCGGCGACACCGTGCTGCTCTACGGCCATCTCGACAAGCAGCCCGAGATGAAAGGCTGGTCCGAGGGGCTGGGGCCGTGGCTGCCGGTGCGGCGCGACGACAAGCTGTACGGCCGCGGCGGCGCCGACGACGGCTATGCCATCTACGCCTGCTTCGCGGCCCTTCTGGCACTCAAGGAGCAGAAGCTGCCGCGCGCCCGCTGCGTCATCATGATCGAGGCCTGCGAGGAGTCCGGCAGCTACGACCTGCCCTATTACGTCGACCATCTTCTGGACCGCATCGGCAAGCCGTCGCTGGTCGTGTGCCTCGATTCGGGCTGCGGCGACTACGAGCGGCTGTGGCTCACGACGTCGTTGCGCGGCATCGCAGCCGGCACGCTCACCGTGCGGGTGCTGACCGAAGGCGTGCATTCGGGCGACGCGTCGGGCGTCGTCCCCTCCTCCTTCCGCCTCCTGCGCGGGCTGCTCTCGCGCCTCGAAGACGAGGCCACCGGCGAGGTCAAGCTGCCCGAGCTCTACGTGCAGGTCCCGCCGCAGCGCATCGCCCAGGCCAAGGAGGCGGCGCGCGTGCTGGGCGACGACATCTACGTGCGCTTCCCCTTCGCCGGCGCCACGCGCCCGATGGCCGACGACACGGGCGAGCTGGTGCTGAACCGCACATGGCGGCCGCAGCTCGCGGTCGTGGGCATGGACGGGTATCCCGCACCGGGCAATGCCGGCAACGTGCTGCTGCCCTACTCGACGGCCAAGCTCAGCGTGCGCCTGCCGCCGACGCTCGACGCCAAGGAGGCCGTGCAGGCGATCAAGCGGACGGTCGAAGCCCAAGCGCCCTATGGCGCCGAGGTGGAATTCGATGCCGGCGAGGGCGGCCAGAGCGGCTGGCACGCGCCGCCGCTCGCGCCCTGGCTCGAGGCCGCGGTGGCGCAGGCCTCGCAGGGCGCCTTCGGCAAGCCCGCCGTCCATATGGGCGAAGGCGGCAGCATTCCCTTCATGGGCATGCTGGGCGACAAGTTCCCCGATACCCAGTTCGTCATCACCGGCGTGCTGGGACCGCATTCCAATGCGCACGGCCCCAACGAGTTCCTGCACATCCCCACGGGCAAGCGCGTCACCATGGCGGTCGCGAGCCTCATCGCCGCGCACCACGCGCGGAAGAACTGAGGCTCATTCTCCTCCCCAACGAAGTTGGGGAGGTGTCCGCGTCGTCGCGGACGGAGGGGTCATGATTCATGAGCTTCATGACCCCTCCGTCGCCGTCGGACGGCGACACCTCCCCAGCAGAGCTGGGGAGGTGTCTGAAAATCCGCGCCGCGCTCCAATGATCACTCGTGTCGCACCGTCCGATCCGGATTGAAGACCGGCTGCTTCTCCTGCTTGCTGATCGTGGGCAGGCTCGCGAGCCAAGGCTGCGCCGAGCGGAACCAGTATTGATCCTGCGGCACGAGCTCGGCGCGCTGGCGAATGCTGCCGACTCGCAGCACGACCACCCTGGTGTCACCGTCGGCCGGCGCAGAGTAGATCGGCGTGGCGCACTCGCCGCAAAAAGTCTGCTGGCGTCGATTGCCGCTCTCGGCCGTCTTCACGAAGACCTTGGGCGTGCCGGCGAGCAGCCGGAAGGTGTCCGGCGTGGTCAGCACCACCGTACGGAACGGCGAGCCGGAGAAGGTCTGGCAGTCGGCGCAATGGCAGATGACGACCGATGCCGGGTCGACCTCGGCCTCGTAGCGGATGCGTCCGCAATAACAACCGCCGTCGATCTTCATGATCGCGTCCCTCCGATACAGACCGCGGCAATATCGCCTAAAAGCTCGGCAGTCGTCATGGTGCGACAATAGCCGCCGAAGGCGCCGAGCGCATTGTCGTGGCGGGCCTGGCTGTGGGTCGCGCAGCCGTCGGCGACGCAGACCGGATAGAAGCCGCGGTCGGCCGCGTCGCGCACCGCCATGTCGACGCACTGGTCGGTCAGGAACCCGGTGACGACCAGCGTGTCGATGCCGATATTGCGCAACAGGTACTCGATGTTGGTCGAGTTGAAGACGCCGGACGACGTCTTGGGCAGCACGATCTCGTCGTCGCCGGGCGCCAGCGCATCGAGCACCTTGGCGTCCCACGAGCCTTTGGCGACGAAGTAGTCGCA
>JAFAKN010000574.1 GCA_019235415.1 Alphaproteobacteria bacterium
CGCGAGCAGGCCCAGAAATTCCTGTTCACCCACGCCAAGCGTTCCGTCGAGGGCATGAAGGGCGTCGGCAAGTTCCGCGACCGCGAGTACGACACCCAGCACGGCGAGAAGGGCCACCCGCTCGCCGAAGCCGGCTTCGTGCATCGCGGCCTCGCGCCCGAAGACATCCTGATCACCATGGGCGGCGGCGATGCCGGCGGGCATTCCTGCTTCATCCCGTCATGGAGCCGCGGCCGCGGCTCGATCATGCAGCACGCCGCCATCCGGCCGGCGAAGTTATAGAAGGAGCCAAGACCATGCAGCTCTACGCCCCCACCTCGACCACGCCCAAGCGCAAGGCGCATCGCGCGCCGCCATTGGTGAGTATCGACGGATTGCGCATCGGCGTGCTGGAGAACGGCAAGCTCAACGCAACCGAGATGCTGAACGAGGTCGCCGAGCTCTTCGTGCAGCGCCACGGCTGCACGGTCGCCAAGCTCGCGTCGAAGAGCAACGCCAGTGCGCCCGCCCCCGCCAACACGCTGGTCAAGGTCGCCCAGGAGGTCGACTTTCTCATTACCGGCCTGGGGGATTGAGGCTCCTGCTCCACGTGCAGTCTGCACGACGGCATCAGCTTCGAACAACTCGGCAAGCGCGCGGTGGTGCTGTGCACCGAACCGTTCGTGGTCACGGCGAAGAACATCGCCCGCGTGCTTGGCCTGCCCGACTATCCGTTCCTGAAACTGCCGCATCCGATCGGCAGCTGCACCCTGCCCGAGCTCAAGGAGCGGGCCGAGATCGCCTACAAGCAGGCGCTGCCCATCCTGCTCAGCAGCAATTGAGGTGGAGCGCGGACTTCCTCCTCCCCAACGACAGTTGGGGAGGTGTCGGCGTCTCACGCCGACGGAGGGGTCAAGGAGCAAGCTCATGACCCCTCCGTCCGCTATCGCGGACACCTCCCCGCGCTTCGCGCAGGGAGGAACGGAGACGGCGTCACGCCTTGGCAACGCGGCGCTGGCGGATCGGCAGCAGCAGCAGGGTGCCGACGATCAGCGACAGGCCGCCGGCGGTCAGCGCCAGGGTGAAGCTGCCGGTCCATTCGCGAACGAAGCCGAAGAAGTAGGGCCCGACCGTGCCGCCGAGATTGCCGGCGCCGTTTATGAGCCCGATGCCGACGCCGGCCACCGCCGGCGGCAGCACCTCGGAAGGCAGCGCCCAGAACGGACCGAAGCGGCCGAAGAACGAGGCCACCGCCAAGGCGAGGAAAACCAGAATGCCGATGGTGCTGCCCTGCCCCCCGACTTGAGGACCTGCGATTTGAGCCAGCAGCAGGAACACGCCCGACATCGCGGTCGCCGCCATCATGTGCCATTTGCGCTCCTGCAGGCGGTCGGAGCTGATCGCCACCAGGATCATCATCAGCGCGCCGGCGGCGTAGGGCACCGCGCTCAGGAAGCCCACGGCCATGATGGAAAGCCCGGTCTCCTTCAGCACCGTCGGCAGCCAGAAAGTGACACCCCACTCCGCCATCAGGGCGGCGAAGTTGTAGAGCGCCAGGAGCAGGATCGCGGGATGCCACAAGGTCTTGACCCAGTGCCCCTTCACCGGCGGCGTGTTGGCCTCCTCCGCCTCCAGCGCGGCGACAAGGCGCGCCTTCTCCGCCCGGTCGAGCCACGCCGCGTCGCGCGGCTGCTCGGTGATCGCCCAGATCCAAACCAGCGCCCAGGCGAGGCCGGGCAGCGCCTCGACGATGAACATCATCTGCCAGCCGAAGTGCTGCAGCACCACGCCCGAGATCGGGTTGGCGATCACCGAGGCGAGCGGGATGCTGATCAGGAACAGCGTGTTGGCCCGCGCCCGCTCTTCCTTGGTGAACCATTTGCGGATCAGCACGATGGTGCAGGTCAGCACGCCGCCCTCGAACAGGCCGAGCAGGAAGCGGTTGGCTATAAGCTCGTTCTCGGTCGTCACGAAGGCGGTCGAGAACGACACCACGCTCCACACCAGCAGCAGGCCGAGGATCACCCACTTGGCGCTCCACACCGCCGCCAGCCGGCCGGCCGGGATCTGCAGCACGATGTAGCCCCAGAAGAACATGCCGTTGGCGAAGCCGATCGCCGAGGCGCTGAGCCCCAGCTCGCTGCGCAAAGCGGGCGTCGCCATCGCGATGTTGGTGCGGTCGATATAGGACAGCACGTACATCACGAACGCCACGCCCAGGATGCGCACCCAGCGGTTCCTGTGCGGCGCCATTGCACCCACGTTGCCTCCCCTCACTTTTTGTCATCCCGAGCGAAGCGAGGGACCTTTAAGGCAACAGGAAAGATCCCTCGCTGCGCTTCGGGATGACAGCTGGCAGACCCTACTGAACCCGAAACGGAAGCACCATGACCGAAGACAGCAGCACCTACTGGAAGCGCAACCGCGTCGAGATGCGCGCCGCGGGCTTCGATCCCGACCGCGCCTCGAACAGCACCGCGGTGGTCACCATCGCCAGCGCCTACACCAACGCCCATCGCTGCAACAACCGGGTGCGCGAGATCACCGACCTGCTGGTCGAGCTT
>JAFAKN010000666.1 GCA_019235415.1 Alphaproteobacteria bacterium
TCGCTCTGGTCGGCCATCGCCGGCGTGAGCTTCGCGGCCAGCGGCAACACACCCATCGCGGCGCACATGCCAAAGAAGACGCGGCGCGTGTAGACCTTGCTCTCGGTGCTCTCGATGAACTGCTCGATGTCTTCCTTCACGTCCCCCTCCCTTCGACGGCGCTACGCCGCGTTCTTAACGACAGCTCCGCGGTGAGCACCAGCAGGGTGAACAAGATCATGCCGGTCGCCACCACGGCGATCACGGGATCGAGGTTGTCGTTGATGCCGTCCCACATGCGGCGCGGCAGGGTGAACAGCGCCCGCCCGCCGATGAACAGCACCACCAAAAGCTCGTCCCACGAATGGATGAAAGCAAAGATCGCGCCTGACAGCACGCCCGGCAAGATGTTGGGCACGATCACCCAGCGCAGCGTCTGGCCGATCGAGGCGCCCAGCCCGCGCGCCGCCTGCTCGAGCCGCGGGTCGAGATTGGCGAGCGCCGCCGACACCGTCAGCACGACATAGGGCAGCCCGGTCACGGCATGGGCCAGCACGACGCCCAGCCCGGTTCCGACGAGGTCGAGCCGCACGTAGAGGCGGTAGACCCCCAGCGCATAGACGATGGTCGGCACGGCGAGCGGCAGGATCATCAGGCTGCGCACCCGCTCGGCATTCTGCGAAGCGAGCCGCCAGCAACCGACGGCGCACAAGGTGCCCGCTGTCACCGCCAGCGCCGTGGAGACCGAGGCGATCCAGAAGCTCTGCCAAATGCTTAAAAGCCAGTCGCGGCTGGTCAGGAACGTTTGCCAATGCTGCAGCGACAGGTGGTCCTGCGGCAGGGCAAGGTAGCGCGTGTCGGTGAACGAGACCGGGATCACGATGAAGGCAGGCAGCGCCAAAAAGCTCAGCACCAGCCAAGCCAACGCCATCGTCCACCCGGAGGCATTTAGGCGCGTCATGCACCGAACAGCCTTCGTACGTCGATCACGCGCGAGAGTGCCCACAAGGTGCCCAGCACGGCGATCATCAGGCTGGCCGCCAGCATGGTGCCGAGCCCCCAGCGCAGGGTGTCGTTGATCTGCACGGCGATGTACTCGGCCACCATCAGGACGCGCCCGCCGCCCAAAAGCGCCGGCGTGACGTAGAAGCCGAGCGACAGGATGAAGACCAGGGTGCCAGCGCCGATCAGCCCCGGCCTCGTCAGCGGTAGGAACACGCGGCGGAACGCTTCCAGTCGGCTGGCGCCCAGGCTGCGCGCGGCGGCTATGAGGCCCGTGTCGATGCCGCGCATGTTGGCGTAGAGGGTGAGCACGGCGTAGGGCAGCATGACGTGGACCATGCCGATCAGCACGCCGGTCTCGTTGCGCACCAGGGCCAGCGGCTCGTCTATAAGGCCGATCGCCTGGAGCGCCTCGTTGATCGGTCCTTCGCCGCGTAAAAGGGTCAGCCAGGCGAACGAGCGCACCAGGATCGAGATCCAGAACGGCAGCAGCACGCAGAACAGCATGATGCGCTGGTGCCGAGCCGCGGCCGCGCACATGGCGTAGGCCACGACGTAGCCCAGCACGAGGGCGAAGACCGTCGTGATGGCGGCGATGCGCACGGTGGTGATCAGCGTGTGCTGCACCGAGGCGCTGGTGAACAGGAGCGCGTAGTTGTCGAGCCCGGGCTTGGGATCGGTGACGCTGGTTAAAAGCACGTCGCCAAGCGGCACGAGATAAAGCAGCGCCAGCATCAGCGCCGCCGGCAGCAGGATCAGCCAGTAGGCGGATGTGCTTTTAGTCATGTCCCCTCGAACTCCTCTCCCCCGCTAGGGGGAGAGGCGAGGAGAGGGGGTTGCAGGAGCCTTCGCATCCCCCTCTCCTAACCTCTCCCCCTAGCGGGGGAGAGGAATAAGAAAAGCTTGCGAGGTCTTCACTGCACCAGCGCACGGCAATCCTCCGCGCGGAAGCCGATGGTCACCTCGGCGCCGGGCTCGAGCGCGACCTGGCCTGGCGCATTGGGCAGCTTTGCGATGAAGTCGTCGCGGCCGAGCGTGGCCAGCCGCACGCGCACCTGGTCGCCCAGGAAGTCCGCATCGACCAGCCGTGCGAGGAAACGGTTGGCGTACGCCTCG
>JAFAKN010000325.1 GCA_019235415.1 Alphaproteobacteria bacterium
CAAGCGGCTGATCCACGAGAAGTTCAAGCAGGCCTATCCGATCACCGATTCGCTCAAGAACCTGCTGGAGCAGACACTGAGCGATCGGCGCTGGGACATGACCTATCTCGGCATGCAGGTGCTGATCGAAGGGCTGGCGCTGGCCGCCTTTCAGCGCATCCGCGACCAGGCGAGCAACAACCTCGCCGCCGCGGTCAACGCCTACGTCATGCAGGACGAGGCGCGCCACGTCACCTTCGGGCGCATGGCACTGCGCGAGTATTATCCGCACCTGACAGACGCCGAGCGCGCCGAGCGCGAGGACTTCACGGTCGAGGCACTCTATTTCATGCGCGACCGCTTCAACCAGGGCGAGGTGTGGGCACGCTCGGGCCTGCCGGTGAAGGAGATGCTGGAGCACGCCTACCATTCGGGCGCCATGCAGGCCTTCCGCACGCGACTGTTCACCCGCGTCGTGCCGATCCTGAAGGAGATCGGCCTGTTCGGCCCCAAGGTGCAGAAGGCGCTGGGCGACATGGGCGTGATGGAATACGCCAAGATCGACGTCGAGCAGCTGATCGCCAACGACATGAAGGTCGCCGAGGATTTCGACGCCAAGAAGTTCGTCAACCAGGCGATCGCGGCGGAGTGACAGGCGCGCCGCGCCTGTCATCCCGAGGGCGAAGCCCGAGGGATCCTTACGGCAACAGTAAGGATCCCTCGCTTCGCTCGGGATGACAGTCTTGGCGCTGTTGGCACCGTGCGAACAGAGAGGTCGATCACCTCCGATCGGCCGTTCCTTCCGGTTTGCAGGACTCGATCTTCGGCGGCGCGTCGAGCACCGTCGCGACCTTGGAGATGTCGAGGCAGCGGGTGCCGATCCAGCCCTTGCGCTGCACGAGGATGGCGAGCCGGTTGAACATGGCCGCCTGCTCGGCCGGCGTCGCTTGCTGGCGCGCCAGCATCCAGTCCAGAGCGTAGATATTGCCGGTGGCGAAATCGGCGGCTGCGGCGTCGAGGTCCTTCGACCACAAGTCGGCGTTTTTGCGCGCCGCGCCGCTGGGATCGGGCAGGGCGGCGAGCCAGGCGTGGGCGTTGGTGACGACGCCGTAGGGCCCGCCCTGCTGCAGGCGCAGCGAAGCGACCTCCTTGGCGACCGTCGTGTAATGCTTGCCTTCGATCGTGTTGTCGGCGCAGCCCTGGCGGCACAGCGCAACGAAGGTCAGGTACTCGGCCAGGATGATCTCGTAGTTGCCGTTGTTCTTCTTGCGCCAGGCGCGGGCCAGGCTCCAGCCCTGCGTCAGCTCGTGGCTCCACGGCTTGGCGGCAAGCGGTGTGTCGTGCTCGAGCTCGCTCACGACCGCTTGCGCCGCCGTCTGCCATTCCGGCGGGATGGGCGACGCCTGAGCACTGGCGCTGAGGCACATGATCAGCAGGAAAGCCATCAAGACAGACATATGAAGCCCTTCAATGCTTGTTTGGGTTCTTGTGGTTGCTCGGCTCGTACTGGCGGATGTTGTCGGCATTGAGCTCAATGCCATCGCGCGGCAGCAGGCGGCGCAGGTGTGCGGCAGTCAGGACTGGAAAGTGCGGCACGTCGGTGAGCGCGGCACCCACCTCCCAACAGTCCTCCTCGTTCGTGATCCACTGGGCGATGGGGAAGCGGCGGAGATCGACGGGCCGCGAGTAGCTGCGCAGCGTCTTGCGCTCGCCGTTCACGTACTCATGGAAATACGACATCACCAGCTCCCGCACGCTCCGGTACACCGGGTCGCGCCAGCGCAGCCAGACGTGGTTGCTCTTGGAGATCGCGCCCCAGCAACCATCGCAACGGAACACGGCAATCACATGGTCGTCGTCGCCCTTGGCCGTCATATCGACGACCAGCGGCGGTTCGCCCTGCAGCCAAAGCGCGCAGGCGGCGAGAAACGCCGCCTCGATGCAATGGGCCCGGCGATGGCGCAGCACGCGGCGGACCGAGTACAGCGTGTCGCCTTCTTCCTCGAAGTTGGCGCTGAGATCGAACACGAAGTCCCGGATGCGGCGCGGCGAGGAGAGCGACCGCAGCAGGCGACCTTCCTCGGCAGTGAGGCCCAGCTCGGCCGGTTTGGGAGCACGTCGCGCGACGGACATGGGGAGGAGGCGCATGGGGGAGCGAACCTCCCAAGCCGCGCGCCGAATGACAACTGTCCGGTTGGTGGAGCTGAGGGGGATCGAACCCCTGACCTCCTCATTGCGAACGAGGCGCTCTCCCAGCTGAGCTACAGCCCCCCATCATCCGGAACGGCGCGGATACTGG
>JAFAKN010000071.1 GCA_019235415.1 Alphaproteobacteria bacterium
CTCGAGGTTCGCACCATCGTCGACCCGCAGCAGCGCATCCTGATCGCCCAGTGCGGCGACGACGACTACGACTATGGCTACGGCGGCTACGGCGGCTACGGCGGCTACGGCCGCGGCTACGGCGACGGCAACGGGGGCTGACCCTTCCCGCCACGGCCGCTCTGTGCCGAGGCGGATCCGCTGGACGTCCGGGATGTGCAGCATCCCGGACGCCAGCTCCTGAGCCCCTGACGGACGCAACGTCGCTCAGGCGATCAAACCTCGCGCAGGCGCCACGGCCTGCGAGCCGGGAAACACCACCTGGCCGAGGTTGGTGGGCGATGCGTCGAGCAGTTCGACCGCCACGCCCTTGGCGATGGCGCGCATGTCGATCGTCGCGGCGAGGTCGCGGCCCTCGCGCAGCTGGTTGGAGCGCAAGCCCGGCCAATCGGCGATCACGCGCCCGCCGCGCACCGCACCGCCGGCCAGGAACATCACCGTGCCCGTGCCGTGATCGGTGCCCTGCGTGCCGTTGACATGCGCGGTGCGTCCGAACTCGGTGACCGCCAGGATCACGGTGTCCTTCCACGCCGGCCCCATTTCCTTCTCGAAGACGGCGAAGGCGCCGTCGAGACCGCCGAGCAGGCGCGCCAGCCGGCCGAGCTCCTGGGCGTGCGTGTCCCATCCTTCGAAGGCGAGTGCGGCGATGCGCGGACCCTCGGGCTGCGCCAGCAGGCGGGCCGCGCCGGTGGCCATCTGCTCCATGCCATTGGGATCGCCCGCGCCGCCGCGGGCCTTCACGTCGAGACCCGACGCAATCTTGCCGGTCTGGATGCCCTCGCTCAGCAGCCGCGCGAACAGCGGATCGGTGTGGGCATAGAGGTCGGAAAGCCGCGCCGGCAATTCGGCGTCGGCGGGCTTGAGTGTCGCGGGCGCCCAGCCGAGAACCGGCGCCGACCCGCGGATCACCAGCGGTGCGTTGCTGCCGATCGCCAGGCCGCGCGTCGCAGAGTTCGACGCCACGCCGCTGCCCTTGGGCAGCGTCGCAAGCAGCCGGTTCAACCAGCCCGAATCGGTGTGGCCCGGCGTGGCATAGCCCGATTCCAGGACGTCCTGGCCGTCGAAGTGGGACCGGTCGCGATAGGCCGTGGCGCTGGCATGCACGATCGCAGCCTGCTTCGCTCGATAAAGCCGCTCGAAGTTCGCCATCGCCGGATGCAAGCCGAAGAAGTTGTCGAGCGGCAGCGCCTTGTTCGCGCCATCGAAGCCGAAGGCGATGTCGCCGCGCAAGCTCTTGTAGGAAGGATCGCCGACGGCAGGCACCGCCGTCAGGCCATCGAGCGCGCCGCGCAGGACGATGACGACGAAGCGCGGATCGCGCGCGCCGCTCGCGTGACCCGGCCGCGGGGCGAACGCCCAAGCGAAGAACGCGCCGGCGCCGCCGATGACGGCGCGGCGCGATGGCGAAACGAGCGGGCGGCGGGAGATTGTCGACATGATCAGCGCCTCTGGAACTCCGGAGAGAGATAGGCGAGCGCGAGCGCCTGCTTGCGGTCCTCCGCACGCGCCATCGCATGCTCGGTGTGCGACGACAGCAGCGGTCCCAGGAGCGAGCGGGCAAATCCGCGCGGATCGTCGGTGCCGGGCGTGGATTGGGCAATGAGGTTGGCGGCATCAATGCGCATGGCGAGCCCCTCGGACGATGCCCAGGCGTCGACCGTGTCGGGGAAACCGTTGGGACCGGACGGATTCCAGAACGGCTGGCCGAGCGCGTTCAGCATGCCCATGATCGCTTGTGGCTTGGGCCGCGCGCCGCTGGCGCGCAGCATCGCGACGAGATACTCGATCGGCGAGCGAACCTTGCCGAGCTCGGGGTTCCAGGCCTCGTCCGCGCCGATCAACGCGACATAGACGGCCGAGAGATCACCGCGGGTGCGCGCAAAAGCGTCGGCGACCCGCGACACCAGCGACGGCGGCGGTGCGTCGGCCACGAAGTGGCGCACCAGCTTCACGGCGATGTGGCGCGCGGTCGAGGGATGACGGGCAAGGTCGCGCAGCGCGGCGCGTCCCTGCTCGACGCCGTCGTCGCGATAGCTGACGCCGAGCACCGACTGTGGTCCCGGCTCGTGGGCATTGGCGTTGAAGACGAAGGTGCCGGGCGGGCCGAGCGGCACGCCGTGCGGGCCGCGCTGCTCGCGCTCGATCGTCCAGCCGGTGATGATGCGGGCGAGCGAGGTGACGTCGCGCTGGCTGTAGCCGCCGTCGACGCCCAGCGTGTGCAATTCCATGATCTCGCGCGCCAGGTTCTCGTTCAGCCCGCGCTTGGCGCGGACGCCGGCCCGTGAGTCCGGGCCGATCGACTGCTGGTTGTCGAGGAAGGCCAGCATGGCGGCATGCGTCTCGACCGCGAGAAGCATGTCCTCGAAGCGGCCGAAGAGGTGCGGACGGATCGCCTCGCGTTCGAAAGCGCCGGCGGTCATGCGCACCTCCGGGCCCTTTGATATCGCGACCGCGAAGTGATTGGCCCAGAAGATCGCCAATCGCTCGGGGAAGCCGATCACCGGGTCGCGCATCGTGCCGTTGAAGCGCGCATCGACCTCGGCGAGGAAGACCTGCTGCGGGCGGTTGTCCATCGCATTGTTGGTTGGCGGCGCGCCGACGGCGCTGGAGGCCATCGCAGCACCCAGGCCATTCGCGGTCTGCGCCACGGGCGCCTTGCGCTCGCGCTCGAGGCGGCGCGCCTTCAGGAAGGCGAACAGGTCGATGAGCAGCGCGGGGCTCGGCCGCAATTCCGCCCCGGTCGGCATGGCGAGGCTGCGCGACGTGATCTCCTGGCGCAGCGCCCCGCGCGGATCGGCGGCGATCGCCGTCAAGCTCCCATCGCGCGCCCCCAAGCCAAAGCGCGAGAGCGCGAGCGCAGCTTCGAGTGAGTTGGTCATTGGGGACCTCTGCGGACGACGACGCGGGCAGCGTTCTCCTGTCCCTACGAAGCGCGCGATACCCGCATCCCCTACCGTTTCGCCGTCAGGCAGGAGTAAGCGGCCGGTCGCAATGCCGCCCTACCGCTCGCCAAACAATTCGGAACGCCTGTGCTCACGCGCATGCGTCTTCCCAACCAAGCGAGAGGTAATGCCATGTTTTTCAACAAGCTGACATTGATCTCCGCGTCGCTGGCTTCCGTCCTCGTCGTCGGGCCGGTCAGCGCCGCCTTTGCCGAAAACGCCTGGGAAAGAGCACATCCGCGGCGCGATCAGGTGAACGATCGCCTGCAGAACCAGAATCAACGCATCAACCAGGCCTACCGCGAAGGCGAGCTGACGCGCGGCCAGGCGCGGCAGCTGCATCGCGACGACCGCCAGATCCGCCAGGAAGAGCGCTACATGGCGAGCCAGAACGGCGGCCACATCACCCGCGCCGAGCAGCGCGTGCTGAACCAGCAGGAAAACGGCGTGAACCGCCAGTTCGGCCGCGACACCTCGCAATGGGCCAGCCTCCATCCGCGGCGCGACGAGGTGAACGATCGGCTGGAGAACCAGGGCCGGCGGATCAACCAGGAATATCGCGAAGCCGAGCTGACGCGCGGCCAGGCGCAGCAGCTTCATCGCGAGGACGGCCGCATCCTGCAGGAAGAGCATGACATGACGGCCATGAACGGCGGCTACATCACGCGCGGCGAGCAGCGCGTCCTGAACCAGCAGGAGAACATGGTCAGCCGCCAGATCGGCTATTAGAGCGGCGTGAGTTCAGGCTGACCGTCATCCCGACCGGAGCGCGAAGCGCGAAGTGGAGGGACCTTTCATGCTTCTGATGACGCAAAGAGGTCCCTCCACTTCGCCTCGCTTCGCTCGGCTCCGGTCGGGATGACGGATGGACTTGAGCTCATCGCCCTCTAGCGAGGGCTACTCCAGCCCGAGATAGACCTTCTGGACGTCGGGATTGTGCGCCATCTCCTGCGCCGGGCCCTGCAGCACGGTGCGGCCGACCTGCAGCACGTAGGCATAGTCGGCCGCTTCCAGAGCGAGGTCGACCGACTGCTCGGCGAGCAGGATGGTCTGGCCTTCCTTGTGGAGCGCGGCGAAGGCGTCGTACATGGCGTCGACGATGGCCGGCGCCAGTCCGAGACTCGGCTCGTCGAGCAGCAGAAGGCGCGGCTCGCTCATCAGCGCGCGCCCGACTGCTAGCATCTGGCGCTCGCCGCCCGACATCGTGCCGGCGCGCTGGGTGCGCCGCTCGGCGAGCCGCGGGAATACCCCGTAGACGCGCTCGAGCAGGCGCGGGATGCGGGCGCGATCGGCCAGCGGCGTGGCGCCCAGCAGGAGGTTGTTCTCGACGCTCTGCTGCGTGAACAGCCGCCAGCCTTCGGGCGAGAGGGCCAAGCCCTTGCGGACGATCGCGAACGCCGGCTGGCCGGCGATGTTCTCGCCGTTGAACGCGACGGTGCCGGCCGACACCGGCACGATGCCGGCGATGGCGTTGAGGGTCGTGGTCTTGCCGGCACCGTTGGAGCCCAGCAGCGCCACGACGGAACCGGCCGGCACTTCGAGCGACACGTCGGCCACGCCGATCAGGTCGCCGTAGCGCACTTCGAGATTCGCGATCGCGAGCAGCGCCGTCACGTGCGGACCTTGCGGCGGCCGAGATAGGCTGCGATGACGTGTGGATCGCCGGTCACCTCGCGCGGCGTGCCGCGGGCGATCTCGCGGCCCTGGTGGAAGACCACGACCTTGCGTGCCAGCGAGACGATCACCTCCATGATGTGCTCGACGATCACGATGGTGATGCCGCCGCCATGGATGCGGCGCACCAGCTCGATCGCCTCGCGTACCTCGGTCGGCGTCAGCCCGGCCATCGCCTCGTCGAGCAACAGCGCCTTGGGCTCCGAGGCGAGCGCGCGAGCGATCTCCAGCCGCTTGCGGCCGGGCGTGCCGAGGCTTTTGGCCGGGGCATCGCTGAGCGGCCCGAGCCCGACGCGCTGCAGGACGTCGCGCGCGCGGGTCCGCGCGTCGCGGGCGTTGTGATGGCGCAGCAGCGCGCCGATGGTGACATTGTCGAGCACGGACATCGATTCGAAGGTGAGCGGCACCTGGAAGGTGCGCGCGAGCCCCAGGCGCGCGCGGTGCTCCGGGGCGGCGCGCGTGACGTCGATGCCGTCGAAGTGGACGCTGCCCGATGTCACCGACAGGTCGCCGGTCAGGCAGTTGAAGAACGTCGACTTGCCGGCGCCGTTGGGGCCGATCAGGCCCAGGATCTCGCCCTCCTCGACGACGACCGACGCATCGTCGACCGCCTTGAAGGCGCCGAACGCCTTGGTGACGGATCGCGCTTCAATCAGCATGGCCGGACACCGGCTTGCCTGTGGACTTGGGCGCGGCCGAGTTCGGCGCGGTGGGCCGGCGCTCGACCAACGACAGCAGCCCGCTCGGCAGGAAGCGCGCGATGATGACGATGATCGCGCCGTAGACCACGAAGGTGAGGCCCGCGCCCTTGCCGCCCAAAAGGCTGTTGGAGAGCTCCTCCAGCGGCACCAGGATCGCCGCCCCGATCAGCGGCCCGAGCAGTTGGCCGGCGCCGCCGAGCGCGGCCATCACCACCATCTTGACCGAGATCAGGATGCCGAAGCCCGACTCGGGATCGACGAAGCCGAACATCGTGAGATAGAGCGAGCCCGCCAGCGAGGTGAAGGCGGCGCTCAGCATGTAGGCCTGCAGCTTGTAGTTCCCGGCCGACACGCCGAGCGAGCGCGCCGCGCGCTCGCTGTCCTTGATGGCGCGCAGGTAGAAGCCCATGCGCCCGCGCTCGATCCACCAGGTGAGCCCGAGCAGGCCCGCCAGCACGATGAGGAAGATGTAGTAGTAGGGCGTCGCCGAGATGAAGGAGAGGTCGAGCGCGCCGCGCGGCACCGGCGGACCGCTCAGCCCCTGCGCGCCGCCCAGGAACTCGCTGGTCGAGCTCAGCACGCGCACCAGCTCGGCGACGGCGATGGTCGCCATGCTGAAGTAGTGGCCCGACAGGCGCAGCGTGGGCACGCCGATCACGGCGGCGAGCAGCACGCTCAACGCCATGCCGATCGGCGCCCCGGCGATCGGCGGCCATTCGAGATGGGTGTAGACCACGACCGCCGAGTAGGCGCCGAAGCCGAAGAACACCGCGTGGCCGACCGACACCTGGCCGGCATAGCCGCCGACGATGTTCCACGCCGAGGCGCCGATCGCCGCCAGCAGCACCAGCGCGCCCAGCCGACTGTAGACCGGCGAGCCACTGGTCAGCAGCGGGTAGACCAGCACCAGCACAGCGATTAGCGCCAGCACCAGCTGCAGGGCTCGCCGCGTGCTCATGCCTTGCCCATCATGTCTTGCCCATGAGGCCTTGCGGCCGGAACCACAGGACCAGGACGAACAGCACGTAGACGATCACGTCCTTGTAGACCGGCCCGATCAGGTAGGCCGACGTCGATTCGACGACGCCGATGATCAGGCCGGCGACCAGCGCGCCCAGCACGCTGCCGAAGCCGCCGAACGAGACGGTGACGAAGGCGACGATGGCCAGCGTCTCGCCGACCGTCGGCGAGGTGTAGAAGAAGGTGGCGATCACCGCGCCGGCGATGCCGGTCGCCCCGCCCGCCAGCGCCCAGGCCAGCGCCTGCATGCGCTGCGGCCGGATGCCCATGAGCTGCGCGGCCGTGGCGTCTTCCGACACCGCGAGCATGCGCGCACCCAGCATGGTGCGGGTCAGCATGAAGTGGAGCGCCAAGGTCACGATCAACCCGACGGCGCCGGCCAGCACGCGGGCGCCCTCGAAGCGGATGCCGCCCAGCACGAACGAGCCGCCGACCAGCGTGTCGGGCAATGTCCTGAAATTGGCGCCGAAGACATTGAAGGCCGAGTAGCGCAGGAACAGCGCCAGCCCGAAGGTGCCCAGGATCTGCGCCAGCATCGGGCCCTTCATGATGTGCCGCACCAGCAGGAAGTAGCTCGCGACGCCCAGCGTGGCGATCAGGATGGCGGCAACCGGCACCGATGCCCAGGGGCCACCGCCCATTGCCGTCCAGACCACGACGGCGGTGTACATGCCCAGCATGACGAAGTCGCCGTGCGCGAAGTTCACGACGTTCATCATGCCCCAGATCAGGGTGAGACCCGACGAGAACAGCGCGTACACGGCGCCCAGCAGCAGGCCGCTCACGACGACCTGCAGAAGCGTCAACGACATCGGGTTGAAGGACCTCCGACCCGCGGCCGCTTACCAGCCCTTGTAGGGAAGGATCACGTCGGCCGTGGCGCGCGCCTTGGGCCAGATCGCGACGTACTGGCCGCCGCGCATCTGGGTGATGAGGCTGGAGGCGAGCACGTTCTGCCCTTTGTCGTCGAACTTCACGCCGTCGTAGCCGGTCACCATCTGGTCGGCCGGCAGGTTGGTGGCCTTGAGCGCCGCCTGGATCTTGGCCGGCTCGGTCGAGCCGGCACGGTTGATGGCGTCGGCCAGCACCAGGAAGCCTTCGAGAGCGCGCGCCGAGACGTCGTCGAGGTCGACGTCGGCCTTCTTCTTGAACAGTTCGTTGAAGATGTACGGCACCGTGCCCGGCTTGCCGACCGCGAATGCCGAGCGGCTGATCAGGCCTTCGACCAACGACGACATGGTCTTCACGAACGACGGATCGTTGAAGCCCGCATCGTCGGCGATCATGATCGCCGGCTTCCAGTTCAGCTCCTTCATGGTCTTGGTGTAGAGGATGGCATCCGAGGTGTAGGAGATGAAGATCGCCACGTCGGGGTTCTTCTCCTTGAGCTGCAGTACCTGCGGCTGCACGTCGGTCGAATTGGCCGAGTAGGAGATCTTCTGCGTGATGTTCAGGCCGTCCTTGGCGAACACCTCGGCGATGACGCTCGAGACCGAATTGCCGTACTCGGTGTTCTCATGCACCAGCGCCACCGAATCGACCTTGCGGCCGGCCGCCTTCTGCTCCTTGAGGAACATCGAGTAGGCCTTGGCGAAGTCGATGGCGACCGGCGTGACGCGGAAGAACCACTTGAAGCCGCGCTCTGTCAGGTTGGACGCGACCGATTCCGGCGTCACGAACGGGATGCCGTAGCGCTCGGCCATGGCGCTGGCCGTGACCGTGATGCCCGACTGGTAGGCGCCGATGATGGCGGCGACCTTCTCCTCGCTGATCAGCCGCAGGGTCTGGTTCTGGCCGGCGGCAGGGGTGCCCTGGTTGTCGGCGAAGATCAGCTCGATCTTGGCGCCCTTCAGCCCGGGCACGCCGCCGCCCTTGGCCAGCGGCAGGATCTTGGCCAGCTCGGCGTTGCCGTTGTTGATCACGTCGGCGCCGACTTCCATGGCCATCTTGGAGTAGTTGCCGGCGCTCGCCGAGTTGCCGCTCAGGGGATAGACGGCGCCGATCTTGACCACGTCCTGGGCGAAGCTCTCGTCCGCCACGCCGAGCACAGCGAGCGGCGCGCCGGCCACGAGGACGCGCCGAGAAATCCTGAGCATGCCAAAAACTCCCTGACTATCGTGTATTTCTTGCCCCAAGCGAAAGATTGGCACGACGGTGGCCTATCAGCAAACCCGATAGCGCTCGACCGCCTGCCAGTCGAGCTCGATGCCCAGCCCCGGTCCCTCGGGCAGCAGGATGTGGCCTGAATCGAGCGTCAGCGGCACCTTCAAGAGCCCGCTGCGCAGCGCGTTGTCGCTCATGTCGTACTCGAGCATCTGCGGGTTGGGCGGATGATCGGTGTGCGGGCCGGCGGGCAGCGATGCGATGAAATGGCAGGCGGTCGCCAGCCCGACCGCGCCGCCCCAGACATGCGGCGCCACGCGCAGGTTATGGGCCTGCGCCAGGGTCGCGATGCGCCTGGCCTCCGTCAGGCCGCCGGTGCCGGGGATCGAAGGCTGCACGATATCGATGCAACGGCCGTCGATCAGCGCCCGGAAGTCGCGCATCGTATGGTGCGCCTCCCCGGCGGCGATCGGGATCGGCGAGCGGGCACGCAGCTCGGCATAGCCCAAAAGGTCGCCGGGCGGCAGCGGCTCCTCGATCCAATGGATGTCGTAGGGCTCGATCGCGCGGGCTGAGGCCAAGGCTACGTCGGCGGTATAGGCGCCGTTGATGTCGACCATCAGGAGCTTGTCCGGCCCCAGCGCTTCCCGCGCCTGCCGCACCCGCTCCACGTCGCTTGGAAGGCCGCGGCCGATCTTGATCTTGGCGCCCGCAAAGGGATGCGCCGCAGCCTCGGCCAGCATGTGCACCAGTTGGCGGTCGGGGTCGTTCGAGAAGAAGCCGGTTGAGGCGTAGGCCGGGATGCGGGTGGTACCGCAACCGCCTATAAGGTCGCAGACGCGGACGCCGAAGGTGCGGGCCATGGCGTCGAACAGCGCGACGTTGATCGCCGCCAGGCAGGCGGTGAGCTGGTTGCCGACGCCGAGATGGTACATGGCGTTGCGCACGCGTGCCTCAACATGGTCGAAGTCGAACAGGCTCTTGCCCACGAACAGGGGCTCGACCATGCGGAAGTATTCCAGCGTCACACGCGGGTTGCCGAACGCCTCGCCGATGCCGCGCACGCCCCCATCGGTCTCGACCTCGACCAGCCCGCCCTGCCGGCGAAAGCCGCCGCCGCGCGACATGCCGTAAGCCTTTTCGGGCGCGAAGGCATATTCCAGGCCGATGAA
>JAFAKN010000417.1 GCA_019235415.1 Alphaproteobacteria bacterium
CCCGACCTCGGCCGCGAGCTCGAGATCCTCAAGGTCTAGGCGCCCGGCGCCAGCGAGCGGCTGTCGCGCCAGGTCGTGGGCTTCGTCCAGGAGCTGCGCAAGCTCGACCTGTTCAAGTCGCCGGGCGTCGCGGAATCGATCGACTGGGCGACCGCGCTGTCGGAGCTGAACGTGCTCGACCTCGACCCGCGCACCATCAACGACACGCTAGGCGTGCTGCTTAAATACCAGGACGACATCCAGCGCCTGCAAGGCAGCGAAGCCGCCGAGATCCTGCGCAAGGTCAAATCCGACATCGCCGCCCAACCGCTGGGATGAGAGTTCACGCCCGATTGCCTCCCCCGTCATACGGGGGAGGTGGCCCGCAGGGCCGGAGGGGGAGAGCCCCAGTCAAGCTGCGTGCAAGTTTCAGATCTGTAATTTTCCCGGACGATCTTTGCTGCCTTCCCCCTCCGCGCCGTGTGACGGCGCTCCTCCCCCGTCAGACGGGGGAGGAATGGAGCATGTGATGGACGCGCTGGTCGATTCCTCCGGCACGCCGCCGGCCGGGCGGCTCGCCACCAATATCGTGCACTTCGCTCGAACCTTGCGCACGGCAGGGTTGCGGGTTGGGCCGGGGCAGGTGCTTCGCGCGGTCGAGGCGGTCGAGGCGGCGGGCCTGCGCAAGCGCGACGACTTCTACTGGACCCTGCATTCGGTATTCGTGAATCGCCGCGATCAGCGCGAGATCTTCGACCAGGCGTTCCACGTCTACTGGCGCAACCCGCGGCTGCTCGAGCGCATGATGGAGATGCTGCTGCCGCAGGTCGGCGTGCCGGCCGACCCCGAGCAGCGCAAGGAGCTGAGCCGCCGCCTGCAGGAGGCGCTGCAGCCGGGCCGCGGCGAGAGCGCCAAGGAGGACGAGGAGCCGCCCAAGGTCGAGGTCGAGGCGACCTTCACCGTTTCCGACCGCGAGGTGCTGCAGCATCGCGACTTCGAGCAGATGTCGCAGGCCGAGATCGACGCCGCCCTGAAGGCGATTGCCCGAATGCGCCTGCCGGTGCCCGAGCGCCGGACCCGGCGCTATCGCTCGTCGCGCAGCGGCGCGCGCGTCGATTTCCGCGCCTCGTTGCGCCGCGCGCTGCGGCCCGAAGGCCTGATCGACCTGCGCAAGCGCGAGCCGCGCAAGCGGCCGCCGCCGCTCGTCATCCTATGCGACATCTCCGGCTCCATGGCGCGCTACACCCGCATGTTCCTGCATTTCATGCACGCCATCACCAACGACCGCGACCGCGTCTACTGCTTCACCTTCGGCACGCGGCTCAGCAACGTGAGCCGCGCGCTGCGCAACAAGGACGTCGATGTCGCCTTGCAGAAGGCCTCGGCCCAGGTCGAGGATTGGTCGGGCGGCACGCGCATCGGGCAGACCCTGCACGAGTTCAACAACAAGTGGTCGCGCCGCGTCCTGGGGCAGGGGGCCGTGGTGCTGCTGATTACCGACGGCCTCGACCGCGAGGGCGCGGTCGGGCTTGCCGAGGAGATGGAGCGCCTGCACAAGTCCTGCTCGCGCCTGATCTGGCTGAACCCGCTCTTGCGCTATGGCGCCTACGAGCCCAAATCGCAGGGCAACAAGGCGATGTTGCCCCATGTCGACGAGTTCCGGCCGGTGCATAATCTCGAAAGCCTGGAAGGCCTCGTCGCGGCGCTGGGCAGCACGCCGATCGGTGCCGACGGGCGCCTGGCGAATTGGCAGACCGACCTGCGGCGGGTCGAGGTGTAGTCTTCCGGACCGCGGGCGTCCCGCCCGCTCATGATGCGGGCGGGACGCCCGCGGTCCCATGAACATGAGGAGCAAGACCATGAGCGATGCGCTGGACATCCTGGACCAGGTCGACAAGTGGAAAGCGTCCGGCAAGGGCGTCGCCGTGGCCACGGTGATCACCACATGGGGCTCCTCGCCGCGGCCGGTCGGCAGCCAGCTTGCGGTCGACGATTCAGGCGCGATGGTCGGCTCGGTGTCGGGCGGCTGCATCGAAGGCGCGGTGGTGACCGAGGCGCTGGCCTCGATCGCCGACGGCAAGCCGCGCCTGCTCGACTTCGGCGTCACCGACGAGCAGGCGTGGGACGTGGGCCTCGCCTGCGGCGGCAAGGTGCAGGTCTTCGTCGAGAAGGTGAGCTGACATGAAGGCCGAGACCATCGTCGCCCTCAAGGAGGCGCGCGCCAGCCGCCGCGCCGTCGTGCTGGCCACGCGGCTGAGCGACGCTGCCGAGGCGCTCGTCTATCCCGACAAGGCGGAGGGCGATCTGGCGGCCGACGCGGCCGTGGTGGCGGCGGCGCGCCGCGCGATGGAAACCGGCCGCAGCGAGACCGTCGACATCGGCGGCCAGAAGATCTTCCTCAACGTCTACGTGCCGCCGGCACGCCTGATCATCGTCGGTGCGGTGCATATCGCCCAGGCGCTGGCCCCGATGGCCACCATGCTCGACTTCGACGTCACCGTCGTCGATCCGCGCGGCGCCTGGGCCACGACCAACCGTTTTCCCGGCGTCAAGGTGGTGAAGGAATGGGCCGACGAGGCGTTCGATGAAATGGGCCTAGACGTGTCGACTGCCGTCGTGACCCTCACCCACGATCCCAAGCTCGACGATCCGGCGCTCGAATCGGCGCTGAAATCCGACGCCTTCTACGTCGGCGCGCTGGGCAGCCGGCGCACCCACGCCAGGCGCAAGGAGCGGTTGGCCGAAGCCGGCATCAGCGAGGAGCAGTTCGCGCGCATCCACGGTCCGGTCGGCCTCAACATCGGCGCCAAGTCGCCGGCCGAGATCGCCGTGTCGATCCTGGGCCAGATCATCGAGGTGCGGGCGCGCCGGCTGGAGGCGCTGTCGGCGCCCAAGGTGGCGGCGGCATGAGGTTCGGCGAAACCCCGATCGACGAGGCGGCCGGCGCCATCCTGGCGCACAGCTGGCGCGCCAACGGCGTCAACTTCGCCAAGGGCCGCGTGCTGTCGCGCGACGATGTCGAAAAGCTCAAGGCCGCCGGCGCCTCGTCCGTCGTCGCCGCTCGCCTCGACGCGGGCGACGTGCACGAGGATGAAGCCGCCGCCTCGCTGGCGCGCGCCTTGGCCGGCGAGGGGATCGAGGTCACGGCGCCGTTCACCGGCCGCTGCAACCATTTCGCCCGCGAGGCGGGGCTTGCCGTCATCGACCATGAGCGCATCGATGCGCTGAACGAGCTCGACGAATCGGTCACCGTCGCGACGCTGCCGCCCTATGCGCGGGTCGGGCCGCGCCAGATGGTGGCGACCGTGAAGGTCATCCCCTACGCCGCGCCGCTGAGCGCCGTCAGTCGCGCCGTGGACCTCGCGAAGTCGGCCAACCAGCCCCTGGTGTCGGTCGCGCCCTTCCAGCCGATGCGCGCCGGTCTCGTGCAGACCAGGCTTCCCGGCACGCGCGACAAGGTTCTCGACAAGGCGGTCGGCACGACAACGAAACGGCTCACGTCGCTCGGTAGCGCGCTGGTCGGCGAGCGCCGCGTCGCCCACGAATCGGCCGCGATCGCCGGCGCGCTCGAGGAGCTGAAAGGCGAGGGCTGCGACATCTTCCTGATCGCCGGCGCCTCGGCCATCGTCGACCGCCACGACGTCGTCCCCGCCGGTATCGAGCGGGCGGGCGGCGCGGTCACGCACTTCGGCATGCCGGTCGATCCCGGCAACCTGCTGCTCACCGGCACCCTCGACGGCAAGCCGGTGCTGGGGCTGCCGGGCTGCGCCAAGTCACCTAAGTACAACGGCTTCGACATGGTGCTGGAGCGCCTCGCCGCGCGCCTGCCGGTCGGGCGCGCGGAGATCGTGCGCATGGGCGCCGGCGGCCTTTTGGCGGAGATCCCCACGCGGCCGCAGCCGCGCGACGACAGCGAAGTCGCCGAAGGCGAGGGCCCGCAGCAGGCGCCGCGCGTCGCGATCCTGGTGCTGGCGGCCGGCCGGTCGACCCGTATGGGCGGCCCCAACAAGCTTTTGGCCGAGGCCGACGGCGAGCAGCTGGTGGTCCATGCCGTGAAGGCTGCACTCGCTTCTCAGGCCGTCGAGATCGTGGTCGTGCTGGGCCACATGGCGGACGCGGTGCGGGCCGCGATCGACAAGGCCGTGCCGGCGGGATCGCGCCTGCGCTTCGTTAAAAATCCCGATTTTGCCGACGGCCTCAGCACCTCGGTGCGCGCCGGCATCGCGGCACTCGGCGCCACCATCGACGCGGCCATCGTGCAGCTGGGCGACATGCCCGGCGTGAATGCGCCGCTGCTCGACAGGTTGATGGCGGCGTTCAGTCCGGTCGAAGGCCGCTCGATCTGCGTGCCGACCGCCGGTGGCAAGCGTGGCAATCCCGTGCTGTGGGCGCGCCGCTTCTTTCCCGAGATGGCCCAGCTCTCGGGTGACTCGGGCGCCAAGCATCTGATCGGCGAGCACGCCGACCTCGTCTGCGAGGTCGAGATGAGCGGCGAGGCGGCGGTCACCGACATCGACACGCCCGAGGCGCTCGCCGCCTGGCGGGCGCGGAGTGCTTTATGAGTTACCGGGCATGAGCTTCGACGTTGCAGCCGTTCGCCGGCAGTTTCCCATCCTGTCGCAGATCATCGACGGCCAGCCGGTCCACTACCTGGACAACGGCGCCTCGGCGCAGACGCCCGACGCCGTGCTCGATGCCGTGCGCACCTACGAAACCACCGGCCGCGCCAACGTGCTGCGCGGGGTGCACCGCCTGGCCGAGCGCGCCACCGAAGCCTACGAGAATGCACGCGTCGAGGTGGCGACCTTCCTCGGCGTCGATCCGCTGGAAGTGGTGTTCACCGGCGGCTGCACCGCGGCGATCAATCTCGTCGCCTATGCCTACGGCTCGCTCCTGAAAGCCGGCGATCGCATCCTGCTGTCGGAGCTGGAGCATCATTCCAACATCGTGCCCTGGCAGCTGCTGCGCTCGCGGGCAGGCGTCGAGCTCGACATGGTGCCGGTCACGATCGACGGCCGTATCGACCTCGAGATGCTGCCGCGGCTCATCACGCCGCGCACCCGGCTGATCTCGCTCGCCCATGTCTCGAACGTCACCGGCGCGCTGCTCGACGTGCGGCACGTGGTGGCGCTGGCCAAGACCGTCGGCGCCAAGGTGATGCTGGACGGTGCGCAATACGCACCGCACGGGCCGGCCGACCTGGGCTCGCTCGGTATCGACTTCTACGCCTTCGCCGGCCACAAGGCCTACGGTCCCAACGGCGTCGGCGTGCTGTGGGCCAGGGCGGAGCTGCTCGAGGCCATGCCGCCCTTCCATGGTGGTGGCTCGATGATCGGTCGTGTCACGCTCGCCGAAACCACCTGGGCGCCGCCGCCGCGCCGCTTCGAGGCCGGCACGCCCCCGATCGGTCCCGCCATTGGCCTGGGTGCGGCCTGCGCCTGGATGCGCGGATTGGATTGGGCGGGAGCCCATGCGCACGAGATGGCGCTGGTGCAGCGGCTGATGGACGGCCTGCAGAAGATCGACGGCACGCAGATCCTGGGGCCGGCGAGCCTGCAGAACCGCTATCCCGTCGTATCGTTCATGCTGGACGGCGTGCATCCGCACGACGTGGCGCAGACCCTCGACTCGTTCGGCGTCGCGGTGCGCGCCGGCCATCACTGCGCGCAGCCGTTGATGGACCGCTTCGACCTCGACGGCACGACGCGCGTCTCCATGGCGCCGTACAACGACAACAGCGACATCGACGCGCTGCTGACCGGCGTCCGGCACGCGGCGCGTACCTTACGATGAACGACAACGAGCAGCTCTACCAGGAACGCATCGTCGCGCTCGCCAAGGCGAAGACCGGGGCCGGCAAGCTCACGTCGCCGACCAGGACGGCGCGTCGCGACAACCCGCTGTGCGGCGATCGCGTCACCATCGACGTGCGCCTCGACGACGATGGCCGCATCGCCGAGATCGCCCACCAGGTCCGCGGCTGCCTGCTGTGCCAGGCCTCGGCTGCGGCGCTGTCGTCGGTCGCCGTCGGCCGCGACAAGGCAGGCGTCGCCGAATTGCGCCACGACGCCGAGCGCGCGATCGGCCGCGAAGCGGGCGATCCGCACGAGCCCTTCACCGCCTTCGCCCCCGTGCGCGCCTACAAATCCCGCCACGAATGCGTGCTGCTGCCGATCGAGGCATTGCAGGACGCGGTGGCGGGTGCCAGCGAAGGTTAGGTGGCAAGTTCGTCGAGCAGCTGCTGGGGGCGCGCGGCTCCAGTCGCGCGTCATCGTCGAAGCCACAGAAGATCGCGCCACTGGAGTGGCGCGCCCCCAGCGCACTAGAGCTTGATGATCGCCGCCAGGATGCCGAGGGTTGTGGCGTGGCCTGTAGCCAGCATGACGCCCAGCCTGAGCGTCAGGCGCAAGGCAAGGGTGTCCATAGCCGCCTGCAGATCGGATTTTGTGACTAGTTCGACCATCACGAAGTCTCGCACCGCCTCGGCATGCTGTGACGCCTCCTCTGTTATCCCGAGCGCAGCGAGGGACCCTTATTGCAGCGTCAAAGGTCCCTCGCTGCGCTCTGGATGACAGCTGCAGCGACTATTTGTGACGCCTCGCGCGCGCGAGCGCAATTGCAACGTTAAGACGCCGCGCTCTAGCCAGAGACGACTCGCGAGTCCGACTAGTGCCTCCCACTTTCGTCTCCCTGCCGCCGCGCTTGTGTCACACTGGGCATGCACGCTCGGCGAGCATCAGCCGGGGAGAGCCCATGCATCGCCTTCTGTGCCTCGTCGCCCTGCTGGGCGTGTTCGCCGCTCCTGCTCTTGCGGCGGCCCAGGACCTGACGCTGAAGCGGGTCATGCTGTCGTCGGGCGGGCTCGGCTACTTCGAATACGAAGCCAGCGTCGACGGCGACGCCACGCTGAAGCTCACCGTGCCGCTCGATCAGGTCGACGACGTGCTGAAAAGCCTGGTGGTTTATGACGACAAAGGTGGCGTGGGCGGCGTCAGCCTGCCTGGTCGCGAGCCGCTGGCGCAGCTGTTCAAGGACCTGCCGTTCGACCAGCAGTCTCTCGACTCGACTGCCCAGCTCCTGTCGGCGCTGAAGGGCGCCGAGGTCACGGTCGGCGGCAGTCGCGCTGCCAGCGGGCGCATCGTGTCGGTGCAGGAAGAGACCGTCGCGCTGAACGGCAAGGCCAGCACCACCCGCACGCGGGTGACGCTGCTCACCGACCGCGGCCTGCAGCAGTTCATTCTCGAGGATGCCGAGAACCTGCAGTTCACCGATCCGGCGCTGCGCGACAAGATCGCCATGGCGTTGCGCGCCATCCAGAGCAGCCATGCCAAGGACACGCGCACCATGGAGCTCGCCACCCGCGGCGAGGGGCGGCGCAACGTGCGCGTCGCCTACATCGTCGAGGTGCCGGTATGGAAGGCGTCATGGCGCTTGACCTTGCCTGCGGATCCGGCGGCGCCGCGCGCCAGGCTGCAGGGCTGGGCGACCGTCGAGAATATGAGCGGCCAAGACTGGAAAGAGGTCGAACTGACCCTGGTGTCCGGGAGGCCTGTGGCATTCCACCAGGCCCTGTACGAAGCCTACTACGTGACCCGTCCTGACGTGCCGATCGAAGTCGCCGGACGCCTGATGCCGGGCGTCGATCGCGGCGGCGTCCAAGTCGAGGAGCGTGCCAGGTCGGCGCCGGCACCAGCTGGCCGGCCGGCCGATGGGGTCATGGGGAAGGTCGGCGCAGCGACCGCCGCGCCGCCGCCGCCACCGGCAATCCCGGCGCAGGCCGCTCCGTTCGAGGCCGCCGCGGCGAGCGACGGTGCCACGCAGGTGGTGTTCAAGATCCCCAAGCCGGTGAGCGTCACCAGCGGCCGCACGCTGTCGATTCCCATCATCGATCGCGACGTGCCGGCGGCGCGGCTGGCGCTCTACCAGGCCGACACGGCCGCGCGCAATCCGCTGGCCGCCGTTCGGCTGGCCAACGACGGCGACACCGGCCTGCCGCCCGGCATCATCACGCTCTACGAGCGCGATCCGGCGGGCTACGTCGCCTATGTCGGCGATGCCCGCCTGTCGGGGCTGCCGGTGGGTGAGACGCGCCTGCTGGCCTATGCGGTCGACGAGAAAATCACCGTCGAACGCGATAGCGCGCAGACCGATCGCCTGGCCAGCGGCAGCATCGTCAATGGGGCGCTTCGGTTCTCGCGAGTGATCCGGCAGACGACGACGTATCGGGTCAAAGGTCCGCTGAAGGAGCCGCGCGAGCTGATCGTCGTGCAGCGCCGGCTTCCCGGCTGGACCCTGGTCCAGCCCGAGGCCAAGGGCGTCGAGCTGAGCGAAGGCAACTATCGGATCCCGTTCCATCTGCCGGGTGGTGAGAAGACCCAGACGTTCGACGTGGTGCAGGAGCAGACGCAGCAGCAGGAACTGCGATTGCTCGACAATGCGGCGATCGAGCAGATCCGGGTCTATGCGCAAGCGCGCGAGTTCGACGCCAAGACGCGCGAGTCGCTCGATCGGATCCTGAAGCTGCAGGGCGCCATCGCCGGCGCGCAGCACAAGGTCAAGCAGGCCGACGCCGACCGCGAGCAGATCGTGCAGGAGCAGGCCCGGCTGCGCGACAACCTCGAGCGAGTGCCGGCCAACAGCGACTTGCAGAGGCGCTATCTCGCGACGCTGGACAAGCAGGAGACCGAGTTGGAGTCTATCGCCAAGCGCCGCGCCGACGCGCAAACCGAGGTCGAGGGCGCGTGGCAAGCGCTGCGCAGCTACGTTGCGCAGCTCGGCTGATCGTTGCCGGGGGAGGGACTCATGCGGTTTGGCACAACGCTCGCCGTGCTCGCGGCCAGTACCATGGCCGGCCCCCTGGTCGGACCCGCGGCAGCGGACAGTCCGCGCTACCGGCCGGTGCCCGCGACGAGCTTCACCTATCGACTGATGGTGACCGTGTCGATGGGCAGCGGGGAGCACACGGCCGGACAAATCTATCGTGTGACGACGGCGGCAAGCGACGCCGCAACCATCGCCGGGACGGTGACGCCGCTGGCCCTGGTTTGGCTCTGTCCCCAAGCCGACACATCGATCACCTGCAAGCAGGCGCAACTCCTGCCCGACAGCCGGCGCGAGGATGATCTCGTCATCGCTCCGATGCCGGCCGACGTCTCCGCTGCGCTCGGCAAGATCGGCAGGATGACCGTGCGCGATCTCCTGCACGTCACCCAGGTCTATCCATTTCCGGGCCTCAAGGATGCGAGCGAGACGGTAAAGCCGCAGATCGCGGCCACGCCGGTCTCGGTCCAGACCACGGCGCTCGACTGCGACGAAGCGGCGATGAAGTCGTTCTTCCCGCTCGGTGCTGTCGCCCAGGCGACGGTTCCCTGCAAGATGACGGTCGAGGTCGCGCAGAGCCGTCTCGGCCCGCTTAAGGACGGCAAGCAGAGCCATGACGTCAGTTATGACCTGTCGTTCGCCGGCCATGAGCGCCGCACGGTGCCGGCCGGCACCTACGACGTCGCCCTGATCAAGTTCAAGAGCACCGGCTCGCCCAGCGACGCCGCCGTGACCGAGGGAGAATGGCTCTTCATTGAATCCCTCGGGGTGTCGGCAAAATACTCGGCGATCACCCGCCTGCCCAACTCGAGCAATTCAACCTACTTCGAACGCGAGTTGATCAAGGTCGAGCCGTGATCCACGCGCCCGTAGCGACACAAGGGAACGGCCAAGAAAAGGTCGTCTTAGTGACGCTCAAGTAGAGGCCGGCAAGGAGCCAGGAGAGTTTCTGCCGTGTACGGTCGGCAGAAACTCGAAAGGGTTGCTGTGCGGAAAGAGCTGCAGCCAGATGCTTTCGCAGTCAGCCCTGTTGACAATCGCTACAGAGTTAGTTAAGTAACACATAACAGAGACACAACGTCACTGGAGCAAGGGCAGACGCTCGATTGTTCAGCCAGGCGAGAGCCGTCTTCCGAAGCACGACGAAGACGGTAACGACCTGTCGCGCCTGTGGAATGGCATGCATCCGATTGGCGAATCACTAGCGGAAACTGCGCTAACCTCGGGAACACCACCCGTTCGTGGCCAGGTGGGGCAATTCGCGCTGCCAACAATACCATCAATACCAGAAATCCCGCTGGCGGGAGACGATCGCAGAAAGACTGCAATCACCGACGCTTCAGCCGGCGCGCAGGGTTCGCACCGCATCGTCGCGCCGGAACAGGTAGAGGAGCGCGCGCAGCGCCGCGCCGCGCTCGGACTGCAGGCCGGGATCGCGCTCGACCACCAGCCGGGCGTCGTCCCGGGCGGCCTGCAAGAGGTCGGCGTGGGCGATGAGATCGGCCAGCCGCATGATGGGCAGGCCGCTCTGGCGGGTGCCAAGCAGCTCGCCGGCGCCGCGCAGGCGAAGATCCTCCTCGGCGATGCGAAAGCCGTCCTCGGTCTCGCGCATGATGGCGAGCCGCGCCTTGGCGGTCTCGCCGAGCGGCTGGGCATAGAGCAGCAGGCAGGTCGACTTGGCGGCACCGCGCCCGACCCGGCCGCGCAGCTGATGCAACTGCGCGAGGCCGAAGCGCTCGGCGTGCTCGATCACCATCACCGTGGCGGCCGGGACGTCGACGCCGACCTCGATCACGGTGGTCGCCACCAGGATGGCCAGGCGCCCATCGGTGAAGGCCGCCATGGTCGCCTCGCGCTCGGCGCCCTTCAGTCGCCCGTGCAGCAGCCCGACCTTGCCGGGAAAGCGCGCCGAGAGCTGATGGAAGCGCTCCTCGACATTGGCGAGGTCGACTTCCTCCGATTCCTCGATCAGCGGGCAGACCCAGTAGAGGCGGCCTCCGGTCGCGACCTGGCGGCCGATCGCCTCGACCACATCGGCAAGCCGCTCGAGCGGGATGGTGCGCGTGTCGATCGGCTGGCGGCCCGCCGGCTTCTCGGTGAGCTTGGAGACGTCGAGATCGCCGTAGGTCGCCAGCATCAAGGTGCGGGGAATGGGCGTCGCGGTCATGACCAGCAGGTCGACGGCGCGACCCTTCGACGACAGCGCCATGCGCTGGTGCACGCCGAAGCGATGCTGCTCGTCGACCACCGCCAGCGCCAGGTCCTTGAACTCGACGTCCTCCTGCACCAGCGCATGGGTGCCGACGACCAGCGGGATCGACCCGTCGGCAAGGCCCTGCAGCGTCTCGCGCTTCTGCTTCTGGCTGTCGCGCCCGGTCAGCAGCGCGAGCCGCACGCCGGCCGCCGCGGCAAGCGGCGCGATGGTGGCGTGGTGCTGGCGGGCCAGGAGCTCGGTCGGCGCCATCAGCGCCGCCTGGGCGCCGGCTTCGGCGGTGATCAGCATGGCGAGCAGCGCGACCACCGTCTTGCCGCTGCCGACGTCGCCCTGCAGCAGGCGCACCATGCGCTCGGCCTTGGCCATGTCGGCCTCGATCTCCTGGACGGCGGTCCGTTGGCTGCTCGTGAGCTCGAAGCGCAGGGAAGCGAGCGCGACGCTGCGCAGGCGGCCATCGCCGCGGGTCGGATGGCCGACGATGGTCCGATTGTGATGACGCACCAGGGCGATCGCGAGCTGGCTCGCCAGCAGCTCGTCGAACGCGAGCCGGGCGCGCGCCGGGCTCGTGGGCGCGAGATCCGCCGGGTCCGTGGGGTTGTGCACAAGGGCGAGCGCCGTCTTCCAGCTCGCCCAGCGCTGGCGGATAACGAAGGCCGGATCCTGCCATTCGCCCAGATCGGGCGCGCGCTCCATGGCGGCAGCGATCGCCTTCTGCAACGGCCGCTGGGTGAGGCCAGCCGTCAGCCCGTACATCGGCTCGACGCGCAAGATCGAGCCACGCTGCTCAAGCGGCACCACGTGGTCGGGATGCGTCATCTGCGCCTCGCCTTGGTAGAGGTCGATGCGGCCGCTGATCACGCGCACCTCGCCGGGCGGCAGGAGCTTCTTGAGGAAATCCTCGCGGGCATTGAAGTAGGTGAGGCAGACTTCTCCGGTCTCGTCGCTGCACCAGATGCGGTAGGGCTGGCGGGGCGTGCGCGGCACGATGTGCCGGTCGACCGTGACGGTCAGGGTGGCGATGTCGCCGGCCTGGGCTTCGGCGACCTGGGGCGCATTGCGCCGGTCGACCACGCCGAAGGGCAGGTGCCACAGGAGATCGACCACCTGCGGCCCGGCGAGTTTCTCCACGAGCTTGCCCAGCCGCGGCCCGATTCCGGGCAGCGAGGTCACTTGGGCGAACAGGGGCGTGAGGCTTTGCGGGCGCATGGTCGTTAGGCAATCCGGCCGCATGACTTACCCCGTGACGGGGCCATCGCCGCCTCCTATATGCTACGCCCCCTTTCGCGGCGGGAGCTGGGGAAAACGTGGGCGACGAGGCGCATCTCGAGACGCGGCGCAAGCGTTTGCTGTACCGCAGTGT
>JAFAKN010000495.1 GCA_019235415.1 Alphaproteobacteria bacterium
GTCGAGGTCGACGACGCCTTCCGGCAGCCCGCCGCCGACGGCGATCTTGTCCATGTAGACGTCGGGCGCGTTGAGGAAGCCGCCATGCTCGGCCATGGCGACGACGGCCAGCGCATTGGGCAGGCCCTTGGCGGTGATGGTGGTGCCCTCCAGCGGATCGAGCGCGATGTCGATCTTGGGCATGCCGGGCTGGCTCGCGCCCACCTTCTCGCCGATATAGAGCATCGGCGCCTCGTCGCGCTCGCCCTCGCCGATCACCACCGTGCCGTCGATCGACAGCGAGTTGAGCGAGGTGCGCATAGCGTCGACGGCCGCCTGGTCGGCCTTCTTCTCGTCGCCGCGGCCCATCAGCTTGGCCGCCGCGAGCGCCGCCGCCTCGGTCACACGAACCACCTCGAGCGCCAGGTTGCGGTCCAGTTTCACGTCGTTGGCCATCGTCTCCTCCGTGGGCGTCTCGTCAGGCGCGCCCCTTTCCCTTAAGCAATGGGCAAAAGCCGCTAGAAAGCCTCGATGCGGATCACGCACGGCTCTTCGGCCACCACCTTGAGCTTGGCGATGCGCGCCAGCGCGCGGCGCATCGCGGCTTCCTCGGTCTCATGCGTGGTCAGCACCACCGGCACCTGGTCCGATTGCGAGCGGCCGCGCTGCAGCATGCTCTCGAGCGAGATGCGCTCGCGGGCGAGCGCGCCGGACACCGCGGCGATCACGCCGGGCCGGTCCTGGACCATCAGCCGGATGTAATAGGCGCCCTGATGGCGGTCCATGGGCGAGACCTTCTTGTCGGCGAGCTTGGCGGCCGGCACGACGAACGCCGGCATGTGCCGGCCGCGCGCCACGTCGACGAGGTCGGCGACCACGGCCGAGGCGGTCGGCCCCTGTCCCGCGCCGCGGCCCTGGAACATCGTGTTGCCCACGAAATCGCCCTCGACGACGACCGCATTGAACACACCCTCGATGTGCGCAATCGGCGCGTCCAGGGAAACCATGCAGGGATGCACACGCTGTTCGATACCGTACCTGGTCTCGCGCGCCAGCCCCAAAAGCTTGATGCGAAGCCCAAGCTCCTCGGCGAAGCCGATGTCCATCGAGGTCACCCGCCGGATGCCCTCGACATGCACGCCGGGGAAATTGACCTTGGCGCCGAACGCCGCTCCGGTCAGCACCGCGAGCTTGTGCGCCGCATCGATGCCGTCGACGTCGAAGCTCGGGTCGGCCTCGGCGTAGCCGGCGGCCTGCGCCTCGGCCAGCACGGCGCCGAAGTCGCGGCCGGTCTCGCGCATCGTGGTCAGGATGTAGTTGCAGGTGCCGTTGAGGATGCCGTAGAGGCGCCGCACGCGGTTGCCCACCAAGCCCTCGCGCAGCGCCTTGATGATGGGAATGCCGCCCGCCACGGCGGCCTCGAACGACAGGATGAGCCCGCGCTGCTCGGCGAGCTCGGCGAGCTCGGTGCCGTGCATGGCGAGCAGCGCCTTGTTGGCGGTGACCAGATGCTTGCCCGAGCGCAGCGCGGTCTCGGCGAGCCTCTTGGCGATGCCGTCGCTGCCGCCGATGAGCTCGACCACGACGTCAATGTCGGCCGCCTTGGCGAGCGCCAGGGGGTCCTTCTCCCAGCGCACGCCGGCAAGATCGATGTCGCGTTTCTTGGCGCGGCTGCGGGCGCTGGCCGCGACCAGATCGAGCGCCCGGCCGCCGCGCAGGCCGAGCAGGTTGCGGTGCTGCGCCAGCAGCTTGACCACGCCTGCGCCCACGGTGCCGAGGCCGGCGATGCCGATTCTGAGAGGTCCGTTCATGGCCGGGCTGAGATACGCCAGGAACGGATCAGGCGCGAGCTTTGATCGGCGTGACGTTGTCGCCGACGCCTCGCAAGTAAAGGTCGATCGCCCGCTCGGGATCGGCCAGCACCTGTCGAATGTTGCGGATCGCCTGGCGGATGCGGTGCTTGTTCTCGACCAGGGCGATGCGGACATGGGCATCGCCGTGCTCGCCGAAGCCGACGCCCGGCGACACCGCGACGTTGGCCTGGGTCAGCAGGAGCTTGGAGAAGGCGAGCGAGCCCAGCTCGCCGAACGGCTTGGGGATGGGCGCCCAGGCGAACATGCTGGCGGACGGCGACGGCAACGCCCAGCCGGCAGCCGTGAGGCCTTCGATCAGCACGTCGCGCCGCGCCTTGTAGGTGTTGCGCGCCTCGACGATGCAGTCCTGCGGCCCGTTGAGCGCCGCCGTCGCGGCGACCTGGACGGGCGTGAAGGCGCCGTAGTCGAGGTAGGACTTTATGCGCGTCAGCGCCTGGATCAGGGTCCGGTTGCCAGCCGCGAAGCCGATGCGCCAGCCGGCCATCGAGTAGGTCTTGCTCATCGAGGTGAACTCGACGGCGATCTCGCGCGCGCCCGGCACCTGCAGCACCGACGGCGGCGGGTTGCCGTCGAAGTAGATCTCGGCATAGGCGAGGTCGGACAGGATCCAGATGTTATGCCGCCGGCAGAACTCGACGATGGCCGAATAGAAGTCGAGGTCGACCACCTGCGCCGTCGGGTTCGACGGATAGTTCAGCACCAGCGCGATCGGCTTGGGTACCGTGTGGCGCACGGCGCGCTCGAGGGCCGGCAGGAACTCCGCGAGCGACGTGCTGCCCGGCACCGGGATATGGCGCACCGAGCCGCCGGCGATGATGAAGCCGTAGGGATGGATGGGGTAGCTGGGGTTGGGCACCAGCACGATGTCGCCCGGCGAGGTGATGGCCTGGGCCAGGTTCGCCAGCCCCTCCTTCGAGCCCAGGGTGACGATGACCTCGCTCTCCGGATCGAGCTCGACGCCGAAGCGGCGGGCATAGTAGGCGGCCTGGGCCCTGCGCAGGCCGGGGATGCCGCGCGAGGACGAATAGCCATGGGCGCGCGGGTTGCCGGCCACCTCGGCGAGCTTGGCCACGATGTGCGGCGCCGTCGGCAGGTCGGGATTGCCCATGCCGAGATCGATCACGTCCTGGCCGGCGCCGCGGGCGCGCGCCTTCATGGCATTCACCTCGGCGAATACGTAGGGCGGCAGGCGCTTCAGGCGATGGAATTCCGAATCGTCCATTGTCGTTCCTTGGCGTCGGGTGCGAGAGGGGCGTCGAGTGCGAGAGGGGCGTCGAGTGCGAGCGGGCGTCGAGTGCGAGGTGTATTAGGTGTGTGGTGCTGTGGCGGGTTGCTCGGTCGGCGGCGCCCCTGTCGTAGGCGCCCCCGTCGCAGGGACCCCGGTTGCGGGGACGGGCGTCTGCGGCGACGGTGTGGCCGGTGCCGAGGTCACGGGCGCAGGCCCGGGTGCTGCGGGAGCAGGCGCGGTAGGCGCGTTCTTCCCCGGATTAGCCGGATTGCCCCATTCCGCCGCCGCGGGCTTGCCCGGCAGCGTGCGCTTTTCCCCGGTGACCTTGGGCTTCTCCTCCTGCTGCTCCTTCGCCTTGGCGTCGCGCTCGTCGGCTTCGCGCTTCTCGCGCTCCTCGCGTTCCTTGGCATCGCGCTCGCCAGCCTCCTTGTCGGCCGCATCCTTCTGGGCCTTCTGGCCGCCCTTGGCCGGCACGATCGAGCCGACCTGTGGACTGCCGACCGGATCCGTCGCGGCCACGCCGGCATCGTGCTGGCCGGAAGCGGCCGGCAGCGTCCCGCTGGCTGGCCCTTGCCGATCGACGCCCGGCCGCCCGTTGCCCTTCGGAGCATCGTCGCCGAACAGCCAACCACAGCCCGAAAGCAGGGCAAATCCCGACACGACGAGCAGGCGAAGCCCCATGCGGCCCCTGCCGATCCCGTCTTGATGTCGCCGCATGCTGTCACCTGCTGGTAAATTGACCGGTCTGATATCGCAGCCTACCTATGTTGGCGACTCTGAACGCCACGCCGGCCTAACCAAGAACAGCTACTAGGTATGGTAGCCGGCGTTGAAAATATCGCAAGAGACGCCATAAAGGCAATTGATTCAAAAGGGGAAACGCATGTCGGAGACGCCGGCGCCCGCCGCCATCCCGGGACTGTCAACCGCCGAATCCGAGCGGATGCAGGTCGCCCTGAAGGACATTGCCGAGCGCAGCCAGAAGCTCCTGCAGGACTTCGCCGAGCGCTACCGGGCGGAGGGCCCGCAGCCGGTCGACCCGATGCACCTCACCCGCACCTTCATGGATTTCACGGCCAAGATGGTGGCCAATCCCGACCGCCTGGTGCAGGCCCAGATCGAGCTTTGGCAGCAGTACATGAAGCTGTGGCAGGCGACGGCCCAGCGCATGATGGGCCAGGCGGCCGAGCCGCTGGCCGAGCCGGCCAAGGGCGACAAGCGGTTCAACGACCCGGCCTGGAAGGACGAGGTGGTGTTCGACTACCTGAAGCAGTCCTACCTGATGACGGCGCGCTGGGTGCAGAGCACGCTGAAGCGGGTCGAGGGGGTCGACGAGAAGACCGCCCAGAAGGTCGATTTCTACACCCGGCAGTTCATCGACGCGATGTCGCCCAGCAACTTCGCGCTGACCAACCCGCAGGTCGTCAAGGCGACGGTCGAGAGCAAGGGCGAGAACCTGCTGAAGGGCCTGCAGAACCTGTTGACCGACCTCGAGCGCGGCAAGGGCCAGCTGGCGATCCGCCAGACCGACATGGAGGCCTTCAAGGTCGGCGAGAACGTCGCGACTTCGCCCGGCAAGGTGGTCTTCCAGAACGAGCTGATGCAGCTCCTGCAGTACGCCCCGGCGACGGCCGAGGTCCACCAGGTGCCCTTGCTGATCGTGCCGCCGTGGATCAACAAGTTCTACATCCTCGACCTCAAGCCGGAGAACTCGTTCATCAAGTGGGCGACCGAGCAGGGCTACACCGTGTTCGTGATCTCCTGGGTCAACCCCGACGAGCGGCTCAGCCAGCTGACCTTCGAGGACTACATCCGGCTGGGACCGCTCGCCGCGCTGGATGCCATCGAGCAGGCGATCGGCGAGCGACGGGTGTCGGCAATCGGCTACTGCATCGGCGGCACCCTGATGGCGACGGCGCTCGCCTACATGGCGGCGCGCCACGACGACCGCATCGTCGCCTGCACCTTCTTCACGGCGCAAGTCGACTTCAGCGAGCCGGGCGAGCTCGGCGTGTTCATCGACGAGGACCAGCTGGCCCGCGTCGAGGAGCTGATGAGCAGGAAGGGCTATCTCGAAGGCAGCGAGATGGCCACGACCTTCAACATGCTGCGCGCCAACGACCTCATCTGGTCGTTCGTGGTCAACAACTACCTGATGGGCAAGGACCCCTTCCCGTTCGACCTGTTGTTCTGGAACGCCGACGCCACGCGCATGCCGCGCGCCATGCACAGCTACTACCTGCGCAACATGTACCAGAGCAACCTCTTGGTGCAGCCGGGCGGCCTCACCGTCGACAACGTGCCGATCGACCTGCGCAAGATCGCGATCCCGGTCTACCTGCAGGCCGGCAAGGAGGACCACATCGCGCCCGCCAAGTCCGTCTACAAGGCGACCCAGCTGCTCTCCGGGCCGGTCCGCTTCATGCTGGCGGGCTCCGGCCACATCGCCGGCGTCGTCAATCCGCCGCGCAACCGGAAGTACCAGCACTGGCTGAACGAGACGGCGAAAAACCCGGCGACGCTCGACGAATGGCGGGAAGGCGCCAAGGAATTCCCGGGGTCCTGGTGGAACGACTGGGACAAGTGGCTGTCGGCCCTCTCGGGCCCGAAGGTGCCGGCGCGCGTGCCG
>JAFAKN010000583.1 GCA_019235415.1 Alphaproteobacteria bacterium
GCCCGCAACCGCCAGGTGTTCGGCCGGGCCTTGGCGTCGAACCAGGCGATCCAGTTCCCGCTCGCCGAGCTGCACACCGAGGCCGAGATGACGCGCGGGCTGGTGCGCAAGACCGCCTGGCATCTCGACCGCCAGCATCACATGCAGGTCAGCGAATGGGTGGCGATGTCCAACTATCGCGCCAACCGCCTGGTGTGCGAGGCCGCCGACCGCGCCATCCAGGTGCACGGCGGCATCGGCTACTCGCGGCACATGCCGTTCGAGCACATCTACCGCCATCACCGGCGCTATCGCATCACCGAAGGCTCGGAGGAGATCCAGATCCGCCGCGTCGCCGGCGCCCTGTTCGGATTCTGGGGCGCCCAGAAGGCCTCGACCGCACCGGCGTCGTAGTCCGTCCCTCATGTTCCTCTCCCCCTAGCGGGGGAGAGGAACATGAGAGGCTACGCGCGAGCGCCTGTTTCCCCTATGCCAGACCATAAGAAGAAACGCTTCACCGGCGACGTCATCATGTTCGGCACGGCCATGCTGCTGGGATCGAGCTACCCGTTCGCCAAGAGCGTGCTCGGCGTCATGAGCCCGCTGCTCTACGGCGCCTCGCGCTATCTCGTGGCCTCGCTGTTCCTGATGGCGATGCTGGTGGTGATGCGCCGGCCGATTGCCCTGCGGCGCCGCGACTGGCCGGCGATGATCATCCTCGGGCTGATCGGCGTATCGCTGTTCCAGGCCTGCTGGGGCTTGGCGATGGCTAGAAGCTCGCCGTCGCTGGGCTCGATCGTGATGACGACGACGACCGCGTTCTCGGCGATCCTCGCCTGGATCGGCGGACGGCGGCTGCCTGGCCTCGGCTGGGCCGGCATTGCCATCGCGTTTGCCGGCGTCGTGCTGGTGGTGAACAACTCGCTCGCCCGCTTCACGCTGTCGCTCGGCAATATCGACGGCGCATTGCTGTGGATGCTCGCGGCCTTCGCCTGGGCGCTCTACGTCGATCGCTGCGCGCCGTTCAACCTCCGGCTCGGAGCGCTTCCCGTGGTCGCCTGGACGACGCTGATCGGCTCGCTGATGCTGCTGCCGGTCGCGCTTGCCGTCGATTCGCCGCGCGAGTTCGCCGCGCTCGACGCGCGGCTGTTCGGCTTCTGGCTCTACACCGCGATCTTCCCGGTCGGCGTCGCCTACCTCGGCCTGACCGCCGGCCTCGAACGGCTCGGCGTCAGCCGGGTCATGGTCTACATGTACCTGATCCCGGTGGCGGGCGTGGGGCTCTCGGCGGCGTTGTTCGGCGATCCGCTGACGGCGGCCCGCGTGCTGGGCGGCCTGATCGTCCTGCTGGGCGTCATTCTGACGCGCGCGGCGCTCGACCGCAGCGCGCGTGCGACGTGTCGAAGAATCGGAGGGCCGCCTATGACTGACCCGCACTATTGGACATTCTCGGAATGGCTTGCGGAGACGGTCAACAAGATCGTCGCCTTAGGGCTGAGTGCACCGGAGGAGGATCGAGCGGACTACCTGCGCGTTCAAATCGAAGCTGCCATTCGGCAAGCCTTTCGCCATGGCCAGTCTGGCCGTTCAGAGAACGATCCCATCGCAGAATAAAACTCGCCGGATATCATCCCTTCATCGCGTCGCGCTTGCCTCAGCCTTCAAGCGCTCGCGCGACCGCTTCCGGATCAGCCGCTATGACCTTGAGCAGCACCTGGGCGGCCTTGTCGGGGCGATGCGCTCCTTGCTCCCAGTCGCGGACCGTGCCGAGCGGGATATGAAACCGGGCGGCAAATTGCGCCTGCGTCAGCCGCAGCTTCTTGCGCACGTCGCGTACGCTGGGAACGCGACCCGCACGTGCAAGCTGCGCTGTGGTGGCCGGCTGCGCATCCGGATCCGAAAGCGCTGCACGATGCCGTTCCTCGTCGCTCATTGCATCAAAAGCGCGCCAATCCGTTTTCGGCGGTCGCTTCGGATTGAGCTTAAATCTCGTGGTACTTCCTTTTTTCATGCGGCTCCGCCCCTCGCGCGGAAATGATACGGACCGTATCGCCTCTCATCGTGTAGCTGACGAAGAGCACTCGACCATCGACAATGCCGACGGCATTGAACCTCGGCTCTTCGGCAGACCTGGGATCGTCAAACTCCAAGACATTCGGGTCCACGAAGACCTTCGCCGCCGTCTGGAAATCGACACCGTGCTTTCTACGGTTCGTCTGCTCCTTGGCGGTGTCCCATTCAAAGTCCATCTGGGTCTCGAATGTAATATACTGATATTCAGTACTAACTCAAGGCGCTCGACCGTGCCGGCTGCGTTCCTGTATGAACGCCTCGGCAAGCGAAAGGACAGCGACAATGGCCCGCCCGGCCAGCCTCACCGCCCAGCGCAAGGCGCTGCCGAAAGCCGCCAAGGGCGACCTCCTCGCGACGCCGGGCAGCGGCGGGCGGCGGGCGTTCGTGGCGCGCGCCACCAAGGAGACGCGCATCGCGGCCGCCATC
>JAFAKN010000595.1 GCA_019235415.1 Alphaproteobacteria bacterium
GTGGTGCTGGACGGACTACGACGCGCCGCCCCTCGACAGCCCCGAGGAATCCCCTCGTGTTTGTGTGGGCCTACGCCTTCGAGCCCGAGTCCGGTTCCGTGATTCGGGCTCGGGTTGGCGCGGGAACAAGGCGAGGGGATTTCTCAGTCGACAGCCACCACGTCCAGGGAGACCGGGAAGGAAGCTGCTCATGATGGACTGCCACCCAACAGAAGCCTTCTTTCGCGCCCGGACGAGAACGATCCCCGGCGCCCATCGCGAGGCGGACGGTACCACATGCCGCGAGATCCGGGCGTGAAAGAAGGTGTTGGACAACAACCGCGGGCAGTTGCCGCGGCGTGGCACGCCGTTCGCTAAGGGATTTGAATCACGTTCCCAGCCGGCGGTGGGTTTCGATCGGACACGGCGGTCCGGCGGGGGGAGGGCGGCGCGCGGTCCCGGGGGGCGCGCGCAGGCGCCGAACACGGTGCAGCGGCGGCCTGGGGAGGCGCGCGGACGCTCGTCGCGGCGAGGAGGACAGACGCGTCCCGGGGCAGGTCGTCCGACTGCCGGGGAACACGACTCGGGGGGCGGGAGTGTGCGCTCATGAGGTGTCCCTTCGGATGGGCAGCGCGGGCACCGGATCAGGCAGGGGCGTCGGGTCGAGGGCGCGAATCGGGCGCATCCGTCCGGTGCCACAGAAGGGACAGCGGCGCGCATCGTCATCGGCGCCCTTCTGCGGGGAGGAGGGACAGGGCGGGGGCGGGGGCGGCTTGAGCGCGGCGAGCAGCGCCCGGCATTGCGCCAGGTTGTCGGCCCGGACGCAGTTGGCGAACAGGCCGTAGTAGCGAATCCGGACGAACCCGGTCGGCAGGACGTGCAAGAGGAAGCGGCGCAAAAACTCCACTCCGCCGAGCGTCATCGTGCGCTGCCGGTCGCCGTCCTTGCGGTCGCGGTAGCGGAAGGTGACGCTGTCGCCCTCGATCTTCTGGATGCGGGCGTCGCTGATGGCCACGCGGTGGGTGTAGGCCGCGAGGTACTTGAGCACCTGCTCGGGGGAGCCAAAGGGGCGCTTGGCGTACACGACCCACTTTTTGCGGCGTTGCTTGCTCAGGAAAGCAGCGAAGGCCGAGGGCTCGGCGAGGGGGGCCGTGGCGCCGGCGAACTGCAGCTTGCCGGCCTGCGCGGCCTCGGCCAAGTAGGCGAGGAACTTGCCGCGGTAGAGCCGGCGGAGCACCGGGACCGGCAGCAAGAAGCCCTCGCGCGTGCTCACCCACCGGGTGCGGTCCGGCGACAAGCCGCCCGCCGGAACGATGCAGTGGACGTGAGGATGGTGAAGCAGCGTCTGGGTCCAGGTGTGCAGCACGGCCAGGAACCCCAAGGTGGCGCCGAGGTGGCGCGGATTGGCAGCGACCTCCAAGAGCGTCTCGGAGGCGGCCTTGAACAGGATCGAATAGACGACCTTCTTGTTGCCCAGGGCCAGCGCTGCCACCTCGTCCGGCACCGTGAACACGACGTGGAAGTACGGCACGGGCAACAGCTCGGCGGATCGCTCCTCCAGCCACTCTGCGCTCCGGTGTCCGAGACACGAGGGGCAATGGCGGTTGCCGCAGGAATTGTAGGCCGGGCGCTCGGCGCCGCAGTGGTCGCAGCGATAGAGGTGTCCCCCGAGCGCTGCGGTGTGGCAGCGCCCCAGCGTCTGAAGGACGGCGTGCTGCGCCGGCGTCAGCGTCGCGGCTCTTTGGTGGAGCCACGAGGCGCCGAACCGACGGATGACGTCGCCCAGCGTGGGCGAGTCCCCAGCCATGCCCGCGCGCGGCCGCTACTTCGCTCCGCGCCGGAAGTGCGCAATCGCGTCGAGGGGGCTCTTGGCCTCCAGGACGAGCTTGCGTTGCACATGCGTGTAGATCGCCGTCGTCGACAGGGACGCATGGCCCAAGAGCACCTGCACCGTGCGCAGGTCGGTGCCCGCCTCCAACAGGTGGGTCGCGTAGGAGTGCCGCAGGGTGTGCGGGGTGGCGTGCTTGGTGATCGCCGCGGCCCCGCGGGCCTCCTGGCAGGCCTTCTCGAGGGTGGTCGTGTGCAGGGGCTTGGGCTGCCGCTCGTTGGGAAAGAGCCACGAGGCGTTCACCCGCGGCCGATCGTGGCGCCAGTAGTCGCGCAGCTGCGAGAGCAGCACGATCGCAAGCGGCACCTGGCGCGCCTTCTGGCCCTTGCCCCGCTCGACGAGCACCAGCATCCGGGAGCTGTCGATGTGCTCGGCCCGCAGCGCCAACAGCTCGGTCAGGCGCAGCCCCGTGCCGTAGGCGGTCAAGAGCGCCATGCGGTAGACCGGGTGGGTGACCGCTTCGATGAGCCGGACCACCTCCTCCTGACTGAGCACGACCGGCAGCTTGTGGGGCTTGCGACCATAGGGGATCATGTCGACGTCCCACGTCGCGTGCAGCGTGATGCCGTACAGAAACTTCAACGCACACACGGCCTGATTGAAAAGCGACCAAGACGTGCCCTTGTCGCACAGGTGCTTCTGGAATTGCCGCACCTCTTCGGGGCCCAGCTCCGCGGGCGAGCGATGGAAGAAGGTGGCGAACCGAGAGACCATCGAGACGTAACAGGCGATGGTGCGGGGCGAGCGGTTTCGGAGCTTGAGGTCGTCGATCATTCGCTGGCGCAACGGTGTCATGGGACATCTCCTTGGTCGGGAGATCCCACTTTCGCCAATCGTGCGCCATCCGTCTCACCTTCGCGCTCTCCTCATCGCCCAATGGCCTCTTCACTAGCCCCCACCGCGAAGCGGTTTTGTTCAACGAGCAGTAGGCTGATCCGTGTAACCCGGCGATCACGGCCGCCGGGCCCCTGCTTCGGGTCAGCATATCCCGGCGGCTTCGGATCCGCAGAAGCCATCCATGTCCCCCAGGTCACGGTCGCGGGGAACGCGTGGCGTCGAACGGCACACTCCTTGCCCATGGGGACACACTCTCACAAAACCACGGGGTACGCAAGCGCCGAGCGCCGGCACGCCCGTGCGGGACGCGGCA
>JAFAKN010000437.1 GCA_019235415.1 Alphaproteobacteria bacterium
GATCAGCGTGGCGCCGCCGCCATCGATGCCGATGCCCTGGGTCGTGCTGCTGATGTGAATGACGATCGGCTGCGAGATCGTGTAGGTGCCGCCGTTGAGCTGGGCGATGTAGCCGCCCTGGACCGCCGCATTGAGAGCCGCGCCGAAGTCCGTGGTCGTCATGCTGGTCATGAGTGCTCCGTGCTTCCCTCAAGGATCGAGACACGGAACCACGCTTCAGCGCCGTACCGCCCCACCCCGTCGGGGTGCGTTTTGCGCCGATGCGCCGGGACCCGCATTGAGCGCAATCAATGGTCGAGGGAAAAAGCCGGCCTGCAGCGCGGCCGTCACGGTCATCAAAAGGTTACCAGTGCCGGTTGGCCGATCCTGCGAGGATGACACCGGGGGATGGCGCGGCGGTAAGACCGAGAAAGGCCAACATGAGCATCGTCTCGTGCCGGTCCTGCAGCAGTACCGTAATGCCAGGCCTGCCGAGGCCCGCCGCCCGTCGAGCCGGCGCGCGGCATGGCCCCTAGAGACGGGGGCGCCGGTTGTACCGCCTAATCATCGGACTGATCCTGGCCGCCATCCTGCTCACGATCGGCGCCGGCGGAGCGCTGCTGCTGAACCTGGGCCGATTCCGGGAGAGCTTCGGTCTGGTCGAGCACACGGACGAGGTCCTGCGTACGATCTGGGCCACCGAGGTTGCGCTGTTCCAGGCGGAGTCCGACGGGCGTGCCTGGGTCCTGAGCGCCGACAAGAACTACCTGAAATTTTATCAGCGTGAAGCGACGATCGTCGGCCGGTCGCTGCGCTCGCTCGCCAACCTGGTCAACGACAGCCGCGAGCAGGCCGAGCGGCTGAAGACCCTGGATGAGATGGCGCAGGCCCGCCTGTCGGCCTTCGCGCGGGTGGTGGAGCTGGGACCTGGCCGACGCGACGAAGCGCTGGCGATTTTGGCGACCGAACGACAGCGCCGCACCGGATCTTCGATCGCCGAGGCGCTCGAAGAGATGCGCACCATCGAGATGGACGAGTTGGCCAAGCGCCGCAACAACACCGACACGGCGGCCGTCTACACCACCGTCGCGGCGAGCGCGCTCACGCTGCTCGCCATCCTCGGCGCTTCGATCGGTGCGTACCTGTTCCAGAGGCAGCGCTCGCTGCGCGAGCTGCGCCGTGCCAAGACCTATCTCGAGGCAATCCTCGCCACCGTGCCCGACGGCATGATCGGGTTCGACGGATCCGGCGTCATCGACTCGTTCAACTCGATCGCCGAAGGCATGTTTCAGCTGAGTGCCACCGAAGCACGCGGACGACGCCTCGCCTCCCTGTTCGAGACACCAGGTGCGGACGATGTCGAGGCACTGTTGGCTCGATCCCAGGCGCGACAGGACGGCCGAGCCGTACCGACTACGCGCGAACTGACGGCCAAGCGCAAGGATGGCTCGCTGTTCCCGGTCGAGATCTACGTGAGCGCGGTCTCTTCCGAAGGCGGCATGCGCTTCATCGCCTTCCTGCGCGACTTGTCCGAACGCCAAGTGCGCGAACGACAGGCCGAGAAGCTGCGCAGCGAACTGCTGCATGTCTCGCGCCTGATCAACATGGGCGAAATGGCTTCTGCGTTGGCGCATGAGCTCAACCAGCCTCTAACGGCGCTCGCCGCCTACATGCAGGGCGCCGAGCACCTGCTTTCCGAAGGGGCAGGCAACAACCTCGAGCTGGTCAGGAGCGCCATGCAAAAAGCGACGGCGCAGGCCCTGCGGGCAGGCGACGTGATCCGCCGGCTGCGCGAGTTCGTCGGCCGCGGCGAAACCGACCGGGGCGTGGAAAGTCTGGTCGACATGGTCCGGGAAGCCTGGGCGCTGGCCAGCGTCACCGACAAGGACCCGAATGTCCGATTCGAGACCCGCTTGGATCCAGCCGCCGATCAGGTTCTCGTGAACCGGATCCAGATCGAGCAGGTCCTGCTCAACCTCGTTCGCAACGGCCTCGAAGCCATGAAGGAGGCCATCGAGAAACACCTGGTGATCGCGAGCGAACCGGCGCCCAATGGGATGGTGCGCGTCTCGGTCGCCGACCGCGGCAGCGGCATTGCGCCCGAAGTGGCCGCGCGCCTGTTCCAATCGTTCGTGACCAGCAAGACGAGCGGCCTGGGCATGGGGCTTTCGATTTCGCGCACGATCGTCGAGGCGCACGGCGGCCGCATCTGGGCCGAAGCCAACCCCGCGGGCGGCACGATCTTCCGCTTCACCTTGCGATCCGGCGTGCTGCGCGACGAGGCCGATGACGGCTGCTGAGGCCGAGCCGATGGCGGGAAATATGCAGAAATGTGGATTGGCTTCAGTCGATTGACATCTTCACCATTGGCCTGTCCCCAGGCTAAGCAGTTAGCGCGTTCGCGGGCCCGCCGTGGACGCACGGTTGCAGCCGGGGCGGACAGCTCACGGGGAGGGTTTTCGTGTCGAGTCAGGTAGTCCACGTGATCGACGATGATAGCGAGGTGCTGCAAGCGTTGGCGTTCCTTCTCACTGCGTCCGGGTTCGCCGTGCAGGTTCACGAGTCGGCCACGGTGTTCCTCGAAGGTTGCTCGCGCAATGACGTCGGTTGCATCGTGACCGACATCCGGATGCCGGGAATGGACGGGCTGCAGCTGCAGCGCCGCCTGCTGGCCGAGCGCAGCCATATCCCGGTGATCATCATGACTGGACATGCCGACGTGGCGCTCGCGGTGGAGGCGATGAAGGCAGGCGCCGTCGATTTCATCGAGAAGCCCTTCGACAACAAGGTGCTGGTCAACGCCGTGAAATCAGCCCTGGCACGCCAGAACGACGCACGCGAGCGCGGTCAACGCTCGGCCGAGATCCGCGGCCGCATGGACTTGCTGTCGGAACGCGAACGGCAGGTGCTCGACGGGCTGGTTGCCGGCAAATCGAACAAGATCATCGCCTACGACCTCAGTCTCAGCGCACGGACGGTCGAAGGCTATCGGGCCAGCGTGATGGCCAAGATGCAGGCCCACAGCCTCTCGGGGCTCATTCGCATGGTGCTGGTGCAGGAGTGAGTCGATGCATCAATTCCTCTCCTCCGATAGGGGGAGAGGAAGTCGACTGATTCGGATCAATTCCACGCCCGCCGTTGCCTGCTACGTAGCGGTCCCCTTGGGGGTGACCCTGCATGCCGGAGAAGAAGGACGTCGTTCTCGTCATTGATGATGCGGTCGTCCGAAATGCCCTGAAATTCCTGCTCGAGATCGTGGGATTGAACGTCCGGCCGTGCGAGACCTTGGCGGCGACGCTGGCCATCGTCGCTGGCGGACGTTGCGGCTGCGTCGTGCTCGACGAGCGCGTGCCGGCCGTCGATGCGATTCGCCTGCTCGAGGAATTGCGCCGACAGGCCGAGGCCATCCCGGTGATCGTCCTCAGTCCCCGGCTGGACCCTGTCTCGCGCGATCGGTCCCTCAAGGCGGGGGTCCATCGCGTGCTCGACTTCCCCATCGTCGACCGCTCGCTCCTGGAGACGGTGCTGGCCGCGTGCGAAGCGGCCAACGGCGCCTCCCGGCCGCCGCGAAACAGGCATACGTAGAAATACTGGGGCGTTTACTGGTATCGCCGGCCCACAGGCGGCTGCGCTACCCACTCGGCGTCGAATACGGGGAAGCCAATGCTCAACTATGCCGCCGCGCTCGCCGGTTCTCGCCCATCGTTCCGCACCGGCGCCCAGCCCGGCCGCGACGTGCCCGGCGGCGACATTCACGAGGCCGGCGAACGAATGATCGTCGCCAGCGGCGAGGAATTGTTCAGCGAAGGCGATACGGCGGAGGTCTTCTACAAGGTCATCTCGGGGACCGTGCGGACCAGCAAGCTCCTGAGCGACGCGCGACGGCAGATTGATTCGTTCCACTATGCCGGTGATTTCTTCGGCTTCGAAGGCGCCGACGAGCACAGCTTCAGCGCCGAGGCCGTCGAGGAGACCACCGTGATCGCCTTCAGGCGATCCTCGTTCCGCAGCCTGGTGCGCGACTATCCCGAATTCGCCGATCAGCTGATGTCGGCCATGGTGTCGAGCCTGCAGCGGGCGCGGGATCACATGCTGCTGCTGGGGCGCAAGACGCCGCAGGAGAAGATCGCCAAGTTCCTGCTCGATACCGCGGCGCGCCTGCGGAAAGACGATCGCATCGAGCTGCCCATGCGGCGCGCCGACATCGCCGACTATCTCGGCCTCACCAAGGAAACCGTCTCGCGAACGCTCACCCAGATGAGCCGCGACGGGTTGATCCGGCTCGAGGCGATCGGTCGGACGGTCCTGCTGAACGACCGCACAAGCTTGCAGCAGATGAATGCCTAAAAGCTGCTATTCACAGTCGACCTCCACCGCGGCCTCCAACGCCTTCTGCAAGGACAGCGGACGGACCGGCTTGCCGACCAGCTGCACGTGCGGCACGGACAGGATCTGATTGCGCAGGCCTGCGGCATAGGCGGTGCAGAAGATGATCGGGACGTCGGTCGCCTCGCGGATGCGACGCGCGGCCAAAAGCCCGTCTCCCCCTTCGGCCAGTCGATAGTCCATCAGGATGGCGTCGGGCTTCAGATGCGAGGCGGCTTCGACGGCCGCCTGCTCCGTCGTGACGGTAGCGCACACCTTCCAACCGAGATCGTGCACCGTCTCGACGAGAGCCCAGGCGACCATGACCTCGTCTTCCACGATCAGCAGCCGCCGTTGCATTGGCCCCGCATCCTGGCGCTCGAAGGGTACGTCTGTTGCCGCAGTCACACGCTGTTCCCCAATTCACGAGTAACGCCGCACCGTGACAATTGTTACCCGGGTATTTCACGACATCGGTGAGTCGGCTTGACGGGCCGACCTCCAACCGGCGCACAATCCAGCGCCAACGGGAGGCATTTCATGAAGATCGGCGCCGTCATGTTCTTTACCGCGCAGTCGATGCGCCCGGCACCGCTCGCACGCGCTCTGGAAGAGCGCGGGTTCGAATCCCTGTGGGTGCCGGAGCACACCCACATTCCCTCGTCGCGCAAGACGCCTTACCCGGCCGGCGGGCCGTTGATCCGGCCCTACTACGACATCATGGACCCCTTCCTGGTCCTGAACAGCGCCGCCGCCGCGACCAAAAACCTGAGGATCGGTACGGGCATCGCGCTTCTCACCCAGCGCGATCCGATCGTCACCGCCAAGGTAGTCTCGACCATCGACCAGCTGTCCGACGGGCGCTTCCTGTTCGGCGTGGGCAACGGCTGGAACCAGGACGAGATCGAGAATCACGGAACCGCCTTCGAGACGCGCCACAAGCTTGCCCGCGAGCGCATCGAGGCCATGAAGGCGATCTGGACCCAGGAGGAGCCCGAATATCACGGCGAGTTCGTCAACTTCGACAAGATGAAGCAATGGCCCAAGCCGGCGCAGAAGCCGCACCCACCGATCATCGTCGGCGGTGCCTTCCCCTACGCCGCGCGCCGCGCCATTCGCTACGGCGACGGCTGGATCCCACGCGCCGATCGCCTGGAAAAGGACGGCGTGGGCGTGATCATCGAGAAGTTCCGCGTGATGGCGAAGGAGGCCGGCCGCGATCCGGCCAGCCTGCCGATCTCGATTTTCCGGGTGCCCGAGAACCTCGACCAGCTGCGCTTCTGCGAAGAGATCGACGTCGACCGCGTGGTGTTCACCCTGCCGGCCGAGCCGGCCGACAAGATCATGCCGATCATCGACCGATGGGCCGATCTGAAGCGGCGGCTGGAGGCAGGTTGATGGCCCTGCAGCTCGGCGTCGCTTTCAGCTTCCAGGTCCATCGCGCGCTGGGCGACACCTGGGACAGGTCGTACCGCGAGAGCCTGGAGCTTGCCGCCGAGATCGACCGCTTGGGCTACGATTCGATCTGGGCCAGCGAGCATCACGGCGAGGACGACGGCTACTGCCCTTCGCCGGTCGTCGCCTGCGCAGCGCTTGCAGCCGCAGCGCCGCGCTGCCGCATCGGCCAAGCCGTGGCCCTCGCGCCGTTGTACGGCCATCCGCTGCGGCTGGCCGAAGACCTCTCCGTGGTCGACAACCTTTCCGGCGGGCGTCTCGAGATCGGGCTGGGCCAGGGCTACCGGCCCGCCGAGTTCGACACCTATGGCTGGCCCTATGCGCGGCGTACCCGCGCCTTCGAGGAGTCTCTCGAGATTCTGGCGACCGCTTGGCGCGGCGAGCGGTTCGACTACGACGGGCAGGTCTACAAGGTGAAAGGCGGGCTGCTGCGCCCGCCGCCGCTGAAGCCGGGCGCGCTGCCGCTGTGGATCGGCGCTGCCGCCCCCAAGGCGCGCGCCCGCGCCGTCCGCCATCGCGCCGGCCTCCTGGTGGCGCCCTTGATCGAGCTCGAGCATCTCGTCCGCCAGATCCGCTCATACGACGAGGAGGCCGAGCGGCAGAACGCCGGGCCGCTGCCGCATGCCCTGATGCGCGAGGTGCTGCTGGGCGACTCCGCGGCCGACGCCGTGAAGCGGCACCAGCCCTATCTCGACCACGTCTACCGCGTGCAGTACGCGCCGGAGCGCACCGGCCAGACCTACGTCGATCCGGCGACCGGCGAGCGCAAGCCGCTCACCGGCGACAACCCGCTCTATCTCTCCGAGGCCTTCATGCAGGCACGCTGGTTCCTCGGCACTCCGGCCGAGGTCGCCGCCAAAATGCTCGACTGGCTGCCGCGGTTCGAGCTGCAGCACTTGATCTTCCAGGCGCGGCAGCCCGGCATGTCGTTGCGGCAGGCGGTCGACAGCCTCGAGGCGTTCGCCAAGGGCGTGATGCCCATGGTGCGCACCAAGCTCAATTGACGAGGGAGCAAGCGATGCCAGACACCATCACGGTCGCCAAGTTCCGCGACGTCGCGGGCGGCCTGCAGGCCGGCCAGTTCGACATCGGCGAGCGAGTCAAGATCAAGAGCCTCTCGGACCTCGATCCGGTCTACAAGGCGCTGCTCGACCGGCCGATCACCGTCACCCTGGGCCTGATCGGGCCGGACGGCCGCATCGGGCTGACGCCGATGTGGTTCGACTACGAGGGCGACAAGATCCTGGTCAACACGGCCTCGCACCGGCCGAAGTGCGACTGGATCCGCAAGAGCCCCAAGCTCACGATCCTGATCGTCAATCCCGACAACCCCTATCACTGGGTCCAGATCAAGTGCACGGTCGAGCGCGAGGAGCGCGAGGCCGATCCGGGCGGCGAGCGCGTCACGCGCCAGCTCGACAAGATCTGGACCAAGTACACCGGCAACCCGCCACCCTACGGCCTGCGCGACCCGGCGATCGACGAGAAGCGCGTGCTGTTCATCTGCCACGTCGACCGCAT
>JAFAKN010000639.1 GCA_019235415.1 Alphaproteobacteria bacterium
CCGCATGCCTCGCCGGTGTTCCACGCCATCCAGTACCTGTTCGGCCATCAGACGCGCGACAAGCTCGAGCGCTTCCGCGGGCTGGGCGGCGCGCAGTCCTATCCGTCGCGCACCAAGGACACCGACGACGTCGACATTTCCACCGGCTCGGTCGGCCTGGGCGTCGCCATGACGCTGTTCTCCTCGCTGGTGCAGGACTACGTGCGACTGAAGGGCCTTTCGGACGGCGATCGTCACGGTTCCGAAAAGCGGGCGGGACGCATGGTGGCGCTGGTCGGCGACGCCGAGCTCGACGAGGGCAACATATTCGAGGCCCTGCTCGAGGGCTGGAAGCACGACGTGCGAAACCTCTGGTGGGTGATCGACTACAACCGCCAGAGCCTCGACGGCGTAGTCAACGACCGCCTGTTCGGCCGCATCGGCGAGATGTTCGAGCTGGTCGGCTGGCGTGTCGTCACCTTGAAGTACGGCAAGCTTCTGGAAGCGGCCTTCGCCCAGCCGGACGGCGCCGACTTGCGGCAATGGATCGACGACTGCCCCAACTCGCTCTATTCGGCGCTGGTGTTCAAGGGCGGCGCCGGCTGGCGCGAGGCGCTGACCCGCGACCTCAACCAGTATCCCGGCGTCCGCCGCATCCTCGAGCAGAACGACGACGAGACGTTGCACCGGCTGATGACCAACCTCGCCGCCCACGACATGCAGGCCGTGCTCGATGCCTTCGAAGGTGTCGAGGATGACCGCCCGACCTGCTTCATCGCCTACACCATCAAGGGCCAGGGCCTGCCCTTCGCCGGCCACAAGGACAACCATTCCGGCCTGATGACACTCGACCAGATGGCGTCCTTCAAGAAGTCGATGGCGATCGCCGACGGCGAGGAATGGGACAAGTTCACCGGCCTCTCGACCCCACCGGCCGAGCTGCAGTCTTTCATCGACGAGGCGCCGTTCAACCGCGAAGGCCAGCGCCGCACCAGCGCACCGCCCGTCGTCCTGCCCGCTGCGCTGCCGCAGCCCAAGGACCGCAAGTCCAGCACGCAGGAAGGCTTCGGCAAGATCCTGAACGCCATCGCCGCGGAGGACAGCGAGCTGGCGCGCCGCATCGTGACGACCTCGCCCGACGTCACGGTCTCGACCAACCTCGGCCCGTGGGTCAATCGCCGTGGGCTGTGGGCACACACCGAGGCGGAAGACGTGTTCCGCGAGCTCAAGGTCGTCTCGGCGCAGCTCTGGCGCAAGGCGCCGCGCGGCCAGCATCTCGAGCTGGGCATCGCCGAGAACAACCTGTTCATCCAGCTTGCGGCCCTTGGCCTCAGCCATCAGCTGTTCGGTGCGCGCTTGCTGCCGATCGGCACGCTGTACGATCCGTTCATCGCCCGCGGCCTCGACGCCTTGAACTACGCCTGCTACCAGGACGCCCGCTTCATGGTCGTGGCGACGCCGGCGGGCATCACGCTGTCGCCCGAAGGCGGTGCCCACCAGAGCATCCATACGCCGCTGATCGGCATCGGCCAGCCCGGGCTGCTGTCCTACGAGCCGGCCTATGTCGACGAGCTCGCCGTGCTGATGCGGCATGGCCTGGAGTACATGCAGCAGGACAAGGGCGGCTCGATCTATCTGCGGCTTTCGACGCGCAGCCTGCCGCAGCCCGAGCGCACGCTGTCCGCCGAGCAGCAAGCCGACATCGTGGCCGGCGGCTACTGGTATGCGCCGCCCGACCCGGACGCCGACGTCGCCATCGTGGCGATGGGCGCCGTCACGCCGGAAGCCATCGCGGCGCATGAAAGCGTGGCCCGCGACTTCGCCGGCGCCGGCCTTCTGGTGCTGACCTCGCCCGATCGCCTGCACGCCGACTGGCTGGCGGCGCAACGCACGCGTGGCCGCACCGTCGGGCTACTCGAACGGCCGCAAAGCCCGATCGAGCGCCTGCTCGCGCCGCTGTCGCGCGACGCCCGGCTGGTGACGGTGCTCGACGGCCATCCGCTGGCTTTGTCGTGGCTGGGCTCGGTGCGCGGCGAGCGTGTCGTGCCGCTGGGTGTCGAGGCGTTCGGCCAGTCGGGCGACATTCCCGACCTCTATCGCAGCTATCACCTGGACTCGGCGGCGATCATCGACGCCGTCGCCCGCGCGATCGCCTAGCGTCGGGCCTCTGGCCTTTGGGCGCTTGACCTAGGCCTGCGAAGCATCGACTTTCAGCCCATGAAAGTCGACGGCAAGTCCTATCGCACGATCTGGCTCGGCGCAGACGGCCGCACCGTCCAGGTGATCGATCAGACGCTGCTGCCGCACGCCTTCGTGGTGCGCGACCTCACCTCGATGCAAGATGCCGAGCGCGCCATCCGCACCATGATCGTGCGCGGCGCGCCCTTGATCGGCGCCACGGCGGCCTACGGCGTCGGGCTCGCGATGGCCGCCGATCCCTCCGATGCGATGCTGGGTCATGCCTACACGACTTTGCACGACGCGCGACCGACGGCGGTGAACCTGCGTTGGGCGCTCGACGATCTGCGCGCCCTGCTGTCGCCCCTGCCGGCCGCACAACGGCGCGACGCCGCGTACCGGCGGGCGGCGGAGATTTGCGACGAGGACGCCGAGATCTGCCGCCTCATCGGCGAGCATGGGCTCGG
>JAFAKN010000740.1 GCA_019235415.1 Alphaproteobacteria bacterium
GATCGGCTCGGGCTTGGTCGGCGCGCTCTGGCAGGTCAATGACAACCTCGCGGTCGACTTCGCCCTGCGCGGCGGCTGGATCGATGGCGTCGCCTTCAAGGAGGTGCGCGCCGGCGTGACGATCGGCTTCGGCGTGTTCACTGCGCATAGGTAGCGATCGCGCCGGCTGCTGTAGCGACGCATGGCACTACGGCGCCGGTTGGTAGCTGAAATCGTCGAAGGCGGTGACGCTGTCCGCCTTGGTCCAGACGCCGACCGCGCCCGGACCGGCGATGTGGCTGTCGTCCTGCTCGATGTAGGCCTTGCCGTCGAGCAGGACGCGAATGCGGGTGCTCTTGAACTCGACGCGCAGCGCGTGCCAGGCGTTGGCTGCCACCGGCGCGTCGACGTACTTGATGGTGATGCGCCGGCCGCGCTCGGTGTAGTAGAGCGAGACGTTGTTCTCGAGCGCGTTGGCGCGCGCGACGTAGTAGGTGTTGCCGTCCTTCCAGCGCCACACCAGCCCGCCGGCCTGGTCCTCGCGGCCCGACAAAGGCTTGAACTTCACCTCGACCGTGCCGTCAGCGAGCGACGTGCCGGTCTTCACGCACCACGGGAACGTGCCCGAACCGGATTGCTTCAGGACGTTCGACTTGCTGGGCGCGCCGGCATCCGCTTCGACCGTCCAGCGCGGCGCGCCGCCGCCGGTGCTGCCGCATTGCCAGCCGGCGGGCATGGCACCCACTTTGTCGGAATCGAAGTCGACGGCTTCGGCATGCACCGGCGGGGCGGCGAAGACGGAAGCGGCGCCCATCGCGAGCACCACGAGGATCGGATTCATCACGTTTCCTTGGCGTAGACCTCGAACAGCTTCTGCGCGTTGTCCCACTTGATGGCCTGCATGACCGCGTCGACATAGGCCGCGGCGCGAGCGCCGTAGTCCATGGCGTAGGCGTGCTCGTACATGTCGAGCGCCAGGATCGGCCGGCCGTTGGCGAGGTTCATGGTGTGATCGGCGGCCCAGGTGTTGATCAGGCGCTTGTCGCGCGGCGACCACGCCAGCAGTACCCAGCCCGAGCCGCCGCCCAGCGCTTTCCCTGTGGCGACGAACTCGGCCTTCCAGCGATCGAGGCTGCCGAAATCCTTCTTGAGCGCCTCGGCCAGCGCGCCCTTGGGATCGCCGCCCTCGCCGCCCAGCCCGTCGAAATAGAGCTCGTGGATGATCATCGAGTTGGCGGCTATCAGCTCCTCGCGCTTCAGGCCGTTGATCACGAAGACAGGCGCGGTCGCGACGTCGAGCGACGCGAGCTGCGCGGTGATGGCGTTCAGCCGCTTCACCGCGCCGCTGTAGTTGTTCTCGTAGTGGCTGACCAAAAGCTTTTCCGACAGGCCTTTGACCTTGGCCGGATCGAACGGCAGCTTCTTCGGGGCGTATTCCATCTTCGGCACTCCCGTGGATTGAGCCGACGCGGAGAGCGGCAAGGTCTGACTGGCGATCGCCGCTGCAGTGAAGCCGAGCAGTCGCCGGCGCGAAAAATCTGTGAGCATTGGCGGCACCATCTGTGGATGTTGGGCGACGAATTAGGAAATCGCGCTCGGCGCACCGCAACGCCGGCGACGTACACGATGCCGTGACATCATGGGCGCGGGTATTTTAACGCAGTATTAAGTGCCGCCGAATTTTCTTGCGTCGGTTTCCGCACGCTCTTCGGGCGGCTGCACATGCCTGAACATCGCAAGCAGTGCGAGGTCGTAGCCGGTCTTGAGCAGGCCGGCTACAAGCAGCGGCCAGCCGAAGCCCGACAGCATGACGAGCCAACCCGAGATCAGCGGGCCGATGCCGGACGCGAGACTCCGCGGCACCGACGTCACGCTCGCGGCGGCCGCGCGCTCGGCCGGCGTGACGACAGACATCACATACGAGTTCCGTGTCGGCACATCCATCTGCGACAGCAGGCTGCGCACCAGCAGCAGCGCCATCACCACCGTCAGGTTCGGCGTGAAGGGCACCGCGATCAGGCAGAGGTTCGACGGCAGGTGCGTGAATACCATGGTGTTCACCAGGCCGATGCGTCGCGCGGTCGGCGCCGCCGCGAACAGAGAGACCGCCGACAGGACGTTGGTCCAGAAGAACAAGCTGGCGGCGGTCGCAATGCTCACACCGAACGTCTGGAACAGCCACAGCGCCAGGATCGACTGTACGACGAGGCCGCCGCCCAGGGAATCGATGCTGAACAGCGCCGCAAGGCGATAGACGATGCTACGCGAGGGGCCGAGCGGCGCGCTGGGCGGCGTCTCGGGCGATGCCTGCGGCTCGTCGATCGCGCGATAGATCAGGCCGCTCAGGGCGCCGAGCGCGGCGTAGAGCACGAACATCGCCTGCATCGCCGAGGCCGGGGCGACGTTCGCCCATTGGCCGGCGAGATCGGGCACCGCGGCGAGCAACGTGCCTGCGGCACCCATCACATAGCCGGCGACGGCGTAGCGCACGAACAGCGCGGTGCGGTCGCGGTCGCCGACCGAATGGGCGAGCAGGGACTGCTCAAGCGGCAGAAAGACGCTGACATCGCCGGTCGACGGGTTGATCGTGCCGACGAAGGCGACCACCAGCAGCGGCCAGAAATCGCTGAGGGCCGCGAAGCCGAGCCCGGTCGCGACCATCAGGATGGCCGACGCCAGCAATGG
>JAFAKN010000754.1 GCA_019235415.1 Alphaproteobacteria bacterium
CCCCCACGCCGGTCGCCGATCCGCGGCTGGTGAAGCTGAACACCGCGCTGGCTGCCGAGCTCGGCCTCGATGCCGGCCTGCTCGCTTCGCCCCAGGGGGTGCAGGTGCTGGCCGGCAACCTGCTCGCGGCGGGCTCCGACCCGATTGCGCTCGCCTATGCCGGCCATCAGTTCGGCAACTTCGTTCCGCAGCTGGGCGATGGCCGTGCCATACTGCTGGGCGAGGTGGTGGACACCAAGGGCCGCCGGCGCGACATCCAGCTCAAGGGCTCGGGCCCGACGCCGTTCTCGCGCCGTGGTGACGGCCGCGCTGCGTTGGGGCCGGTATTGCGCGAGTACATCGTGAGCGAAGCGATGATGCGGCTCGGCATCCCGACGACGCGCTCGCTGGCGGCGGTCACGACCGGCGAGCCGGTGTACCGCGAGACCGTGCTGCCCGGCGCAGTGCTGACACGCGTCGCCTCGAGCCATGTTCGTGTCGGCACGTTCCAATTCTTCGCCGCGCGCGGCGACGTCGAAGCTTTGCGCTTGCTCGCCGACCACGTGATCGAGCGGCACTATCTCGACATCGAGGGCGAGGATCGCTATCGCCAGTTGTTCGACCGCGTGGTCGCGCGCCAGGCCGAGCTGGTGGCGCGATGGATGCTGGTCGGCTTCATCCATGGCGTGATGAACACCGACAACTGCTCGATCGCGGGCGAGACCATCGACTACGGTCCCTGCGCGTTCATGGACACCTACAATCCGCAGACGGTGTTCAGCTCAATCGACCATGGCGGCCGCTACGCCTATGCCAACCAGGCGCGCATCGCGCACTGGAACCTGGCGCGCTTCGGCGAGACGCTGCTGCCGCTGCTGGCGGACGACAGCGAGCGCGCGCTTGCCGTCGCCAACGAGGTTCTCGCGGATTTCCAGCCGCGCTACGGGCGGGCGCTGCTCGCCGGCCTGCGCCGCAAGCTCGGCCTGTTCGCCGAAGAGGATGCTGACGCCAACTTGGCGCAGGACCTGCTGAACGCCATGGCCGAAGGCGAGGCCGACTTCACGTTGGTGTTCCGCCGGCTCGATCCCGAGTCGGATGAAGAAGTGCGGACGCTGTTCTCCAAGACCGAGGCGTTCGACGCCTGGGCCAAGCGCTGGCGCGAGCGCCTCGCGCGCGAGCCGCAGGATTCCGAGACGCGGCGTCAGGCCATGCGCGCGGTCAATCCGGCCTACATCCCGCGCAACCATCGCGTCGAAGCGGCGCTGTCAGCGGCCATGGAGCGCGAGGATTTCGGTCCGTTCGAAGAGCTGCTGCAGGTGCTCGACAAGCCGTTCGAGGATCGGCCGCAGTTTGCCGCCTACGCCGAGCCGCCGCTGCCCGCCGAGCGCGTCTGCCAGACCTTCTGCGGCACCTGAAGCGCCGCCGCCAGGCGGGCGAAAGCCTGATCGCCGGCCGGCAGCCCGAAGCGCACCCACGTCGGCTGGTGCGCAAAGCTCCTGGCATGGACTCCCGCGCGGCCCAGTTGCTGCACGAGCCGGCGTGCCTCGGGATGGCTGGCAAGACGAAAGAGCGGGACCGCGCCCAGCAGTGAGAAATCGGCCGCCTGCAGCAGCCGATCCAATCGCTCCCCCTCGACGCGCAAACGTTCGCGCGCCCCCTCCAGCCAAAGTTGGTCGTCGAGCGCCCGGCGTCCGACCTCCAGCGCCGGGCCGGAGACGGCCCACGGCCCAAGCTCTTCCTTCAATCGTCCGGCGAGAGGCAGGGGCGCAATCGCGAAGCCCAGACGGAGGCCTCCCAGGCCATAGGTCTTGCCCAGCGAGCGCAGCAGCACGGTGTTGGTCGGAAGATCGACGGCAAGCGACGCTTCCGCCGGGAAAAAGTCGATGAACGCCTCGTCGACCACCAGGAGCGAGGCCCGCAGCGCCCGCAACCTGCTCGTCGGCAACAGCCGACCGGTCGGATTGTCGGGATTGACGGCCACCACGACGTCGGCGGCCTCAGCCTCGGCGATGTCGCTCACGATCGCCACCTCATGGCCGGCCCGTTGCCAGCAGATTGAATGTTCAGCGTAGGTCGGTCCCACGATGGCGACGCGCGCGGTTGGCGTCAGGCGCGGCAAGAGCTGGATCACGGCCTGCGTGCCGGGTGCGGCGACCAATGCATTTCGATCCACCACGCCATAGCGTCGCGCCGCGGCATCGATCAGGGCATCGAGCGCGTCGCGCGACGGCAGGCGCTGCCAGACGTCGCTCGCGAGCTCGCGCACCGGATAACCCACGGGATTGAGGCCGGTCGAAAGGTCGAGCCAGGGTTTCGGCGCGTCGGGATATCGCGTCTCGACGGCGCCGAGGTCGCCGCCATGCTCGACCGCTTCCGGCGCCTCGAACCGCGTGATAGGCACCTCCGTCATGTTCGCCGACCTTGCCCTCGTTGCGCTCGTGATCGAGGCGATGGTCGGCTATCCGGACGGCCTCTATCGCCTCGTCGGTCACCCCGTGACCTGGATCGGCCGGCTGATAGCATGGTGCGACCGCACGTGGAATTCGCCCGGGCGATCGGACGAAGCCAGGCGAGCCTTGGGCCTGCTCACGCTGCTGCTCCTGCTCGCTCTGTCGCTGGCGGTCGGTTGTGCCGCGACGCTGATCGTGGTGCGGCTGTTTCCTCATCCCATCGCGCTGCTGTTGACCGCAATGCTGGGCAGCAGCCTGCTGGCCCAACGCAGCCTGGACGCGCATGTTCGCGCCGTCGCCGCGGCCTTGGAGCAGCACGGGCTCGACGCAGGGCGTCGCGCGGTGGCGCACATCGTGGGGCGCGACACGACGGCGCTCGACGAGGCTGCGGTCTGCCGCGCCGCGATAGAAAGCCTCGCCGAGAATTTTTCCGACGGCGTCGTGGCGCCCGCCCTCTGGATGGTGGTCACCGGCCTGCCCGGTGCGCTCGCCTACAAAGCGGTCAATACCGCCGACAGCATGATCGGCCACAAGACCGCGAGGCACCGTGCCTTCGGTTGGGCGTCCGCCCGCTGCGACGACCTGATCAACCTGCCGGCGTCGCGCCTCGCCGCCCTGTGGCTGGTCCTGGCGGCGGCTCTACTCGGCTGCTCGTCGCGCACGGCACTCGCCGTGCTGTGGCGCGACGCACGCCATCACCGTTCGCCCAATGCCGGGTGGCCCGAGGCGGCAATGGCCGGTGCGCTTGGCGTGCGCCTCTCCGGACCGCGCGTCTACGACGGCGAGCCCGTGGCCGAACCGTGGATCGGCAACGGCCGATGCGATCTCGGCCCGGCCGACATCCGCGCCGCCCTGCGCCTCTACCGCGCCGCCTGTGCGATCCAGGCCGCCGCGTTGCTGCTGCTCATATTCGCTGGGGGCGCGCCACTCCAGTGGCGCGTGCCGATTTAAGAAGAAGACGCGCCACTGGAGTGGCGCGCCCCCAGCTATGAGGCTTCCCGCGCCAGCGCGAGCAGCGCTTCGCAATCGAGGTGCCGCTCGAGATGCTCGGCCAGCTCATCGAGCGTCTCGTCGATGCCGGCCTCGTAGTCGAGCATCGATGTCGCGGCGCCGATCCGCTGCAGCCAATGTCGGCGCTGGCGATCGTCGCTGAACAGGCCGTGCACGTAGCAACCGGCGATGCGTCCGTCGGTGCTGACGGCACCGTCGGAGCGGCCGTCGGCCAGGGTGAGCAACGGCGCGACGGACCCTGTCGTGCGGCCGATGTGCATCTCGTAGCCCCTGAACGCAACGCCGCAGGTCGTGCTGCCCGACGTTTCGACCAGGACCTTGTCGCCTTCCAGCACGGTCTCGATGTCGAGAAGGCCCAACCCGTCGACGACGGCCGGCGGTCCTTCGACGCCGTTCGGGTCGGCGATGCGCCTGCCCAGAATCTGATAGCCGCCACAAATGCCCAGGATGTGGCCGCCGCGCCGCTGATGGGCGGCGAGGTCGATGTCCCAACCGGCGTGGCGCAGCGCGGCCAGATCGGCGATGGTCGCCTTCGAGCCCGGCAGGATGACGAGCGCGGCATCGCCGGGAATCGCCGCGCCCGGCCGCACGAACACCAGATCGACGCCGGGCTCCTGGCGCAGCGGATCGAAATCGTCGAAGTTGGCGATGCGCGGGTAGGCAAGCACCGCGACGCGCTGGGGGCGCGCCATTCCCGTGGCGCGATCTTCTGTACTCTGCGAGCTGAACGCGCGATTCAGGGCGAAGACTACTTCGCCCGAGGAGTCGCGCGCCCCCAGCCCCAAGGCGTCCTCCGCCGGCAGGCGCTGTGCACCCTCGAAGAACGGCACCACGCCCAACGCGCGCCAGCCGGTGCGTCGGCTTATTTCCGTGAGCCCGGCGTCGAACAGCGTAGGATCGCCGCGAAAGCGGTTGACGACGAAGCCCTCGATCAGGGCCGCGTCGTCGGGGTCGATTACGGCCTTGGTGCCGACAAGGCTCGCGATCACGCCGCCGCGTTCGATGTCGCCGATCAACACGACCGGCGCACCGGCGGCGCGGGCGAAGCCGAAATTGGCGATGTCGCCCGCGCGCAAGTTGATCTCCGAAGCCGAGCCGGCGCCTTCGACCAGCACGAGATCGGCATCGGCTGCGAGGCGGCGGAAGCTCTCCAGCACGGCGCCCAACAGTCTCGGCTTCAGCGCCTGGTATTCGCGCGCGCGGGCGTTGCCCAAGACCTTGCCCTGGACGACGACCTGCGCGCCGACCTCGCTTTGCGGTTTCAGCAGCACTGGATTCATGTCGACGCTGGGCGGGACCCGCGCGGCGCGCGCCTGCAAGGCCTGGGCGCGGCCGATCTCGCCGCCGTCGGCCGTCACCGCGGCGTTGTTGGACATGTTCTGCGGCTTGAAGGGCCTGACGCGAAGCCCGCGGCGCGCAAAGGCGCGGGCGAGCCCGGCCACGATCAGCGACTTGCCCACATCCGAGCCCGTGCCCTGGAACATGAGGACGCGGGCCGGCATCAGAACTCGATCCCCTCCTGAGCCTTCACGCCGGCCGCGAAATGGTGCTTCACCGGCGTCATCTCGGTGACCAGGTCCGCTGCCTCGATCAGCTGCGGGCGGGCATTGCGGCCGGTGACGACGACGTGCTGGTCGGCCCGCCGCGCTTTGAGCGCGCTCAGCACCTCGTCGATGTCGAGATGCTCGTAGCGCAGCGCGATGTTGAGCTCGTCGAGCACGATCAGCCGCATCGCCGGATCGGCCATCAGCTCGAGCCCCTTGGCCCAGGCGCGCCGCGCCGCTTCGATGTCGCGCTGGCGATCCTGGGTTTCCCAGGTGAAGCCTTCGCCCAGCGTGTACCATTCGACCTGGTCGCCCAGCCTGGCGACGGCCGCACGCTCGCCGCTCTGCCAGGTGCCCTTGCCGAACTGCACGACGCCGCAACGAAAGCCGCGTCCGACGGCGCGCAGCAGCAGGCCCCAGGCGGCCGTGGACTTTCCCTTGCCCTTGCCGGTGTGCACGATCAGCAGGCCCTTCTCGACGGTCTTTTGCGCCACTTCCGCGTCCTGCACGGCCTTGCGGTTGGCCATCTTCGCCTGATGGCGGGCACGGTCGTCGATCTCGCTGGGCATGCGTCCACAATGGCTATCGAGGCGGCGACCAGCAAGCCGGCCGATTCTCGTTGACGAAGCTTCACCGCAGCCCCTATGAAATACGCGACGGTGCCCCTTCTGAGGGGTCAAAGGGAACGCGGTGAGGGCAAGAGCCCAATGCCGCGGCTGCCCCCGCAACTGTAGTCGGCGAGCGAGCGGCCAACACGCCACTGGGAAACCGGGAAGGTGGCCGAAAGCGGAGAGCCGAAAGCCAGGAGACCTGCCGTCGTGTCGAGCGTTCAGGCTGCCGGAGGGGCAGCCAAGGAGGATGTGATGACGAATGCGTTTGCGCCCGCAGTTCGGACGGGAGAGCGAAGCGAAACCCTGCGAGCCGCCGCGGTGGCCTTGCTGCTCGGGCTCGGCCTGATCTTCCTGACCGGATTTGCCTATCCCGAGGTCATCCACAACGCCGCTCACGACACCCGCCACGGTCTGAGCTTTCCCTGCCATTGAGGCTTCGCCGCTGAGGCTGGAATGCTCACGCGCCTGTTGTCGGTCGGCCTCCTGGCCGGGCTTCTGGCTGGGTTGTTGATCGCGCTCGTCCAGCAGGTCACGACCACGCCGCTCATCCTGCTGGCCGAGACCTACGAAAACCAAGACCATGGCCAAGCCAAAGGGCCGGAACCCGGGCACGACCACGGCCCGGTGCACGATCATGCGCACGATCACGGGTCCGACGAGGGCTGGAAGCCGGCCGACGGCTTGCCGCGGTTCTTCTTCACCAGCCTCGCCACTATCGCGACCGCCGTCGGCATGGCGTTCCTGTTGCTGGCTGGCATGACCTTCTCCGGCGATCCGATCGACGGGACGCATGCGTTGGCCTGGGCGATCGCGGGTTTCGTCGCCATGGGACTTGCCCCGGCCGCGGGCCTTGCGCCCGAGTTGCCTGGTAGCGCCTCGGGTGCCCTGCTCGCGCGGCAGGTCTGGTGGATCGCGACCGCTGCCGCCACGGCGCTCGCCCTGTGGATGTTCCTGCGTCTCGATAATCCGCTCGCACGGCTGGCAGCGATCGTCCTGTTGCTGGCGCCGCACCTCATTGGTGCTCCGCATCCGCATGCGTTCGAGAGCAGGGTGCCGGCGGAAATCGCCGCGCAGTTCGCCGCGCGCTCTCTCGTGGTGCAGGGGCTGCTCTGGACGGCGGTCGGTGTCGCCATCGGCTATCTTTGGCCGCGGTTGGCGGCCAAGCCGGCACGGCGCCCCGTGGTGCCATGACGACTCGGATCTTCGTGTGCGTCTCCTGTCGTCGCGAAGCCGGCGGAGAAAGCGAGGTATCCGATCGGCCGGGCGCGGCCTTGGTCGAGGCGATCGAATCGCGCCTGCAGAGCGGAGGCCACGCGGATCTCAGCGTGGTCTCCGTCGATTGCCTGGCCGTGTGCAGGCGTCCCTGCACGATCGCGTTGTGCAGCGCGGCCAAGTGGACATACCTGATCGGCGACATCGATCCCGAGCAGCACGCCGATGAGGTCGTGGCTGCCGCTAAAAGCTTCGCCGCATCCGACAACGGTATCGTGCCGTGGCGCGAGCGGCCGCTTTCTTTCCGTAGGGGCGTGATCGCGCGCGTGCCGCCCCTGGCCCACGAGCAAGCGAAATGAGTGAAGCGACATGAGTATCGCCAAGGTCCCCTGCACGATCGTCACGGGCTTCCTCGGCGCGGGCAAGACAACCCTTGTTCGCCACGTGCTGGAGAACGCCCGGGGGCGTCGCTTGGCGGTGATCGTCAACGAGTTCGGCGACGTCGGAATCGACGGCGAAATCCTCAAGAGCTGCGGCATCGACGCCTGCACCGAGGACAGCATCGTCGAGCTCGCCAACGGCTGCCTGTGCTGCACCGTAGCCGACGACTTCGTGCCGGCGCTGCAGGGCCTGCTCGATCGCCCTGCGGCGCCTGAGCATATCGTCATCGAGACGTCGGGCCTCGCCCTGCCCAAGCCGCTGGTGAAGGCCTTCAACTGGCCCGAGATCGCGTCGCGCGTGACGGTGGACGGCGTGGTGGCCGTGGTCGATGGCGCGGCCGTTGCGGCCGGCCGCTTCGCCGATGATCCCGAAGCCCTGGCGCGCCAGCGTGCCGCGGACGCGTCGCTCGATCACGACAATCCGCTCGAGGAGGTGTTCGAGGACCAGCTGATGTGCGCCGATCTAGTGATCCTGAACAAGGCCGACCTGATGTCTGAAACGGAGCGCAGCAGTGTCACCGACCAGATCGGCAAGACCCTGCCGCGCGCCGTGAAGCTGGTGGAAGCCGAGAACGGGCGCGTGCCGATCGATGTCCTGCTCGGCCTGGGCGCGCGCGCCGAGTCCGATCTCGACTCCCGGCCCTCGCGCCATGACCTGGATGGCGAGCACGACCACGACGATTTCGAGACCTTCATCGTCGATCTGCCGGCCTACGCTTCGCCGCAGGCGCTGGTCGAACGGTTGAAACGCGCTGCCGCCCTGCACGACGTGCTGCGCATGAAGGGCTTCGCCGCGATCGACGGCAAGCCGATGCGGCTCCTGGTGCAGGCCGTCGGTGCCCGCATCCAGCATCAGTTCGACCGCCGCTGGCCGGAGGGGGAGCGCCGCGGCCGCCTCGTGGTGATCGGCGAAACCGGCCTCGACCGCGCCGCCATCCGCGACGTGCTGCTAGGCTGAAGAGCCATGGCGGGAACGGCACATCTGTCATCCCGAGCGCAGCGAGGGACCTTTGAGGCCACAGGAAAGGTCCCTCGCTTCGCTCGGGATGACAACGTTGCTCGGTGCTCCGTCCTGCAGAGCTGAGCGATGCATCTCCTCGCCACCGAGCTTGCCACCCTGGAAGAGGCCGATGTCGCCGTCGACCTCGCCCAGTCGCCGGCCGAGATCGTCGTGTTGTCGTTCTCCGACAGCGATCTCTCGGCGCTGGCAGCGGCATGGATCGAAGGTGCGGAGAGCCTGCCGACCCTGCGCCTGGCCAACCTGAAACGGCTCCGCCATCCGATGTCGGTCGACCTCTACCTCGACACCGTGGTGGCGCGGGCGCGGCTGGTGATCGTGCGTTGCCTGGGCGGGCTCGACTATTGGCGCTACGGCCTGGAGCGCATTGCCGACCTGGCCCGCGACAACGGCCTGCTGCTCGCGGCTCTGCCGGGCGATGATCGCGCCGATCCCCGGCTTGCCTCGCTGTCGACTCTCGCACCCAGCCCGCTCGCGCAGCTGGAGCGCTTCTTCCGCGAAGGCGGGCCGCACAATATCCGCCAGGCGCTGCGCTTCGCCGCAACCCTGCTCGGTCGTGCGCTGTCGTGGTCTGCGCCGCAAACGGTCGGCCCGATCGCTGTTCATCGTAACCTCCTCTCCCCCGCTAGGGGGAGAGGCTGGGAGAGGGGGTTGCACGAGCTTTCGCAGCCCCCTCTCCGTACCTCTCCCCCTAGCGGGGGAGAGGGCAAGAGCGGGCCAGAGGCCCGCGGTCCTCAAGACGATGACGATCGGCCGGTCGCGCTCATCCTCTTCTATCGCGCGAACCTGATGGCAGCCGACACGGCACCCATCGATGCGCTCGCCGAAGCGCTGGAACGCCAAGGCCTCGCGCCGCTGGCCGTTGCGGTGACCAGCCTGAAAGATCCGGCAATTCACGCCGAGCTCGGCAGTCTGCTCGCACGGCACAAGCCGGCCGTCATCCTCAACACCACGGCTTTCTCCGCCCTGCGCGCCGACGACAGCACGATCCTCGACTCAGCCGACGTGCCCGTGCTGCAGGTCGTCCTGGCGGGCAGCGCGCGCGAGGCGTGGGAGCAATCGCCGCGCGGTCTGGCGCCGGCCGATCTCGCGATGAACGTCGCTTTGCCCGAGCTCGACGGCCGGCTGCTGACGCGCGCCATCTCCTTCAAGGCGGAGCGCCCGGCCGACCCGCGGCTGCAGTTCGCGACCGTCCGTCACGAGCCCGTGGCCGACCGTGTCGGGTTCGTCGCCCGTCTTGCGGCCAACTGGGTACGCCTGGGCCGAACGGCTCGCCACGAGCGACGCCTGGCGATGGTCGTGTCCGACTATCCGGCGCGCGGCGGGCGCAGCGGCTACGCCGTCGGTCTCGACACCGCCGCGAGTGCCGCGCGCATCCTCCGCTTGTTGCACGACGAGGGCTACGACGTCGGCGGCCGCGACTGGACCGCTCAGGACATCGAATGCCTGTTGCGCGGCGAGGTCGAGCAGATCGAGATCGCAAGCGAACCGGCCGTCCGTCTGCCCATCCTCCGCTGCGGCAAGGTGATGGTGCTGCTGCAGCCCGACCGCGGCGCCGCCGGCGATCGCAAGTCGGGCTATCACGACCCGAACCAACCGCCGAACGAAGCCTATGTCGCCGTCTATGCCTGGCTGCGCGAGACCGTCGGCATACACGCGCTGATCCATCTCGGCACGCACGGCACCTTGGAATGGCTGCCCGGCAAGGCCTTGGCCCTGTCCTCCGCTTGCTGGCCGGAAGTGGTGTTGGGGCCGCTGCCGGTGATCTATCCCTTCATCGTCAACAATCCCGCCGAGGCGATGCAGGCCAAGCGCCGGCTCGCCGCCGTCACCATCGGCCATCTCACGCCGCCGCTCAGCACGGCCGGCCTGCACGGCCCGCTCGCCGAGCTTGAAGGCATCATCGAGGAGTATGCCGCCGCCGACGGCCTCGACCGCCGCCGCCTGCGCCTCCTGGAGAACGAGATCGTCGAGCGAGCCTGGAGCAGTGGGCTGGCAGGCGACTGCGGCCTGGTACGCGGCGAGCCCAACCGACAAGCGATCGCCAAGCTCGACGCGCAGCTCTGCGACATCAAGGAGCTCAGCATTCGCGACGGCTTGCACGTGTTCGGCCAGCAGCCGGACGAGCCGGCCATCGCCGCACTTGCCGCCGCGACCGGCGACGAGCCGGCCGTGCGCGCATCGGCGGGCCGCGAGTGCGCCAACCTGCTGGCCGGCTTGGATGGACGCCGCGTTGCCGCGGGCCCGGCGGGTGCCCCGTCGCGAGGGCGTGCCGACGTCCTGCCCACCGGGCGCAATCTCACCTCGATCGATCCGCGCGCCATCCCGACGCGCACCGCCGGCATCCTCGGCAGGCGCGCCGCCGAGGAGGTGGTGCGCCGCTACCTGCAGGATCACGGCGAGCCGCCGCGCGCGTTGGTCATCGACCTCTGGGCCTCGGCCTCGCTGCGCACCGGCGGCGACGATCTCGCCCAGGCGCTGTGGTACCTCGGCGTCACGCCGACCTGGGACAGTCAGTCGAGTCGCGTCGCGGGCATCGAGGTCCAGCCGCTCGCCGTGCTCGATCGTCCGCGTATCGACGTCACGCTGCGCATCTCGGGCCTGTTCCGCGACATCTTCGAAACGCAGATCGCCCTGTTCGACCTCGCGGTGCGGCGCGTGGCCGAGCTCGATGAACCGGCCGACGACAATCCGCTGGCCGAAGCACGCCGGCGGGGCCAGGACCTTGCGCGGGTCTTCGGCGCCGCGCCCGGGCGCTACGGGGCGGATGTTGCCGACCGGGTGCTCGACAGCAAGTGGGACACCCGCGCCAAGCTCGGCGACGCTTATCTCGCGGCGGTCACGCACGCCTATGGCGGCGGCGGCGATCCGCAGCGGGCAGCCGGCGACGGGTTTCGCGCACGCGTTGCCGAAGCCGACGCGCTGGTCCATCCCCAGGACGATCGCGAGCGCGACATCTTGGACGGCGACGGTGTCGTCGATTACGTCGGCGGCTTTGCCGCCGCCGCCGAGCTTTTAGGCAATTCACCCGAGCTCTATCATCTCGACACCAGCCGCAGCGACGCGCTGAAGTCGCGGCGCTTTGCCGAGGAGACCGCGCGTATCGTGCGCGGCCGGCTGGCCAATCCGCGTTGGATCGCGGCCATGCTGGCGCACGGTCATCGTGGCGTCGCCGAAATCGCCCAAGGCGTCGACGCGCTCTACGCTTTCGCCGCGACGACCGGCGTTCCCGGCACGCTGTTCGACGCGGTCCATGCTGCCGTCATCGCCGATGACGAGGTGCGCGGCGCCATGCTGGCGCGCAATCCCGCCGCCGTGACCGCGATCGCCGCCCGCCTGCGCGATGCCTTGGCGCGCGGCCTGTGGGACACGCGCCGCAACGCCGTCGATCACGAGCTGGCCCGTGCGCTGGCTGAGGCGCGATCATGAATGCCGCTGTCGATGTTAAAGGCTGGTGCCCCGGCGCCTTGCGGCCGATGCCGAGCGGCGACGGCCTGATCGTGCGCATTCGCCCGTCCTGCGGCGCCCTGAGCCTGGAGCAGGCCGATGTGCTGGCCGAGCTCGCTCGGTCGCTCGGCAACGGCCACATCGACCTCACCCGACGCGCCAACCTGCAGCTGCGCGGGCTGAGCGAAGAGCGGCTGCCCGAGCTGCACCATGAACTCGGCCGACTCGCACTGCTCGATGGCGATGCCGCGACGGAAGCGCGCCGCAATATCATGGTCTCGCCTTTGGCCGGTCTCGATCGCGCCGAGTCGTTCGATGTTAGGCCGATTGCCGCCGCGCTCGATCGGGCGCTGGTGTCAGACAAATTCCTGCAGGCGCTTCCGGCGAAGTTCGGCTTTATCGTCGATGGCGGTGGCCCGCTGTCCATCTCCGGCGAACGGGCCGACATCGCGCTCGTGGCGACCGGCGAGACCATGGCCTTCGGGCTCGATACGCCAAGCGGCATGGCGTGGCTCGGCTCGCTTGCCCCCGATCGCGCCATTGCTGTCGCACTCGTCGCCGCGCGGGCCTTTGTGGCCGGCGCCGGGGCCGGACGCATGCGCGACGACGTTTCCCGCGTCGAGCCGGCCGTACGGCCATTGCTGCGCCCCCTGCACGCCGAGCCGACAGCAGGCTCCCGACGGCTTGGGTTGCTGCCGACCGCTGTCGGCATCGCGGCTCCCTTTGGCCGGCTCGAGGCGGCCCAATTACACCGCGTTGTCCGGCTTGGGCGGCAGGCTGGCGCGGCGGATCTGCGACTCTCGCCGTGGCGCAGCTTCTACATCGGTGTGCGGGATGCGACCCTGCTCGAGGGTGCGCGGTCGGCCGGATTGATCGTCGACGAGCACGAGCCGTTGTTGCGGATCGAAGCCTGCCCAGGCGCACCGGCCTGCAGGGCGAGCACCGTCGATACACGAGGCGACGCCCGACGGCTTGCGGCATTGGCGCAAGCCTGGTCGGGCCGCATCCATGTTTCCGGCTGTGCCAAGAAGTGCGCGTGCTCCGATCGAACCGACCTGACGTTGATCGGCGAGGCCGGACGTTATCGCGTTGGCCAGCGGCTCGTCGACCCGATCGATCTCGACAGTTTCATCGACATGCCCGTCCATGGTTGAACGCAGTTACATTCGCGACGGCGGGGAGATCTATCGCCGGTCGTTCGCCATCATCCGCGCCGAGGCCGATCTCGCCCGGTTCGATCCTCTGGAAGAGCGCGTGGCCGTGCGCATCATCCACGCTTGCGGCATGACGGATGTGGCGGCCGACATCGTCATGTCGGCACGCTTTGCCGAGCGCGCGCGGCAGGCACTGCGACAGGGTGCGGCGATCCACTGCGATTCGCGCATGGTGGCGCAAGGCATCACGCGCAGCCGCCTTCCGGCCGCCAACCCTGTCGTTTGCACGATCGACGATCCTGCCGTGCCGGC
>JAFAKN010000008.1 GCA_019235415.1 Alphaproteobacteria bacterium
CGAAGATCAAGGTTCCGGCGCTGGTCATGATCCCGTCCGGCGATCGCATCGTGCCGCCACTCTCCGCCGCCGCACTGGCCGAACCGAGGAGGGGGTTGCGCAACGCCACGCGCGTCGACCTGCCGCTCGGCCATATCGGCATGGTGGTGAGCGGGCGCGCGCCTTCGTTGTGCTGGTCGCCGCTGATCGATTGGCTGAATGCCATTCCGTCGAAACGGCGTCCATGATCGCCTGGCTGAAGCGTATCGACTGGCGGTTGCCGGCGATCTGGGCGGCGCTGTTCGCCGTGTCCATCATGGCGCACGCCTATGTCGAGGTCGCCGACCAGGGGCATCGGATCACCCTGGGCCAGGGCGTGATGCTGGAAGTCAGCAGCCATCTGATGGTGGCGCTGATGCTGCCGGCGCTCTACTGGCTGCACCGCCGATTTCCGCTCGGTGCCGACTGGCGCAACATCGTGGTCCACGCCTTGGCCATCGTGCCGTTCAGCATCATCCGCACCGCCGGTATGGCCCAGCTTCGCGTGTTCTGGTTCGTCGACGTGATGGGCCACTCCTACAAGTTCCCGCTGACCGTCGACCGCTTCGTCTACGAGTTCACCAAGGACATCGTGACCTACACGACTCTGAGTGCTGCGGTGGTGGCCATGCGGTACCTGCTGGATCGTCATCCGCTGCACAAGCCCGCGTCGGAGACGGAGCTGCCGGCTGCACCGCCGACCGTCGCACCGCCACGGCCCGAGCGCTTCGCCGTCCGCAAGCGCGGCGGCAACGAGGTCATGATCGACGTCGGCGACATCGACTGGATCGAGGCAGCCGGCAACTACGCCGTGCTGCACGTGGGCGGCGACCGGCTAGAAATCCGCTCCTCGCTCAGCAAGCTCGAGAGCGAGCTCGACCCCCGGCGTTTCGTGCGCGTTCACAAATCGCACATCGTCAACATCGCTCGAGTCGCCGAGGTGAGTCCCTGGGTCAGCGGCGACTGGCGCATTCGCCTTCAGGACGGCGCCGAGATCAACCTCAGCCGCCGCTATCGCGACCGCTTCGAGGCCCTGGCCCCGGTCAAGAGCTGACGATACGGACGCGCGGCGCGCGTGCGTTTTAGATAGATTCGTTCGATCTCAAGGACTTCGGTAGCGCGTGATGAGTTCTAATCCATCTGTCATCCCGACCGGAGCCGAGCGAAGCGAGGCGAAGTGGAGGGACCTTTCTTCTCGCCAGAACATGAAAGGTCCCTCCACTTCGCGCTTCGCGCTCCGGTCGGGATGACGGGCTGAGAATCATCGCGCTCTAACACAAGTGTTGTAAGCGCAATCGAGTCAATGTCGGACGCAATCCATACGAACCGGGGAGCTCCGCTTCCCTCCTCGACGGCAGACGCGACGACGGCCATCGAGCGGTTGGCGCGTGCCATCGGACCGCCGCTGCTGTTCGGCTTGCGGATGTGGGCCTCGGTCTGCCTTGCCCTCTACCTCGCCTTCTGGCTCGAGCTCGACAACGCCTATTGGGCCGGGACATCGGCTGCGCTGGTGTGCCAGCCGCATCTTGGCGCCTCCATGCGCAAGGGCTGGTTCCGCATGATCGGCACCGTCGTCGGTGCGGTGGTGATCGTGCTGATGACGGCCGCGTTTCCGCAAGATCGCTTCGGGTTCCTCCTGAGCCTGGCACTGTGGGGGGCGGCCTGCGCCCTCGTCGCCACCCTGCTGCGCAACTTCGCGGCCTACGCCGCCGCCTTGGCCGGCTACACGGCCGCCATCATCGCCAGCGACGAGCTGGGCGCGACCGGCGGCACCAGCGGCCTGGCCTTCACGTTCGCCGTCTACCGGGTGAGCGAGATCTGGCTCGGCATCGTGTGTGCGGCGATCGTGCTGGCCGGGACGGACTTCGGCGCGGCGCCGCGCCGGCTGGCAAAGCTGTTCGCCGACCTGTCGGCCGAGCTCGCCAGCCGTTTCAGCGTCACGATCGGAAACCGCGGCCCGGGATTTTTGGGCACCCAGGTGCTGCGGCGCGCGCTGGCGCGGCGCGCGATCGCCCTCGATCCGGTGATCGACGAGGCGCTCGGCGAATCCTCGCGGCTGCGCTACCACTCGCCCGTCCTGCAGGCCGCGGTCCAGGGCACGGTGGCGGCGCTCGCTGCCTGGCGCACCGTCGCGGTGCGGCTGGCGCGCCTGTCTCAGTCGGCGGCGCAGCAGCAGGGCCTGGCCGTGCTGCAATGCCTGCCGCCGACGCTTCGGTCGGAGCCTCCGCCGGGCGATCCGTCGCCCTGGATCGACGATCCGCTGGCGCTGCGCCGGGTGTACGCCGGCGCCATCAGCAGGCTGATGACCATGCCGGCCGCCAGCCCCTCGCTGCGCCTGCTGGCGGACCAGACGGCGCGCATGCTCGCGGGCCTGTGCCATGTCCTCGACGGCCAGGCCTTGCTGCTCGACGATCCCCACCGTCACCGTCCCAGGCGGCGATTTGCGTTCCATGTCGCCGATTGGCTGCCGGCGGGCATCGGGGCAATCCGCGCCTTCGTGGCGATCGTCGTCATGGAGGTGTTCTGGATCGTCAGCCAATGGCCGAGCGGCGCGCTCGCCATCACCTGGACGGCCATCACCGTCATCCTGTTCGCCCCAAGAATCGACGCAGCGCCCCAGGGCACGTCTTCCTTCATTATCGGCAACACTGTGGCTGCGATGTGTGCCGCCGTCATCCTGTTCGCGATCCTGCCCCAGGTGAGCACCTTCGTGGGTTTCAGCCTGGTGCTGGGCGCCTACCTGGTGCCGATCGGCGCCCTGATGGCGCAGCCCTGGCAGGTCATGATCTTCACCCCGATGGCCGCCAATATCGTGCCGCTGCTCGCGCCGGCGAACCAGATGACCTACGACACAAGCGCGTTCTACAACCTCGCCTTGTCGCTCGTGGCCGGGTCGGCGGTCGGTGCGCTGTCCTTTCGCCTGCTGCCGCCCCCGTCCGCGGCCTGGCGGACCAGGCGACTGCTGGCCATGTCATTGCGCGACCTGCGACGTCTCACGACGGATCCGTCCGCGCGCTGTCGGGAGGATTGGGAAGACCGCATGCACGCGCGCCTCATCGCCGTCCCCGATAGTGCCGATCCGCTCGAGCGGGCGCACTTGGTTGCCGCATACTCGGTCGGGATAGCGATGATCCGTTTACGGCGCAGAGCCGGCCCTCTTGGCGTCGGGCACGAGCTGGAGATGGCCTTCACGGCGTTCGCGCAGGAAGGCGGCACGGCGGCGACCGTCGGGCTGATGGCGCTGGACCGCCGATTGGCCGCGCTTCCCGGCAGCTCGGCAAGACCTGCCGTCATGCGCATGCGCGCGCGGCTTCTTGTGATCTGCGATGCGTTCGGCCAGCATCACGTCTACTTCGACGCGGGAGCTTCGCGGTGAAGTTCACCGAGATCGATGTCTTCGGGGTCTATGTCGCGCCGATCTCCGTAATGATGATGGTGGCGTGGTTCGTCACCGTCGGTCTGCGCTGGTTCGCCACCCGCTCGGGGCTGTTGCGCCATGTCTGGCATCCGGCGCTTTTCGTCTTTGCCGTGTATATGATCGTCCTGTCGTCGATGGTGCTTGCCAGTGCCCGCTGGGGGCCTCATGTCCCCTGACGAAGCCCGACCCGAGGACCAGAAGCTCGTTGCCTTGCCCGTCGTCGAGCCGGCTCAGAATGCGCGCGCGAAGCGCCGGCGGCGATTTCGGATCGTTCCCTACCTCGTCACGCTCACAACGGTGGCCATCGCGGCGGCGACCAGCTGGGCGATGTGGAACACCTACATGGAGGCGCCCTGGACCCGCGACGCCACAGTACGCACGTACGTGGTGACGAAAGCGCCTGAAGTCGCCGGCCATATCATCGAGCTGCCAGTGAGCGACAATCAATTTGTGCACAAGGGCGACCTGCTGATCGTGATCGATCCCACCGACTACAAGATCGCACTCGAGCTGGCCGAAGCGGCGGTCAAGCAGGCCGAGGCCACGGCGGAAAATGCCAGGATCGAAGCCCAGCGCCGCGCCAGGCTGACCGAGCTCGCGGTGTCCAGAGAGGAACAGCAGTCATTTGGCGCCACCGCCGCCGCCGATCTAGCCCGCCTGCAGCAGGTCATCGCCAACCGCAATCAGGCCAGGGTGAACCTCGAACGCATCGAGATCCGATCGCCGGTTAACGGCTGGGTTACCAATCTTCTGGTGCAGCTCGGCGACTATGCCACTGTCGGGCGCAATGTGATCTCGATCGTGAACGCCGATACCTTCTGGATCGACGCCTACTTCGAGGAGACGCAGCTAGCCTCGATCCGTAAAGGTGATCCCGCCCGAATCAGGCTGATGGGCTACAAGGAGATCCTGCATGGCGAGGTGGGTAGCGTCTCCCGCGGCATCACCGTGTCGAATGCGCGGCCCGATCTCCAGGGGCTAGCCACAGTGAACCCAATCTTCACCTGGGTGCGCCTAGCACAGCGCGTACCGGTGCGTATCCACATTAAGGAGGTGCCGGATGACGTCGTCTTGGTTGCAGGGATAACGGCCACAGTCGAGGTCGAGTCTCGTCCCGCAAAATCACCGAAATAGACGCAGATTCAGCACGGAGCGCACGGACAAAGCGACGCGCTTCCGTGCAATACGATTGGCCTTCGCTCTAAGGCATAGACAATCGGGCCCGCAAAGCCCTCGTCCATGTGATCCTGGTGATGGCAATGGAAAAGCGTGCCGGGATCGTCGACCACCAAGTCGATCTCGGCCGTGGAGAAGCGCGGCATACTTATCGTTTCCTTGATCACTCCCGAGGTCGGCTGGTCGCCGACGTTGGTGACCTCGAAGCTGTGCCGGCGTATGTGAACAGGGAGCTCGTCGCCGCTGTCGTTGTTCATGACGAGGCGATTGCGCTTGCCGCGTTGGACGGTGAAGAGGGGATTGGTGTCGGCCACGTCTTGCCGTTGATGGTCCACCGGTTGTAGCCGCCGCGCCCGCCGGGTACCTGCTCGTACTTTGAGGTCGATGGACACGTCGGGCGCCGGCGCCAGCATGCTTCGGCCGAAAGCAGTGTGGTCCCAAGTGGCTTTTGGCGGCGCGATCCATTGTGGCTCGCCCGTCCGGTCCGCGTATTCGACGACGACACCCATGCCCATGTCGCGGTCTTTATCGTCGGTCGATCCGAGGATCCACGCGCCGGGATTGTTCATCTCCACGATGGCGTCCACGCGCTCGGCGACGTCAAGCTCCAGCGTGCTGACGGCAACGGGCGTCTGGACAAGATTGCCATCGAGCGCGTTCACGGTAAAGCGATGGCCGGCAAGCGCGAGTGAAATACCCATGCTAGCGCTGGCCTTGAGCAGGCGGAACAGCGGGCGCTCGCCCTGCCGCACACAGATCGGCTCGCCGTGCTCCATCATCCGGTCGCCCAGTGTGGCCCGGCGCGATACATCACTCTAAGACCGTTGTCGGGCGGCGGGCCCTTGCGGATGTCCTGCATGCAGCCCCCGTGGCCGTCCACTTCCCGGTCGTGGCGCCTAGCTCTCCAGTAGTCTCGACGATCAGGAAATCAAACTCGCCCGTATAGGTGCCGCGGTTGAGGTCGGTCATGGCCATAGCGTGGCTGTGATATCATCGCGTGCCGCGCGGTCGTCGACGAGGTTGATCTCGACCGGCTTGTCTTCCTGAAGGCGGAGCACCGGCCCGGACACCATTGCATTTTAGGCAGTCCCGTCTTGATCACCTTTCTGGGCGCGATCTCGAGAGAAATGGGAGCATGCGGATCACGTGGTTCGCAGCCAGAGCCGCCGAGGACTGCGCGCAGCCGACGCGCGCACCCGCTATGGCCGCAAGTCCCGCAGCCCCTGCGCCGACCATTACACCACGGCGAGGCAAGAGCCGATCCGAAGCACGTTCGGTCATCGTCTCCCTCCAAGGGCTACGCCCTGTCGTAGCGAGAAAGGAAGCAGGCATACTCAGCTCATGGCCGCAATCACCTCGTCGGTCGACAGCACCGCGTGGGCGAGGAATCGGTAGTTAATCATAGCGGACTGATAGCCGTCGCCCCAAACGGGATGGCGAGGCCCGGCGGTCGCGTCCTTCACGACGGCAATCTCGAAGCCTTGCTCCAGCAGCTCGCGCAAATGCGACTCGACGCACATGTTCGCCAGCATGCCGCCGAGTATGATCCGGGCGATCCGGCGCTTGCGCAACTGCAGTACCAGATCGTTGGTCTGCGGTCCGAACACCTTGTGCGGGCTGGTCACGATCGTCTTACCGTCCTCGATGTACGGCTTGAAGCGGTCCAGCCAATCGGCCCCCGAGCTTGCGAAGCCCTCGAGGGTCAGCGGTCCTCTTCGGGCGAATGTATGGGTATCGAACTCGTCAGCCTCGAGGGGGTCGTTGAATGCCCAGTTGTCGTCGGTCGGGTAGAAGTAGTGGGGCGAGATGAACACCAGGTAGCCCGTAGCCTTCGCGGCCTTGAAGATGCGCTCCATGTTCTCCACGGTGCGATTTTCGGTGACGCTCGCGCCCACCGCACCCCAGTTCGCTCCCTTTTCGCTCAGCACGTCGTTCTGCGGGTCGATGAACACGACCGCCGTATCGGCTGCTGTGACTTTCGCGAACATCGACGGCTCGTGGTCCTTCCTTGCCATGTGAGACTCTCCTTGGCGTGTCCTGCAGCCCGCAGGCTCTCGTTGCTCATTCGGTAATCTTGACGAAGCCCTCCTGGACAAGCTGGGCCGTTCTGGCCATAGCGTCGGTATTGACGCGTATGCCCGTAAGCAAGTCGGCGTTTCCCCAGCCATGGGCCTTGGCGGTAGCACCGCACAGCTCGACCTGCACGCCCCACTCCATGAGGCCCGACAGAAGCGACTTGTAGGGATTGCCGGTCGCTATGTTGCGGTCGGCATTGTAGGCGGCGTCATGCAGCGTCACGTGACCGGCATTGGTGTGAAAGACTGCGACGAATTCCAGTCTGGCTTTCCACGACTCGGCGTCCTGATGGATGAGCTGCATATGGAAGATCGACGCCGGCAGATCGCCCTCGAACACCAGCGCGCCGACGCTGAACACAACCTTGAGGTCGCTCAAACGCACCGGAATGTCGATATGCAGCGGCTTCTGTGATGCGGTCATGGTGTGGTCTCCTGGTTTGCCGCTCACGCCTTCGCAAACGCGAGCAGGTCGGGATTGATGACGTCCGGATGGGTCGAGCACATTCCGTGCGGGAGGCCTTTGTAGATCTTCAGGGTCGCGTTCTTCAGGAGCTTGGCCGAGAGCGGGCCGGCATCGGCGTAGGGCACGATCTGGTCGTCGTCGCCGTGCAGGACCAGGGTCGGCACGGCAATCTTCCCGAGGTCATCCGTGAAGTCGGTCTCGGAGAAGGCCTTGATGCAGTCGTAGTGGGCCTGGGCGCCGCCGACCATGCCCTGCCGCCACCAGTTGTC
>JAFAKN010000388.1 GCA_019235415.1 Alphaproteobacteria bacterium
CTGCGCGAGCGCATTCCGGTGTACTGGTCGCATTGCGGCTCTTACCGGATGCGCAACCCCGACATCGTCAAGACGCCGCCGGTACGAACCTACGACGACATGACCAGGCTCGGCGCCGAGGTGAAGGCGAGAGGCTTCCACGCTCTCAAGACCAACACCGCGCTCGAGATCGACGGCAAGCTCGAGGCCTATCGACCGGGCTTCGTCGTCGGCCGCGGCTTTCCCGAGCGCAACTGGGACGACTTCATCGCCACAAGCGCCGCCAAGACCGTCGAGGCGTTCCGCGCCGGCTGCGGCTCCGACATCGGCATCATGCTCGACACCAACTTCCATTTCCGCACCGAAGGATTCAGGCGCATTGCCGACGCCGTCGGCCCTGCGAAGCTCACCTGGCTCGAGCTCGACATGCACGATCCGCAGTCGATTGCGCTGATCCGGCGCGGCGCCCCGTGCCCCATCGCCTCGGGCGAGACCCTGCTGGAGCGCCGCGACTTCCGGCCGTACTTCGAGCACTACGCCTTCGATACGGCGATCGTCGACGTGATCTGGAACGGCTTCGCCGAGTCGCTGAAGATCGCAGCCCTGGCCGACCTCTACGAGGTCAACGTGGCGCCGCACAATTTCTACGGCCATCTGGCGAGCGCCATCAGCGCGCATTTCTGCGCTGCGGTGCCCAACTTCCGCATCATGGAGATCGACATCGACGGCGTGCCGTGGCGCGACGAGATCGTCGACAAGCCGCCGCTGTTCGAGAACGGCGACTACGTCCTGCCCAAGGGACCGGGCTGGGGCGTCGAGGTCGATGAGGCCGGCTTGCGCGCGCATCCGGTAAGGTAGTCTCGCCGGACCGCGGGCCTCCAGGCCCGCATCATGATCCAGAGCGGGCCTGGAGGCCCGCGGTCCGGCAAAACAAGAGGAGGAACAGCATGAAAGTCGGAGTCTTCGCCACCTTCATGTCGCCGCTGGCGACACCCGATATGATCCGCGACTTCGGCCGCCGCGCCGAGGGTATGGGCCTGGAATCGATCTGGATGGGCGAGCACGTGGCCCTGTTCGACAAGAACACCTACCGCTATCCCGGGTCCAAGGACGGTCGCATCCCGGTGCCGGAAGGCGGCGGCATGCTCGACGTCACGGCGAGCTTCGGCTTCCTCGCCGCCGCCACCAGCAAGGTGCGGCTGGGCACCGGCGTGGCGCTGGTGCCGCAGCGCAACCCGATCTACACGGCCAAGGAGTTCTGCACGCTCGATTGGCTGAGCAACGGGCGCATCGATTTCGGCATCGGCGTCGGCTGGAACAAGGAGGAGGTCGAGGCCTGCGGCTACCGCTGGGAGGACCGCGGCGCGCGCTGCAATGAGTACCTCGACGTCATGAAGCGGCTGTGGACCGAGCCGGTGGTCGATTTCGCAGGCAAGTGGGTGACGTTCGAGACCATGCGGCTCGACCCAAAGCCGATCCAGAAGCCGTTCATTCCGATCATCGTCGGCGGCTATGCCGATGCCGCGTTCCAGCGGGCGGTGAAGTACGGCGCGGGCTGGTACGGCTTCAACTGCGACCCGGCGCGCACCAAGGAGCTGCTGGGAAAGCTCGACGCGGCTTTCGCCAAGGCCGGCCGCAAACGCACGCCGGACTACCAGATCATCATCACCCCGCCGCTCGCCATGCCGGAGAGCGACGTGCCCAAGTACGCCGAGCTCGGCGTCGACCGGCTGGTCGTGAACCTCGGCAGCCAGCGCCCGGAGAAGGTCGACCAACGCCTGAGCGAGATCGACAAGGTGATGAAGCTGGCGGGTTGAGTCTTCTTTTCCTCCCCATCGCGGACCCCGCGATGGGGAGGTGTCCGCGATAGCGGACGGAGGGGTCATGACTCATGATTCGATCCATGACCCCTCCGTCGCCGTAAGACGGCGACACCTCCCCTTCACGGTTTCCGCAAAGGGGAGGTGAAGAGGGCGCTACTGGACGGGGTCGAGCACCACGACCGGGATCTCGCGCTCGGTCTTGCGCTGGTAGTCGACGTAGGGCGGCCAGAACTTCACCGCCTCGTCCCACAGCTTGGCCCGCTCGGCGCCGCTCACCGTGTGCGCCCGCGCCTTGACCTTCTTCGTGCCGACCTGGACCTCGACCTCGGGGTTGGCGAGGATGTTCTTGTACCAGCCCGGGTGATCCGCGGCGCCGCCCTTCGACGCCACGATGAAGTAGCGATTGCCGTCCTGGCCATAGAACAGCGGGAAGATGTACTTCTCGCCCGACTTGCGGCCGGCTGTCGTCAACAGCAGCGACGGCACCGCGCGTTCCGGCAGATTGGGCAGCTTGATGTTGTACATGTGCCCTTCCGTGCCGCCACTCGAAAGGTATTTGTTGGCATGATCGACCATCCATTGCGGCATGTTGGGCGCGAGCTTGGCTTCGGCCATCGCTGTCTCCTTCTCTCGTCGCTTGTCTCGGGGCGTCGGCTCGCGCTGTAATAGCACCCAACAAGGAGGGAACACCATGACGACCGAAGCCGAGGCGACGCGCCGGCGCGCTGCAGCTGGCCGCGGGACTTGCCGCCGCGCCGCTGCTCGACGTGGCGATCGCCCGGACCGCCGCCGCGGCGCCCAGTGTCGCCGGGTCTGGCGCCTCGTCTCGACGACGGCGACCGGCGCGAGCGGCAACAAGCTGCCGGTGCCATACGGGCCGCGCGCCATGGGCATTGTCGTGCTGACGGCCGCATGATGAACGTGCTGTGCGATGGCCGACGGAAGATGCCCCAGGGCAGCAAGCGCGAGTACGGGTCTTACTGCGGCAACTACACGTTCGACGGAACCATGCTCACCACTTACGTCGACGACTCCGGCGCGCTTCTTCGCGCCGCAGGTCCGCAAGGTGCGGTTCGAGGGCGAGCGCATGATCCTGGTGGTGAACGCGCGATGGAGACGCGCGAGCTCGCCTGGGAACGCCTGAGCCCGCTGTCGCTTCAGGAGAAGGAGGACAAGATGAACGCCGATGCCAAGAAGACCGTGCTGCGCATGATCCCGTACGGGATCTACGTGCTCACCGCCGATGACGGGAAGGGCAATATCGCCGCCGCGACCGTGAACTGGGTTACTCAGACGGCGTTTGCGCCGCCGCTGGTGGTGGCCGGCGTCAAGACCGATTCGGGCGCGTATCAAGTGATCAAGGGTGCCGGCACCTTCGCGCTCAACATGCTGGGCAAGGATCAGAAGAGCCTCGCCTTCACGTTCTTCCGCCCGGCCGACGTCAAGGATGGCAAGATCAGCGGCCAAGCCTATCGCCAGGGCGCGACCGGTGCGCCGCTGCTGATCGATGCGCCGGGCGCCGTGGAATGTCGCGTCACCAGCATCGTCGAGCAGGGCGACCATCACATCGTGGTCGGCGAGGTGATCGAGGCGCATCTCAACAAGCCGCCCGGCGGCCGCCCCGACGCTGCCATCCTCGAGATGAAGGATCTCGGCGACAACGTGTTCTACGGCGGCTAGCGTCGTTCGATCGGTGCATCGGGGGGAGAGAGGCATGACCAAGCCGACACGTAAGCGAAACGGCCGTAATGGCCATGGCGGTCCCACCCGCCGCGACCTCGCGATGCTGCCGGTCGTGATCGGCGCCATGGCCTCGACGGCTGCCGAGGCGGAGGCAGGCTACGCCGTCGAGGACAGGTCACTCTCGGACGTGCTTTCGGCCCTGTCCTCGGGAACGGTCAGCGCACCGGCGCTGACCCGCGCCTATCTCGCGCGCATCGAAGCCTACGACCGCGCCGGTCCCGGCCTCAACTCGGTGCGCGAGGTCAATCCCGATGCGGCGTCGATTGCCGGCCGCCTCGACGGCGTAAAACCCTCGGCACGCCAGCCGCTGGCCGGCGTGCCGATCCTGGTCAAGGACAACATCGCGACCGGCGACAAGCAGCACACCACTGGCGGGTCGCTGGCGCTCGCCGACGCGCGCGCCAAGGACGACGCCACGGTCGTCAAGCGGCTGCGCGCGGCCGGCGCGGTGATCCTGGGCAAGGCGAACCTGACCGAGTTCGCCAACATCATCGCGATCGAGATGCCGTCGGGCTACAGCTCGCTGGGCGGCCAGGTGAAGAACCCGTACTCGCCGACGCTGCTCGACGATCGGGGCATCCCGATGGTGCTGCCGGGCGGCTCGAGCGCCGGCTCGGCCGTCGCTGTCGCCGCCGGGCTGTGCGCTGCGGCGATCGGCACCGAGACGTCGGGCTCGCTGCTCAGCCCCGCCACGCAGAACGGCCTGGTGACGGTCAAGCCGACCGTCGGCCTTATCAGCCGAGCCGGCATCCTGCC
>JAFAKN010000446.1 GCA_019235415.1 Alphaproteobacteria bacterium
ACGTCTACCTGATCGCGCCCAACTATCCCGGCGGCCGCGAGACGCTCCAGGGCTTCAAGCGCTTCTACAAGGGCAAGATCGCCGACGAGGTCTACGTCAAGCTCGGCCAGCTCGACTTCGCCGCCGAGATCGCCAACATCCGGGCCGCCAAGCCGCAGGCGGTGTTCTTCTTCCTGCCCGGCGCCATGGGCATCAACTTCATCAAGCAATACGTCGCGGCGGGAGCCAACAAGGAGATCGCGCTCTTCACGCCCGGCTTCTCGGCCGACGAGGACACCATCAAGGCGGTCGGCGATCCCATGATCGGCATTTTGAACACTGCGCAATGGTCGCCCGATTTCCCCAACGAGGCGAACAAGAAGTTCGTGGCCGCTTTCCAGAAGGAATACGGCCGGCCGCCGACCATGTACGCCTCGCAGGCCTACGACACCGCCCTGCTGGTCGACGCCGCGGTCAAGCAGATCGGCGGCAAGGTCGAGGACAAGGAGGCGCTGCGTCGCGCGCTGGTCGATGCCAAGTTCGACGCCACGCGCGGAAAATTTCGCTTCAACAAGAACAACTTCCCGATCCAGGATTATTACCTGCGCGAGGTCTACCGGGACGCCGACGGGCGCATCACCAACAAGACGATCGCCAAGGTGTTCAACGATTTCCAGGACGTGCACGCCGCGAAGTGCAAGATGAAGTAGGCTCCCTAATCCCGTCATCCCGACCGGAGCCGAGCGAAGCGAGGCGTAGTGGAGGGACCTTTCATGTTTCCGGCGATAGCAAGAAAGGTCCCTCGACTGCGCTTCGCTGCGCTCGGGATGACGGGAGTGTAGTCGCCCCGCTCCGGTCGGGATGATGGAATCATCGCACTCTATCGCGCGCGAGCGCCTCGTAGATCTGCTCCAGCTCGCGGAGAGCCGCGTGGTATCGCAGGCCGCCGAAGCGACCCGCCCGGTGCGCATGCCGGCGCGCAGGTTGGCGAGGCGCGTGGACGTCGCCGGGTCGCGGGCCAACGCAGCGGCCTTGGCAACCAGCTCGTCGGCATCGCGCGCGACCCAATCGTCGAGGCCCGCTGCAGCGAGCAGCGAGGCGCTGGTGCACGCCACCCAGCGGTCGCCGGCCCAGGTCAGCCGCCGTGCGAGGACAGATCTTGTGTTGCCGGGGACGGCGTCGACAATCGAAATAGGAACGATCCCTTTTCGACCAGCCCTCTTCTGCCCGCCCCTCGCCTGCCCGCCCTCTTCGACCCACCTAGGAGACCCGTTGCCCCTCTCCCTGATCGCCGAGCAGCTCTTGAACGGACTGCAGCTCGGCCTGATGCTGTTCCTGCTGGCCGCCGGGCTGACGCTGGTCTTCGGCATCATGGACATGATCAACCTGGCGCACGGCTCGCTCTACATGGTGGGCGCCTATCTCGCTGCGGCGGTGACCGAGGCGTCGGGCTCGTTCTGGCTTGGCCTTCTCGGCGCGACGGTCGCCACCGCAGCGGTCGGCGCCGCGCTCGAAGTCAGCCTGCTGCGCCGGCTCTACGCCCGCTCGCACCTGTCGCAGGTGCTGGCGACCTTCGCGGTGATCCTGATCGCCAACGAGATCGTGCGCATGATCTGGGGCAGCCAGCCGATCCTGCTCAATCCGCCGCCGGCGCTGGCGGGCCCCGTCCAGGTCGGCAGCGTTCGCTACCCCGCCTATCGCCTGGTGGTGATCGGCGTCGGGCTGGCGCTGGCGCTGCTGCTGTGGCTGCTGGTGAGCCGGACTCGCGCCGGCATGCGGGTGCGCGCCGGCGCCTCCGACCGGACAATGGCCGAAGCGCTTGGTGTCGACATCCGCACCTTGTTCACGGCCGTCTTCGCGCTGGGCGCGGCGCTCTCCGCCGTCGCCGGCGCGCTGTTGGGGCCATTGCTCGCGGTCCAGGTCGGCATGGGTGAGAACATCCTGATCCTGGCGTTCGTGGTCATCACCATCGGCGGCATCGGTTCGATCCGCGGCGCGCTCTTGGGCTCGCTGCTGGTCGGCCTTCTGGACACCGCCGGTCGCGCCTTCCTGCCATTCCTGTTCCGCAAGATGTTCCCCGCGGCAGTGGCGGCCGAAGCGGGTCCCGCGATGGCGGCAATGTCGATCTACATGCTGATGGTCGCCGTGCTCTATTTCCGGCCGGCCGGACTGTTCCCGGCGCGCGGCTGATGCGCGACACGCTAAGAATTCCGCTGCGGCCGAGACCGGCGCTCGCCGTGGTCGCGATGCTGGTGCTGTTGCCCATCGCGGCGCTGGCGGCCGGCCAGCCGTTCTACCTGGTGTTCGCCGCGCGCGTGCTGATCTATGCCCTCATCGCCTCGAGCCTCAATCTCCTGATCGGCTACGGCGGCATGGTGAGCTTCGGCCATGCCGCCTTCGTGGGCGCCGGCGCCTACACCGTCGCAGTGCTGATGCCGATGGGCATTGGCTCGGCATGGCTGCTGTGGCCGGCGGCGCTGCTGGCCGGGGCGTTGCTTGCTTTAGCAATCGGCGCGATCTGCCTGCGAACGAGCGGCGTCACCTTCATCATGATGACGTTGGCCTTCGCGCAGATGGCCTACTACCTCGTGCTGTCGTTGCAGGTGCTGGGCAGCGACGACGGGCTCGCGCTGCCCAAGCGACCGTCGCTTGGCGTTCTCGATCTCGGCGGCGACACTGCCTTCTACTATGTCGCGCTCGCGGTCCTGCTGGCCGGACTTCTCGCGATGCGAGCGCTCTTGAATGCGCCCATCGGCCGGGCCTTGCAGGGCATTCGCGACAACGAGACCCGCATGGAGGCGCTGGGCTTCGCCACCTATCGGCTGAAGCTCCTGGTGTTCGTGATCGCCGGCGCGGCCGCGGGCCTGGGCGGCGGGCTTCTCGCCAGCCTCAACGGCCTTGTCGGGCCCAATCTCTTCAATTGGACCGAGTCAGGACTTCTGATGGTCATGGTGATCCTGGGCGGCGCCGGCCGGTTGATCGGCGGGGCGCTGGGCGCCGCCGTCCTGCTCGCCGCCGAGGAGCTGATCGCCGAGCACACCATCCACTGGCCGCTCGGCATCGGCGTGCTGCTGCTCGCCATCGTGCTGTTCGCACCCCAGGGCCTGGCCGGGCTGGCCCGGCGGGTCGGCAGCGACCCATGATCGAGGCGGTGCTGCGCGTCAGCGGCCTGCAGAAGCGGTTCGACGGCGTTCTGGCGCTCGACGACGTCAGCCTCGAGCTGGCCCGGGGCGAGCTGCATGCGCTGATCGGCCCCAACGGCGCCGGCAAGACGACCTTGATCCATCTGCTTTCGGGCGCGCTGAAACCGAACGCCGGCGCCATCGCGCTCGACGGCCGCGACATCACGCGGCTCGGCATGCACCAACGCGTGCGGCTGGGGCTCGCCCGCTCCTACCAGATCACCAGCCTCTTCCCGAACTTCACCGTGCTGGAGAACCTCGCCCTCGCGGTTCAGGGCGCGTCGGGCCGCGCCGACCGCGAGCGCGCCCGTGCCGAGCTCGACGCCGTGGGTCTCGGTCCGCGCGGCGAGGCACTCGCCGGCACCTTGGCGCACGGCGAGCGACGCCAGCTCGAGCTCGGCTTGGCGCTGGCAACCGGCGCCCGCGTCCTGCTGCTCGACGAGCCGATGGCCGGCATGGCGCCCGAGGAGGCGATGCGCATCGTGACATTGCTCGAAGCGCTGAAAGGCCGGCGTACGATCCTCCTGGTCGAGCACGATATGGACGCCGTCTTCCGGCTCGCCGACCGCATCACGACCTTGGTCCAGGGTCGCACCATCGCCAGCGGCGCGCCCGAGGAGATCCGCCGCCATCCCGAGGTGCGCCGGGCCTATCTCGGCGACGGGATGATGGTTTGATCTGGCTCATGGCGTTGCCGTTGTCCGCGACGCTCCCTATCTGAGACGACGAGGATGGTTGTCATCATGGCCCTGCTTCGTGGGCTTCGGTTCGCATCCAGCGCGGCCGTGCTTTGTGGTTTGCTGGGCCCGACGCTGGTGGTTGCGGCGGCCGAGACGCGGGCCAAGCCGTGCGACGTGGTGGAGCCCGATTCGCTTGCCATCAGCTGGACCGCGCCGTGCGACGACGGCCGCTGGCTGCTCGACCCGCAGTCGGGTTGCCGCCTGTGGGATTGGCATCCCGAACCGGAAGACACCGCAACCTGGACCGGCAGTTGCCCGGGCGGACGCAAAGACGGGCCGGGGGTCGTGCAATGGTTCGAGCATGGCCGCCCGATCGATCGCTTCGAGGGCACCTTCCGGCGCGGCAAGCGCGAAGGCACGGGCCACTACGACTGGCCGACGGGCGAGCGCTTCGACGGCAGCTACGCCGCCGACCTGCCCCATGGCCCGGGCAGCGTGACCATCGACGGCGTCACCTTCGCCGGCACCTGGCGCGGCGGCTGCCTGGCACAGGCCGGCAAGCGCATCGCGATCGGCGTGCCGCTCGCGACCTGCGGCGGCGGCCCCATCGCGGAAACCCCGCGCGGATCCCTGCCTCGCGATCGGTAGCGTCAAAGCGCTGCCTGTCATCCCGAGCGAAGCGAGGGACCTTTAAGGCCACAGGAAAGGTCCCTGGCTGCGCTCGGGATGACATCGGGCATCAGCGGATCGCCTGCACCTCCACGCGGCGGTTCAGCGCGCGGCCCCATTCGGTGGCGTTGTCGGCGATCGGCTCCATCAGGCCGCGACCGTCGGAGCGCAAACGCCCGGAATCGATGCCGTGCTGGATCAGCCAGAGATAGACGGCAGCCGCGCGGCGCTGCGAGAGGTCGAGGTTGTAGGGTGCGCCGCCCTGGTTGTCGGTGTGGCCGATCAACATGACGCGCAGCGTGCCGTCGCCCTGCAGGGTGGCCAAAAGCTCCTGCAGGACCGGCTCGCTCGAGGGCAGTGGCTTCTCCTGGTCGGTGGCGAAGTTGACGTAGAGCTGCACCCGCCCGGTCTTGCGCAGGGTCTCGGCCACCGGCGCCTGGATCGGCTTGCCGGTCATGTCGACCGAGGGACGCTCGACCGATGCGGTCTGTGTCGCGGGCGGCGCGGCCGGCGCCGGCGGCGGGGTCGCGGCCGGCGCCGTCGCGGGTGGAGCGACCACCACCTCGAAGCCTTGGCCTGCGGGATAGGAAGTGCCGGTCACACCGTTGCGCGCCACCGCCGGGAAGAACGGTGCGCGCTTCGGCTTGATCACGATCTGCCCGCCCTGCGCGCCGACGGCGCCGGCATGCAGCGCCGCGCGGCAAGGCGAGGACTGCCAATAATAGGGATTGGCGCCGTAGACGTTGCCCGCCTTCACCGCTGCGGCCGAGCAGCCGCAGGCCAGCGACGGTGCGTCTTCGGGGAAGCTGCCGTAGTTGACCGGACAGTTGTCGAGCGTCATGCCCGCACTCGCCGCCGGCGTGCCCGCAGCGGCAGTCGGCGTCTGCGCCGCCGCTGCGAGCACCACCAGGAAGCCCTTGCCGGCCATATAGGAGTCGGCCGCGATCCCGTTGCGCGGCACCGCCGGGAAGAACGGCGCGCCTTTTGGCTGAATGACGATCTGGCCACCTTCGGCGCCAATCGCACCGGCATGATAGGCCGCGCGGCAGACCGACGATTGCCAGTAATAGGGATTGCCGCCGTAGACGCTGCCGGTCTTGATCGCCGCGGCGGTACAGCCGCAAGCCAGCGACGGCGCATCGTCGGGGAAGCTGCCGTAGTTGACCGGACAGTTGTCGAGCGTCATGCCTGCGCTTGCGGCCGGCGTGCCGGGCGCGGCGGCCGGCGCCTGCGGGGCGGACGCCCCGGCCACCACCACCTGAAACCCCCTGCCCGCCATATAGGAGTCAGCCGCGATCCCATTGCGCGGCACCGCCGGGAAGAACGGCGCGTTCTTTGGCCGGATCACGATCTGGCCGCCCTCGGCGCCGATCGCGCCGGCATGATAGGCCGCGCGGCAGACCGATGATTGCCAGTAGTATGGATTGGCGCCGTAGACGCTGCCGCTCTTGATTGCCGCAGAAGTGCAGCCGCAAGTAAGAGCAGGCGCATCCTCGGGAAAGCTGCCGTAGTTGGACGGGCAGACGTCGAGCGTCATGCCGGACTTGTCGCCGGCGGCGGCAGTGCTCGCCCCTCCGCCCGGCGGCGCCTGCGGCGGCGATGTCGTCGTCACGACCACCTGGAAGCCTTTGTCGCCGGGATAGGAGCTGCCCGCGACGCCGTTGCGGGTGACGGCCGGGAAGAACGGAGCCCGCTTGGGCTGGATGACGATCTGGCCGCCTTCGGCGCCGATCGCACCGGCGTGGAAAGCCGCGCGACAGGGCGAGGACTGCCAGTAGTAGGGATTGGCGCCGTAGACGTTGCCGGCCTTGACGGCCGCCGGCGTGCAGCCGCAGGTGAGCGTCGGCGCGTCGTCCGGGAAACTGCCGTAGTCGGTCGGGCAGACATCGAGCGTCATGCCCTGCTGTGCTCCCACTCGTGCGTTGCCGAAACAGGCCAGGAGCCCGACGGCCGCGAGCAAAGAGACGGCGCCCACCCTCGTCAGCATGTTTGCCATGAGAGTCCCCCTCTACGCATGCTGATGCCTATTTCCCTATACCACCGCAGGATGAAGGCCGTGTTGTGGCGGACTCTGTCATCCCGAGCAAAGCGAGGGACCTTTTAGGCAACCAGAAAGCTCCCTCGCCGCGCTCGGGATGACAGGGAACCGATCAACCTCCGAGTGTGCTTGTCATTCGACGATGCCCTCGAGCTGAGTGGCGCCGGGCGGCGGATCGTCGAGCGCCAGGGTGAATTTCACACGACCGCCCGGGGCGATGGGACCCTGCGCGAGCGAATAGGTGCGCTGCCCCAAGACCTGCTCGCCCTTGCGGTACACCAGCGTGAGCTGCCTCGCCGCCGCGGTAGCCGAGCCGCTGTTGACGATCTCGCCCGCCAAGGCATAACGCCCATCGATCAGCTCGATCTTGCTGGCGGCAAGGTCGAGCTGCAGCGGATGCCCGGCCGTCGGACCGGGCGCCGTCGCGGGGATGCCGGTCTTCGACGCCTGCACCAGGGTTGGCGCGGGCTTGGTCGCAAAACCGAAATAGCCGGCGCCGACCAGTGCCAGAAGCGCCGCCGCAGTACCGGCGTAGAGCGCAAGGCGCGTCCGGCGGGCGGCGGGTCTTGCCGACTGATCGAATGGCGGCGGTGGCAGCGCGGCTGGCGCGGTCGGCTCTGCCGTCGCGGCCGCAGGGCGAACGGGCGGGGCAGGCGGCTCGGCTCTGGCCGCGACGACCGTGGCGTCGCCAGCCGGCGCCTCGGTCGAGAAAAGACGCGGGCGCCAGGCCGCGATCGACTGCGGCCGGTCGCGTGCACGGACCCGGAGGCCCTCGTCCAAGCCCTGCAGCAGGCGGGGCGGGAAACCTGCGGGGGCGAGCTCGACGAGCGGGCGGTAGCCGTCGTCGAGGGCGCGCTCGAGCGAGCTCGGCGGCGGACTGCCGGTGATCGCATGGTAAAGCGTGGCCGCGAGACCGTAGATGTCGGTCCACGGTCCCTGCTTGTCCGAGGTGAGCTGCTCGGCCGCGGCATAGCGCGGCGTGAACACGGCGGTAAGCGCGGCCGACCGGTCGGCCATCGCCGCCCGCGAGGCGCCGAAGTCGATCAGCGTCGGGTTGTCCCGAGCATCGAGGATGATATTGGCGGGCTTGATGTCGCGATGCAGGAAGCCGGCATCGTGCACCTCCTCGAGCCCGACCAGCAGGCGCTCGAGCAGCGACGCCGCTATCATGGCCGACAGGGTCCCCTCGCGCTTCAGGCGCCGCTCAAGGGTCTCGCCGCGCACCAGGCCCATGACCATGTAGGCCGTGCCGTTGGCCTCGAGGAAGTCGTAGACGCGCACGATCGAGGGCACGCCCTCCAGGGTCGCGAGCGTGCGCGCCTCGTCGAGAAATCGGTCGCGGCCCCAGCGGAAGTCCTCGGCGAGCTGCGTCGAGCGCGGCACGACGGTGGTGCCGTCCTGGCGCAGCGCCAACGCGGCGGGCAGATATTCCTTGATGGCGACGTCGCGCCCCAGCGTCGTGTCGCGCGCCTGGTAGGTGATGCCGAAGCCGCCGTGGCCCAGCACCGATACCAGCTGGTAATTTTTCACCCGCGTTCCCGACGGCAGCGTGCCGAGAAGCTGTTCCTGCCTGTCGTCGGTGTTGGCGTCAACGCCCATCCATGGCTCCCGAGCACGCCCTGAAGCTTGGCAATAAGCCCGCGCCAGTACACCAGATCGGCTACGCCGCCGAAAGTCGATCGGTGCGAACAATCACACTCTCGGCGGCGGCGCGGTGTATGCTCACCTCTCTATCCTTGGGACCGCAGGCATGCGACCCGCTTTGGGGGGAGGCCTGCGGTCCCAAGGACTCTCGCGGGGTCTCTGCAATGCGTTATGATTCGGCCTGAATGGCTGGCTGGTCCCTGTTCGCGCCCCGGGCGCCTGCCGACAAGGCACTCTCGCTGACGCCGAGCACGCCGGCCCCGCGCCCGGAGGTGCGGCCCGAGTCCGGCTTTCACCGCACCCTGCGCCACGGCCTGCCGGTCGTCGGAGTGGTCGTCGTGGTGGTGCTTGTCGCGTCGATCGCCTACTTCGTCTACGACAGCAACCGGCGCGGCGCCGTCGTGCTGGGCAACGATCTCGTCACGTCGATCGACCGGCGCGTGGCGTTGCAGATGCAGGCCTATTTGGCGCCGCCCGAGCAGTTCCTCGAGCTGGCCGACGCCACCGCGGCAGGGCGCGGCGTGTTCGCCGGCCTCGACAGCGTGGAGCCGTTCGTGCTGCGCGGCATGGGCGCGATGCGCGCGGTGGTCGGCTTCAGCTACGGCGATCCGCAAGGCAATTTTCTTTACGTGGTGCGAAACGCCAACGGCGGGCTCGACAGCAAGCTGATCGACCGGCGCGGCGAGAAGCCCAAGATCACCTGGACCAAGCGCGATGCCGAGGGCAAGGTCATCAAGGTCGAGGAGGACAACACCGACGAGTTCGATCCCAGGACGCGGCCGTGGTACCAGGGTGCGGTTACCACCAAGAAGCCGTTCTGGAGCGACACCTATCTCTTCTATACGGTGAAAAAGCCCGGCATCACCTTCTCGATCCCGCACTTCGACCAGGACGGCAAGCTCGGCAACGTCATCGGCATCGACATCGAGCTCGCGAGCCTCGACGACTTCCTGAAGCACATCGACATCGGCCACAGCGGCCAGGCCCTCATCGTCGACCGCAACTGGCGCGTCGTCGCCTACCCGAGCGACAACTGGCTGCCGGCCAGCGGGCCTGACCAGAAGGCCCCGATGCTCGACGAGCTCGGCGACCCGGTGCTGGCACGCGCCTACAACCTCCTGCGCATGCGGGGCCCCGGCCGCCAGGTGCTCGACTTCGCCAACGAGCGCATCATCGTGTCGTCGGAACCGATGAAGATGCTGACGGGGCGCGACTGGTCGGCGCTGATCGTCGTGCCGGAGACCGACTTCATAGGCTTCGTCTCCGACAGCGCGCTGGCGGCCCTCGTGATGTCGGTGCTGGTGGTGCTGACCGTCGCCGGCCTGAGCGGCCTGCTCGCCTGGCGCAACCTCCTCGCCGAACGCCGCGCCGCTGCAGCCGCCTCGCGCCAACAGGCCCTCGAGCTGCGCTCACGCACCTTCGTCGAGCTCGCCCGCGCCGGCCCGCCCAGCGACGGCGGCACCGACGAGAGCCTGGAAGCCGCCCTCGAAACCGCGACCGGCGATTGTGCCGCCAAGCGCGTCGCGGTGTGGCGGCTCAGCCCCGACCGCACGACGCTGGTCTGCGAGGATTGCTTCGACCGTACCGCCAACGACCACACCAGCGGCATGGAGCTGCATCGCGACCAGTTGCCCGACCTGTTCGCGTCGCTGGGCAGCGGCGAGCCGATCGACGCGGCCGACGCCAGCCAAGACCGCCGCACCGAGGATCTGGCTCGTGTCTACCTGAAGCAGTTGCAGATCCAGGGCGTCTACATCATGCCCATCATGTCCAACGGCCGCCTGATGGGCATGGTGACCGTCGAGGACCCGCAGCGCGGCGAGCATACGACCAGCATGACGACGTTCTGCGACGCGCTGTCGGCGGTGCTGGCGTTGCGCTACACCGCGGCGGCGCCGCCCGAGCCGGTCGCCGTCCGCGCCGCCGCCGCCGCAGCGGCGGGCACCAGCACGGTCGGCGGCACCGTGGCCGAGGGTTTTGCCGAGCGCCAATCGCGGCTGGAGCATGCGCTCATGCAACACGACGTCGCGCTGGAGGATCTCGACGAGGCGGTGATCGACGGCGCCGCCATCGCCGTGCTGAAGCTGCCGGCGTGGACCACCGTGGCCAAGCGGCCGGCCGGCTGCGAGGAGCGGACGGCGATGGACGCCATCGTCGACGAACTGCGCCGGACCATCGAGCAGAGCGGCTTGAGCTACGCCGCCCTGCTCGACGACCAGATCGTGCTCGCCGCCTTCTCGCCCGACAAGGCAGCGGCGATCGCCTCGGCGCGCTGCGTCGCGACCGCCGTGCTCGACCTGCGTGATCGCCTGCTCGAGCTCGAGGAGCGCTGGAGCATCAGCCTCGATTTCAGCGTCGCCATCGACATCGGCACGGTGATGGCCTCGACCGTCGGCACCGAGCCGCCGCTGCGCCACGTCTGGGGCGGTTCGGTCGGCATCGCCCGTGTCCTCGCCAGCACCAGCGCACGACGCACCATCGGCGCCTCCGAGACCGCCTACGAGCTCTTGGCCGACCGCTTCCTGTTCCGGCCGCGCGGCAGCTACTTCCTGCCCGAGACCGGCAATATGCGCACCTTCGTGATGCTCGGACGCATATGAGCATGCAATTCGCCACCAGGCGCTACCGGCGCACCGCCTTCGTGGCGCGCCTGCGCCGCTTTCTGGCGAGCGTCGGCAGCGGGACGATCTCGGGCCTGCAGCGGCTGCTGCTCTACCTGTCGCTGGCCGCGACCGTGCTGGTCGTGGCGCTGCGCCGCAGCACATGGGCTCCACCGGTCCGCGCCGAGTTCCGGCGGCTGCTCGACCAGGTCGCAGTGCGCTCGCTCGCCACCACGGCGGCGACCGGGCTGCTGGTCGGCTTCGCGCTGGTGTCGCAGGCGGTGTACTGGCTGGCCCAGACCGGGACCACCGGGCTGGTCGGCCCGGTCATCGTCGTCCTGCTGGTGCGCGAGCTGGTGCCCATCCTGGTCGGGCTGATCCTGTTCGGGCGCAGCGGCACGGCGACCCTGATCGAGCTCGGCGAGGCGCACACCCGCGGCTGGCTCAGGTTGTTCGAGATCCAGGGCCTCGATCCCTTGGCCATGCTGGTCATGCCGCGTGCGATCGCGTTCGCGCTGGGCTCGTTCTGCGTCGCCACGACCCTGCTGCTGTCGACCCTGCTGACCGGCTATGTGATGGCCCACGCGCTGGGTCTCATCTCCTACTCGATCCAGGACTTCCGTGACCTGGTTCTGCGCGCCATGGATCCGAGCGACTTTGTCATCCCGCCGTTGAAATGCCTCACCATCGGCTTTGCCGTCGCGCTGTCCTGCTGCGCCACCGGCCTGGGGCGGCACGACGAGGGCGACGAGCTGCAACGGCTGGTGCCGCGCGGCTTCGTGCGCTCGGCGCTGGCGATCTTTGCAGTCAACGGCTTCTTCGACCTCGCGATTTGACCCACGGGCCTTGGCGTCATGGCGGTGCGTCCCTCCCGAATGGTGTTGTCGCTGCAAGGCGTGACCTTGCCGGAGCGGCAGCATTCCAGCTCGCCGGCGCGGCTCGACCTCGAGCTGCCGCGCCGCAGCGTCGCGTTGGTCGAGGTCGACGACGAGGCCGATGCCGTCGCGATGGTCGATCTCTGCGTCGGCATGACCGATCCGTCGGCCGGTCACGTGCGCTTCCTCGGAGTCGACTGGGCGAGCCGCACGCCGCGCGAGCGCATGAACCGCCGCCGGCGCATCGGTGCGGTGATGCAGACCGACGTCTGGCCGGCGCACATGTCGGTGCTCGATTCGATCCTGCTGGCCGGCGCCTACCATTTCAACCGCGGCCGCGACGAAATGATCGAGGACGCGACCGAGCTCGCTCGCCTCTTCGTCCTGCCCGGCCTGCCGACCGGCCGACGGGAGACCACACCGCGGCGGGCGCTGGTGCGGGCGGCCTGCGTGCGCGGTTTTCTCGGCACGCCCGACCTGGTCGTGGTGCAGGACCCGGTGCTCGAGCAGGCCGCTGAGCTCGCCGTGCCGATGGCACAGGCCATTTCGACCGCCAAAGACCGCGGCGGCGCGGTATTGTGGATCACCGCCAGCCTGGCAGCACGCGCGGCGGAATTCGTCGAGCCCGAGCAGGTGCTGCGGCTCGGCGAGCAGGGCCTGGTGAGGGCGCGGAGGGGGCGATGAGAAGGTCGATCTTCGGGGTGTACCAGTTCGACGAGATCGTGGGCGCCGTGGTGCTGGCCTGCCTCGCCGTGTTCATCTTCGTGCTGATCAATGCCGGCCTGCTGAAGAACTGGTTCCAGCCGTCGTCCACGCTCACCATCCTGCTGCCCGACGAGGGGGTCGCGGGGCTGGCCCGCGGGGCCGAGGTGCAGGTCCTGGGGATCCGTGCCGGCGAAGTTCGCGAGATCGTCGTCAACCCCAACCAGCGCATGCGTGCCATCGCCCGCGTCGACGATCAGATGCGGCCCTTCATCCGCAACGACTCCACGGTGTCAATCCGTCGTCAGTTCGGCGTCGCCGGCGCGGCCTACATCGACATCTCGCGCGGCAGCGGCACGGAGCTCTTGTGGAGCTACAATCTCGCCGTGCTGACGGCGAAAAGCGAACGGGCGCCGACCGACACGCTGGGGCAAATGGTCGACGAGCTGCGCGGCAAGATCCTGCCGCTCCTGGACGACGTGGAGAAGGCGGTGGTCGCCTTCACGGCGGTCGCGCACCGCGCCGTCGATCCGGCCGGCCCGCTCGAGCAGACGCTCTCCAATGCGCGTCAGACGCTGGCCTCCGCCGCCGACATCGCACGCCGCGTCGAGAACGGCGACGGCGTTGCCGGCCGCCTGATCGCCAACGAGAAGCTGGCGAGCGACATCGAAGCCACGCTGCTCAGCGTGCGCGAGACCGCCGCCCAGCTCGAGCGGACGTCGAAGGACCAGCGCATCGCCCAGATCCTGCAGAAGACCGACGCGATCCTGGGCTCGCTGCAGACCACGACGCGCAACCTCGCAACCGCCACGCCGCGGATCATGGACAACGTGGCGGTGACCACCGACGCCTTGCCGAGCACCTTGTTGCAGGCGCAGGTGACGGCCCACGAGCTCGAGCTGCTGCTCGGCCAGCTGCGTGGCCTCTGGCTGTTGGGCGGCTCCGGCAGCACCAACACCGCCGCCGCGCCCGCGACTCGGCGCGCACCGGCGCTCGACGTGAGACCGTGAGCCTTCCTCTCGTGGCCGACCGGATGCGTGCAGGACGTCTGGCGGCCGCCATCGCCTTGCTCGCGCTGTCGCCGTTGGCGCTAGCCGCGTGCGGCGGCAAGCCGGCGGAGCCGCCACCGCCGACCGACACCCAGCTCGAGCAGGCCAATCGGGCCGGCAACCAGGCGCTGTCGATGGACAAGGCCGACCTGGCCGTGCGCCAGTACAAGACCGCGTTG
>JAFAKN010000465.1 GCA_019235415.1 Alphaproteobacteria bacterium
ACGCTTTGCCGAGCGCGCGCGGCAGGCACTGCGACAGGGTGCGGCGATCCACTGCGATTCGCGCATGGTGGCGCAAGGCATCACGCGCAGCCGCCTTCCGGCCGCCAACCCTGTCGTTTGCACGATCGACGATCCTGCCGTGCCGGCACTCGCGCAAAAGATCGCCAACACGCGCACGGCGGCGGCGATGGAGCTGTGGCGCGACCGGCTGGGCGGTTCGGTGGTCGCCATCGGCAACGCGCCGACGGCGCTGTTCTGGCTGCTCGAGCTGATCGATTCAGGCGTGCCAGCACCCGCTGCCGTGATCGGCCTGCCGGTGGGCTTCGTGGGTGCCGCCGAATCGAAGGAGGCGCTGGCGATGGATGGCCGCGTGCCCTTCCTGATCGTGCGCGGCCGGCGCGGCGGCAGCGCCATGGCGGTAGCCGCCGTCAACGCGTTGGCGAGCGATCGGGAATGAGCGCGCTCGACGATCTGGCCGGTGCCGCCAAGTCCGGCACGCTCTACGGCATCGGCGTCGGGCCCGGCGATGTACGCTATCTCACGCTGCGTGCGGCAGCTCTGGTCCAGACGGTGGATCTCGTGGCCTACTTCGCCAAGCGCGACCTTGCGGGCAATGCCCGCCGGATCGTGGCGCCGCTCTTGTCGGCCGGCCGGACCGAGCGGCGCTTCGAATATCCTTTGACCGACGAGGTGCCGGCCGACTGCGCGCTCTATCGCGACGAGCTCGGCCGCTTCTACCGCGATGCGGCCAACGCGATCGCGGGCGAGCTGCGACTGGGCCGGTCGGTGGGATTGCTGGCCGAGGGCGATCCGTTCTTCTACGGCTCCTTCATGCACATCTGGCGGCGACTTGCGGCCGATTTCCCGACCGAGGTCGTGCCCGGCGTCACCGGCATGTCCGGCTGCTGGACACGCGCCAACGTCCCCATCACCTGGGGCGACGATTCGCTCGTCGTGCTGCCCGGCACACTGGACGAAGCGAAGCTGGTCGAGCGGCTGCGTTTTGCCGATGCGGCAGTGGTGATGAAAGTGGGCCGGCATCTGGCCAAGGTGCGGCGCGCCGTCGCGACGGCCGGATTGCTGGCGCGCGCCGTCTATGTCGAGCGCGGCACCATGGAAGAGGAGCGGATCCGGCCACTCGCCGAGTGCGGCGAATCGGAGGGCGCCTACTTCGCGATGGTGTTGATCCCGGGCGAGGGCAGGCGGGTATGAGCGGTTCGCTGGTGATCGTCGGCATCGGACCGGGCAAGCCCGAGCTGATGACGCCGGCGACCCAGGCGGCGCTGGCGCGCGCCTCCGACGTCGTGGGCTACGGCCCCTATCTCGCGCGGCTCCCTGAATGCTCCGACCAGCGACGGCACGCCTCCGACAACCGCGTCGAGCTCGAGAGGGCACGCCTCGCCCTGTCGCTCGCCGGTGCGGGCCGCGATGTGGTGGTTGTATCGGGCGGCGATCCCGGCGTGTTCGCCATGGCGGCAACGGTGTTCGAGGCCCTCGAGGCGGGCGATCCCGCGTGGCGCGCGCTCGACATCCGGGTCGAGCCCGGCGTGACTGCCATGCTGGCGGCGGCAGCGGAAGCCGGCGCGCCGCTCGGCGGCGACTTCTGTGCCATCTCGCTGTCGGACAATCTCAAGAGCTGGCGCACGATCGAGCGGCGGCTTGCGGCCGCAGCGGAAGCCGACTTCGTCATCGCGCTCTACAATCCCGCCTCGAAGGCCAGGCCGCATCAACTGGTGCTCGCCTTCGAGCTGCTGCGGCAGCGGAAGGCGGCTGACACGGTGGTCCTGTTCGTGCGCGCTGCGGGCACCTCCGAAGCCTGCGTCGTCGGCACGACGCTTGGCGCTGCCGATGCGACCCGTGCCGACATGCGCACGCTCGTCATCGTCGGGGCGCGCGCGACGCGACGCATCGGCCGCTGGGTTTACACCCCGCGCGGCGAGGAGAGCGTTGCCCTATGAGCCAGCCAGTGCAGTGCTTTCTCTGCGCTCGGCACCATCGTCCCGGCGGGTTTGCCTGGTCGAGCGATCATGATCACCGGCAGGCCCAGGGCTCGCGCTGCCTCGATCTTGGGGTAGGTGGCGCTTCCGCCGGAATTCTTGGACACCAGGACCTCGATCCGTTCGCGTTGCAGCAGGTCCTGCTCGGTCAACCGGTCGAACGGTCCGCGCTGGCGCAGCAGCACCAGGTCGGGCGGCAACTCGGTCTGCGCCGGCGGTTCGATCAGCCGCGCCACGTAGCGGTGCTGCGGCGCGGCCGCGAACGCATGCAGCTCCTGGCGGCCTACGGTCACGAAGACCGAACGCCGCGCCTCGCCGAGCGCCGCCGCCGCAGCCGCGGTCGACGCTGCCGGCTGCCAGCGATCGCCGGGCTCGGCCTGCCATGCCGGCCGCACGATCGAAACCAGCGGCACGCCAACCTCTCCACAGGCAACGACGGCATTCGCGGAAATTTGTAGGGCGTAGGGGTGCGTTGCATCAACGACAGCCTCGATTCGTTCGTCTACAAGGAAGCGGGAAAGTCCTGTGATGCCGCCGTAACCGCTTGTACGGGTGGGCAGGGGTTGCGGTCTTGGGGAAGAAGTGCGGCCGGCAAGCGACAGAGTTGCCTTGAAGCGTCCATCACCTGCCACGAGGCGGGCCAATTCGGATGCTTCAGTCGTGCCGCCGAGAATGAGGACTCGCATTTGCGGGATCGGCAGGGGATGAACAAGGGGGCAACCTGCACGGGAGGCCCGTGGCTGTCCATCGTCGGGATCGGCGAGGACGGCGTGGCAGGGCTGTCGCCGGTCGCGCGGCATCTGGTCGGGTCGGCTGAGCTCATAGTCGGCGGCAAGCGCCACCTCGCCTTGGCGGACGGCCTGATCGGTGGCCGGGCGCTCACTTGGCCCAGCCCGATCAGCGACGTCATCCCGGCCCTAGAGCAGCATCGCGGCCGTCGCGTCGTGGTGTTGGCCAGCGGCGATCCTTTCCACTACGGCGTTGGTGAGCTGCTGATGCGCGCCTTTGCGCCGGCGGAGATGCTTTGTCTGCCGCGACCCTCCTCGTTCAGCCTCGCCGCGGCGCGACTGGGCTGGTCGTTGCAGGACACCGCGCTGGTGAGCCTGCATGGCCGTCCCTTGGAAGGCATCGTGCGCCATCTGCAGCCCGGTGCGCGCATCCTCGCGCTGTCCTGGGACGGGCAGACCCCAGCCAACCTTGCCCGGCTGCTCGGCGATCGCGGCATGGGCTCAAGCACGATCACCGTGCTGGAGGCTCTGGGCGGCAAGGGCGAACGCATTCGCCAGAGCCGCGCCGCAACCTTCGATCTTGCCGATGTCGCGGCGCTCAATATCGTCGCCCTCGAAGTCGAGGCTTCGGCGGACTCCGTGGTGCTGCCGCTCGGCGCCGGGCTCGACGATTCGCTGTTCGAGCACGACGGCCAGCTGACCAAGCGCGATGTTCGAGCCGTCACGATCGCGGCGCTGGCGCCACGCCAGGGCGAGCTTCTGTGGGATGTCGGCTTGGGCGCCGGCTCGGTGGCGATCGAATGGCTGCTGCGCCACGCCTCGCTGAAGGCCATCGGCATCGAATCCGATCCCGAGCGTGCCGCCCGTGCGGCGCGCAATGCCGCCAAGCTCGGCGCGCCGGACCTCGTCATCGTCGCCAAGCGCGCGCCGCAGGCGTTCGAGGGACTGCCGGCGCCCGACGTCGTTTTCCTGGGCGGCGGCCTCGCCGATCCCGCCGTGTTCGAGGGCGCATGGTCGGCCTTGAAGCCGGGTGGCCGGCTGGTCGCCAACGCCGTGTCGCTGCAGTCGGAGGCACGCTTGATCGAGCTTTTCCAGCGCCATGGCGGGGAGCTCGTGCGACTGGACATGGCCAAGGCCGGGAAGGCCGGCGCCGGCAACGTCTTCGTGTGGCGTCACGCCTCGCCCATCGTGCAATGGCGCGCGAGCAAGCCATGATCGTCGCCGGCCTGGGATTCCGAAACGGCACTACGGCCGACGAGCTCGAGCAGGTCGTACGTCTGGCGCTCGGCTCGTTCGATGTACCGGCCGATCGCCTGCGCGCGATCGCGACGGCATCGACCAAGGCCACCGAACCGGTCGTCCCGGAGCTTGGGCGTCGTCTTGCCGCCTCGGTGGTCGCCTGCACCCTCGACGAGCTCGCCGGCATGGCCGGACGGGTTCCTACCCAATCGCAGCGTGTCGCCAGCGCCAAGGGCGTGCCGTCGATTGCCGAAGCCGCGGCCCTGGTCGCGGCCGGCCGCAACGGGCGGCTGCTCGGCAAGCGGATCGCAACTCGCCAGGCCACCTGCGCCATCGCCATCGGAGAA
>JAFAKN010000573.1 GCA_019235415.1 Alphaproteobacteria bacterium
CCGCGGCAGAACAGGGGGCGGATGTAGGCCGGCACGAATCCCGGAAAATCGAAGGCGTCCTTCACGCCTTCCTCGAAAGCCATCTGTCGGATGTTGTTGCCGTAATCGACGACCGGGATGCCCCTGCGATGGAACTCGAGCATCGCCCTGACATGCTCGGCCATCGAGGCGCGTGCGGCCCGGTCGACGGCTTTCGGGTCGCTCTCGCGGCGTTTCTCCCAGTCGGCGATCGTCCAGCCTTTCGGCAGGTAGCCATTGACCGGATCGTGCGCGGACGTCTGGTCGGTGACGGCATCCGGCCGCGCGCCGCGCCGCACCAATTCGGGGAATATGTCGACGGCGTTGCCGAGCAGACCGACAGAGACCGGCTTCTTCGCCTTGTTCGCCGCCTCCATCATGGCCAGAGCCTCGTCGAGAGTCGTCGCCTGCCTGTCGAGATAGCGCGTACGCAGGCGCATCTCTATGCGTGACGGCTGGCATTCGACGGCGAGGCAGGAGGCACCGGCCATCACCGCGGCCAGAGGCTGAGCGCCGCCCATGCCGCCCAGTCCGGCGGTCAGGATCCAGCGGCCGGATAGGTCACCGCCATAGTGCCGGCGACCGAGCTCGGCAAAGGTCTCGTAGGTGCCCTGCACGATGCCCTGGCTGCCGATATAGATCCACGAGCCCGCGGTCATCTGGCCGTACATCATCAGGCCCTTGCGATCGAGCTCGTTGAAGTGCTGCCAGGTCGCCCAGTGCGGCACGAGGTTGGAATTGGCGATCAGCACGCGCGGCGCATCGGCATGGGTGCGGAACACCCCGACCGGCTTGCCCGACTGCACCAGCAGCGTCTGGTCGCCCTCCAACCGCTTCAGGGCGCCGACGATGCGGTCGAAGCTCTCCCAATCGCGCGCGGCGCGGCCGATGCCGCCATAGACCACCAGCTCGCCCGGCTTCTCGGCGACGTCGGGATCGAGGTTGTTCATCAGCATGCGCATCGGCGCTTCGGTGAGCCAGCTCTTGGCCGTGAGCGTCGCGCCATGGGGAGCGCGGATTACCCGGACATTGTCGATGCGTGTCATGGGTCCTCAGGGGAAAAGGGACGGGAGTGTCCGGCCGGCCGCCGCGACGACGGCACCGCTGCGCACCAGCCGCGTTGCCGCCTGCTGGTCGGCATGCAGCGAACGGTCCTCGTCGAGATGCGGCACCTCGTGGCGCAACAGCGCGCGCACCGCTTCGAGCGGCGCGCTGGAGGTAAGCGGTGCATGAAAGTCGCAGCCTTGGGCGGCAACCAGCAGTTCGATGGCGATCACCGTGCCGCAATTGTCGGCCATGTCCATCAGTCGGCGCGCGGCGTGCGCGGCCATCGAGACGTGGTCCTCCTGGTTGGCCGAGGTCGGGATGGAATCGACGCTCGCCGGATGGGCGCGCTGCTTGTTTTCCGAGACCAGTGCCGCCGCCGTCACCTGCGGGATCATGAAGCCCGAATTCAGCCCCGGCCGCGGTGTCAGGAAGGCCGGCAGGCCCGACAGCGCCGGATCGACCAGCATGGCTATGCGCCGCTCGGCGAGCGAGCCGATCTCGCAGAGGGCCAGTGCCATAGTGTCGGCGGCGAACGCGACCGGCTCGGCGTGGAAGTTGCCGCCGGACAGGGCCTCGCCGGTGTCGGCGAAGATCAGCGGATTGTCGGTGACGCCGTTGGCTTCGGTTTCCAGAGTCGCTGCCGCATGCCGCAACAGGTCGAGCGCCGCCCCCATGACCTGCGGCTGGCAGCGCAGGCAGTACGGGTCTTGCACCCGCTCGTCGCCGACGAGATGCGAGGCGCGGATCGCCGAGCCCTTCATGAGCTCGCGCAACGCCTCGGCCGTCTCGATCTGCCCGCGATGGCGGCGCAGGCGATGGATGCGGGCATCGAAGGGCGCATCCGACCCGCGCGCGGCGTCGGTCGACAGGGCGCCGGTGACCAGCGCCGACTGGAACAGGGTCTCGATCTCGAACAGGGCGGCCAGCGCGTAGGCAGTCGAGAACTGAGTGCCGTTGAGCAGCGCCAGCCCTTCCTTGGCCCCGAGCGTCAGCGGCTTCAGCCCGACCTCGGTCAGCGCGTGCTCGGCAGGAACGATGCGGCCGTCGACCATCATCTCGCCCTTGCCGATCAAAGCTGCCGACATATGGGCAAGCGGTGCGAGATCGCCCGAGGCGCCGACCGAGCCCTGGCAAGGCACGACCGGCGTCAGGCCTTCGGCGAGCATCGCCTCGAGCAAGCGCACGGTTTCCAGCCGCACGCCGGATGCGCCCTGCGCAAGGCTTGCGAGCTTCAGCGCCATCATCAGCCGAGCGATAGCGACCGGCACGGGCGCGCCCGTACCGGCCGAATGCGACAGCACGATATTGCGTTGCAATGCCGCGAGATCCCCGGGCGGGATATGGACGTTCGCGAGCTTTCCGAAACCGGTATTGATGCCGTAGACCGGCTCGCC
>JAFAKN010000649.1 GCA_019235415.1 Alphaproteobacteria bacterium
CCGACCTTCCCTGCACTCGCCAATCGCAAGGACCTCACTGCCGCGACCTTGAAGGGCGCCATGTCGGCGACGCACAGCCGTATGCCGGACTTCCAACTCGGCGCGCGCGACCAGGACGACCTCGTCGCCTATATTTTCAGCCTGCGCGCGCCGTAGTTATTCTTACGTTCACAAAAGTAATGCTTTACCCTCCTGTAGCCGTGTGGTACTCTCCCGGACTCGGCTTGATGGAGGAGTGCCGTGAGCACCGTTGCCTTGGGGCGGTCGGAGCTGTCGCGAGATTTGCGCCAAGGATGGATTGGCCGATCACGTGCCAAAACTGCGAAGACTGCGGGAACTGCTTCTGCAGCGCACCCCGTCGGTGAGACATCGCGCCGCCATCAATACCATCAATACCAGAAATTACCGTGCAGTCAGCGCCAGCATCGCTCCCGAGTTTTTGGGCGTATGGTGCGCAGAAACTCGGCGAGCCGTGCAGTCAGTGCTGGCACAGCGGGACCGGCGATTGGCGATTCACTAGCGCTAACTGCGGCAACTGCGCTAACCCTTGCGGCATGGCGGCCGCCGGCCGGATCAACGCGCGGCCGATACCAGCAGGAAGGGCGGACGATCGCGCTCGACGGCCCACTCGGGATGGTTGGCGATCTCAGCCTCGCTCGGCCCCCATTCCTCCAATCGGCACATCGTGAAGCCGAGCTCGAGCAGCAGATTGACATAGCTCGCGATGGTGCGGTGTTGCTTGATCACGCCCTCGGCCAACCAATTCGTCGAGCGTTCTCCTTCGTCGAGATACCGATCGAGAAGCCATCTCTTGTGCCCGCGGTCATCCGCCGACCAGTCCGGCGTGGTGGGCGCTGTGTAGAGCGGATGCTCGACCGAGAAGACCAGCCTCCCGCCTGGCACGAGCGCGCGATGTACCGTCTCGAGCAGTCCCTTCAGGTTCGCGATGTAGTGCAACGCGAGCGAGCTGTAGGCGAGATCGAACGCTGCCGGCGGCATGTCGAGGTGCTCGAGGTCGGCGCGCCGGTAGACGATGGCACCGTCCGATGACGCTTCCCGCGCCCGCGCCAGCATTTTCTCCGAGAGATCGAGGCCCAGCACGTGCGAGGCGCCCGCTTCGCGTGCGAAGCGGCAGAACCATCCGAAGCCGCAACCGAGATCGACGACCCGCAGCCTCGCCATCGCCGGCAGCATCGCCCGCAGCGTTGGCCATTCCGGCGCGCCGCCCAGGCCCTCGACGGAGCGACGGAGCTTGCCGTAGCCCGCGAAGAACGCGTCGTTGTCGTAGATGTTCTGGGCCGGCGGGCTCACGTCACGTGCGCCACGGCCTTCGCGTGACGGATCGCAAGCAGGAGCGATGCGCCGAGGTCGGTCAGCAGCTTGCCGGCCATCTCGTCGGTGAGCTTGCCGTCGGCGAACTTGTTCTGCGCCTGGCCGATCATGACCTCGGGCCGGTTGACCGGGCGGCCGTCCAGGAAGATCAGGATCTGGCGCAAATTGTATTGCGCACGCGCCGTGCCGAGCAGGCCGGCCGCCGCACCGAAGATCGCGATCGGCTTGGCGGCAAAGGGCTGCGGGGTGGTGCGCGACAGCCAGTCGATGGCGTTCTTCAGCACGCCCGAAACGCCGTAATTGTATTCGGGCGTCACCAGCACGATGCCGTCGGCGGCGAGCATCTTTTTTTGCGCGGCCTCGACCTTCTCGGGAAAGCCCTTGGCTTGGATGTCGAAGTTGTAGAGCGGCCAGTCGATCTCGATGCTCTCGACCGACACGCCGGCCGGCAGCCGTTCGATGAACGCGTGCAGCGCCATGCGGTTGAACGATCCCTGGCGCAGGCTGCCGACGAACGCGACCAGTTTGATTGGCTCGGACATTGCTGGTTTCTCCCCAGTTACTGTGCTTTATCAGCACGCACTGGGGCCGCTACATAGAAGTCGTTGGGAGAATTGGCAACGCAATGACGCTGCGCGACATCACGCTCGAGGACATCGAATCGCTGGCCGTCGGCGCCTGGGTATTGGGCACCGGCGGCGGCGGCAGCCCCTATCTCGGCCTCCTGAACATGCGCGCCCTCTACAAGGAGGGCCATCGCGTGCAGCTGATGCCGAGCGACGATCTTTTGGACGACGACTGGGTCGCGGCGGTCTCCAATATGGGCGCGCCGCTGGTCGGCCAGGAGCGGCTGAGCGACAGCCGCACCATCGCGCGCGCCGTGGCGCTGATGGAGGAGCACACCGGCAACCGCTTTCGCGGCATCATGTCGCTCGAGATCGGCGGCGGGAACTCCATCCAGCCCATGATGGCGGCGGCGCATCTTGAGCGTCCGGTGATCGACTCCGACATGATGGGCCGCGCCTATCCCGAGGCGCAAATGACCTCGGTCGCGGTCGGCGATCTGAAACCGTGTCCGCTCACCACGGTCGACGTGCGCGGGCTGGAATCCCTGGTCGAAAGCGTGCCGACCTGGAAGTGGATGGAGCGGGTCAGCCGCAAGATCTGCGCCGAGTACGGCTCGACCGCGTCGACGTGCAAGGCGCCGCGCACCGGCGCCGAAGTGAAGAAATGGGGTATCCACGGCACCACTACCAAGGCGATCGCCATCGGCCATGCCGTGCGCGAGGCACAGCGCAAGCACGAGGATCCGATCGCCGCCATCCTCGGCGTCGAGCCCGGCAAGATCCTGTTCCGCGGCAAGGTGGTCGACGTCGAGCGGCGCGCCACCGAAGGCTTCTTGCGCGGGCGCACCCGGTTCGACGGCATCGACGATCACAAGGGCGCCGCGCTCGAGATCAACTTCCAGAACGAATGGATCGTGGCTTGGCGCGACGGCCAGCCGATCGCCATGTCGCCCGACCTGATCTGCGTGCTCGACTCGGTCTCCGGCGAAGCCGTCGGCACGGAGACCATCCGTTACGGCCAGCGCGTCACGGTGATCGCCTTGCCGCCGCCGCCGGTGTTCCTGTCGGAGAAGGGGCTGAGCCACGTGGGTCCGCGCGCCTTCGGCTACGACATCGACTTCAAGAGCGTGTTCGCGTGAGCCCTTGCCGTGACTAGGCGCGACCTCGGCCTCGACGACATCGAATCGCTCGCCGTCGGCGCCTGGATCCTCGGCACCGGCGGCGGCGGCAATCCCTACCTGCCGCTCTTGAACATGCGGGCGCTCTACCGCGAAGGCTGTCGCGTGCAGCTGATGGATCCGTCCGATCTTGCCGACGGCGACTGGGTCGGCACCGTGGCCAACATGGGCGCGCCGCTGGTCGGCCAGGAGCGGCTGACCGACAGCCTCACCTTGGCGCGCGCCGTCACGGTGATGGAAAAGCACATCGGCCGGCGGTTCGTGGCGTTGATGGGCATGGAGATCGGCGGCGCCAACGGCGTGCGGCCCTTCATGGCGGCGGCCCACCTGAAGCTTCCGGTGGTCGACGCCGACACCATGGGCCGCGCCTATCCCGAGCTGCAGATGACTTCGGTCGCGGTGGGCGGCCTCGCGCCGTATCCGCTCACGGGGGTCGACGTGCGCGGCTTCGAGAGCATCATCGTGCACAAGGTGCCGACCTGGAAGTGGGCCGAGCGCGTGCTGCGCAAGGTTTGCGTCGAGTACGGCTCGGTCGCAGCCACTTCCCAGCCGCCGCGTACTGGCGCCGAGGTGAAGCAATGGTGCATCCACGGCACCGTGACCAAGGCGATGGCCATTGGCCACGCGGTGCGCGACGCGCAGCGCCGGCACGAGGATCCGGTTGCCGCCATCCTCGGCATCGAGCACGGCAAGCTTCTGTACAAGGGCAAGGTGGTCGACGTCGAACGCCGCGCGACCGAAGGTTTCCTGCGCGGCATCGCGCGCTTCGACGGGCTCGACGATTGGCGCGGCTCGGAGCTCACCATCAACTTCCAGAACGAATGGATCATCGCCCGCCGCGACGGCGAACCCATCGCCATGTCGCCGGACCTGATCTGCGTGCTCGATTCGGTGTCCGGCGAGGCGGTCGGCAGCGAGACCATCCGCTATGGCCAGCGCGTCACGGTGATCGCCCTGCCGCCGTCGTCGATCTTCCTTTCCTCGCGCGGGCTGGAGCATGTCGGCCCGCGCGCCTTCGGCTACGACATCGAGTTCAGGAGCGTGTTTGCGACATGAGACGGATCGGCATCGACGTAGGCGGCACCAATACCGACGCCGTCCTGATCGAGGACGGCAAGGTCGCGGGCGCGGTGAAGGCGCCGACCAGCGAGGACGTGACCGCCGGCATTCTCGACTCGCTGAAGGCGCTGGGCGCGTCGGGCGTGCTGGTTGGCAAGCGGATCGACGGCGTAATGATCGGCACCACGCACTTCATCAACGCCGTGGTGCAGCGGCGGCATCTCACCAGGGTCGCGGCGCTGAGACTCGCCATGCCGGCCTCGGCGTCGCTGCCGCCGTTCTGCGATTGGCCCGAGGACCTCGCCGAGCTGGTGCGCGGCGGCGTGTGGATGGTCGAGGGCGGCCACGAGTACGATGGCCGCCTGTTCATGCCGCTCGACGAGGCGGCCGTCGCCAAGGCGGCGCAGGAGATGAAGGCGGCCGGCCTCAAGGCGGTCGGCATCTCGGCGATCTTCTCGCCGCTCGATCCCACTCACGAGCGGCGCGCCGCCGAGCTGGTCGCGGCGGTCATGCCCGACGCGACCATCACCTGCTCGTCGGACCTCGGCCGCATCGGCCTGCTGGAGCGCGAGAATGCCGGCCTGCTGAACGCCGCGCTGGCCGACCTCGCGCGCGACACCATCGCCGCCTTCGAGAGCGCCATCCGCGAGTCGGGCATCGCGGCGCCGCTGTTCATCACACAGAACGACGGCACGGTCGTCGAAGCGAGCCAGGCGCGGCGCCTGCCGGTCTATTCCTTCGCCTCGGGCGCCACCAATTCCATGCGCGGCGCGGCCTACCTGTCCGGCTTGAGCGACGCCATGGTGATCGACGTCGGCGGCACCACGACCGACGTGGGCCAGCTCAAGAACGGCTTTCCCCGCGAGGCCAACTCGGTGGTCAAGGTCGGCGGCGTGCGCACGCTGTTCCGCATGCCTGACCTGCTGTCGATCGGGCTGGGCGGCGGCAGCCACGTCTCGCTCGATCCCTTGAAGGTCGGGCCGCTGTCGGTCGGTTACCGCCTGCTGAAGCAAGGCATTGCGTTCGGCGGCCGGCAGCTTACGACGACCGACGTCGCGGTGGCGATGGGCATCCTGCCGCTCGGCGACCGCGGCAAGGTCGCCCATCTCGACAAGGCGACCTGCGCGCGCGTGTTCGACGAGGCCGCCCGCATGGCCGAGGAGGCGATCGACCGCATGAAGACCGAAGCGGGCGACGTGCCGCTGATCGCCGTCGGCGGCGGCGCGTTCCTCATTCCCGAGAAGCTTCCAGGCGTGTCGAAGGTCATCCACGTCGAGCATGGCGACTGCGCCAACGCCGTCGGGGCGGCGATCGCCCAGGTCTCCGGCGAGTGCGACCAGATCTTCAAGGACCTGCCCCGCCGCGACGCCATCGCCGCGGCCCAGGGCATCGCCAACGACCGCGCCGTCGCCGCCGGCGCCGACCGCAAGACGCTCAGCACCATCGAAAGCGAGGACATGCCGCTCGCCTACCTGCCGGGCAATTCGGTGCGGGTGCGTGTGCGTGTGGTAGGCGACGTGGCGGCGGGTTAGGACAACAAAGCCTTGACGACAGCCTTTGGATTGCGGGCGATCACGGTGAGGTACGCACGGGCGGCCTGGTCTGGTTCGGATGCGCCCTGCTCCCAGTCGCGAAGCGTGCCGAGGGGGATGCGAAAGCGCGATGCGAACTCTTCCTGGGTCAGTCCCAGGGCGCGGCGAATGATCTTGGCGCGCGGCGTCCGCTTCATGCGCTTGAAGTCGGCAGGGGTCAATGGAAGGGCGTCGGGATCAGACGCAGCAGCGCGCTGGCGCTTCTTGTCGGTCATGGCGTCGAAGCGCTTCCAGTCGTGCTTGGGAGGGCTAGCGGTTTTCTTCATGGTAATGGCGTTTCTCGATGGGGCTGGGCCTCTACCACATCAACATCGGTTATCCCGCGCTCGATGACGGCGCGATCGTCGAGCATGCCGGGCAGCGTCGGTTGGGGCCGCTTCGATTGCCCGATGGGGCCGCGTCGGGGAGGCGTTCTCGATTCCGGTCGCAGCGGTCGATCGCACGACATGCACGGTGGCCTGTCCGAGGCTGACTTTGGAACTGGGCTGGGATGCGGGCTCGCTGCCACCTGCAGCTGTGGCACGATCTGCGCCCCGGCGCCTGCGTCCTCAGCGTCGAGCCTTGCACCAGCCAGCGACTGCCCGGCGGACTGAGCGGCGAAGAACCGGTGCTCGCGCCCGGCGCGGTACGGTCCTATGCGCTCGATGTCTCGATTTGCCAACCTGCATCCGAGTAGAGTGCTGCGATACTGGGGAGAGTCATGATCCGATCCGTCGTCGTCGCGTTCGCCATTGCCGCGCTGGGCACGTCCGCATCAGCCCAGCCTTGGGGCCAGAACCAGCCGCCAGATCAGTGGGTGATGAACTGCAATCTCGAGCGGGGGCGCGACTGCACCGTGTCGGCAATGATCGATGGCGGGCCGAACAACCTTTTGGGGACTTTTCTGATCCTGAGCTACTCGGTCGCGTACAACAAGCTCACCATCGTGGTCGACGGCCGGGGCCAGAGCGCCGGCCTGCAGGTCGACTGGAATCCATTCATCACGACCACCGCCTGCAGCGGCGGCGAGTGCACTTTTCCGCCGGCACCGACCAGCGACCTGCTGCAGCAGATGTTGAGTGGCCAGCAAATCGTGGTGCAGGCGTCGTTGCAGAGCGATTCGGCGGTCGGGCCCCTGCAGCAGAGCCTGAACGGCTTTGCCGCCCAGTACCGGCGCGCGGTAGCGGCGCAAAAAGGTCGTTGATCACCGCTTTATGATTGAGGCGCGCCGCGTGGAACGGTGGCATAATGCAACTCCCAATAACGGGGAGGAGGTCGCAATGAACATGCGTGCCATTCGTATCGGTGTCGCTGCTGCGCTTGCTGGATCGCTGCTCGCCTTGACGTCTTCGGCGTTCGCCGCCGATCAGGTCAAGTACCGCGCCGATCTCAAACCCTCGAGTGAGATACCTGCCATCGTCGACAGCAAAGGCAGCGGCACCCTCGAGGCGACGTACGATCCGATCACCAAGAAGCTCACTTACATCCTCGCCTGGCGCGACCTGACGGGCCCGGCGACCGCCGCGCACTTCCATGGGCCGGCCGATGCCAAGACCAATGCGGGCCCGGCCGTGCCGATCAATGTAACGATCGGGAACCCGGTCAAGGGCGCGGCAGATCTCACCGACGCTCAGGCGGCCGACTTGGCGGCCGGCAAGTGGTACGTCAATGTGCACACTGAAGCCCACAAGGGCGGCGAGATCCGCGGCCAGGTGATGAAGACGAACTAGCCGTTACGGCTGACATCCCGAGCGCGGCGAGGGACCTTTGAGGCAATAGGAAAGGTCCCTCGCGTGCGCTCGGGATGACAAAGGTGACGCTACTTCTGCCGCCGATAGACGAAGCAGTTGTCGGCCTGCGGCATCTTGATGCCCTGGTAGAAGGTGATCGCGCCCGGGGCCGACAGCAGCAGCGTGGTGGTCGTGGGGCCGCCGGCGGCGGTGCGCGTTTCTTCGATCAGCCGGCGGCCGATCCCCTGGCCTTGGCAGGCCTTGTCGACCGCGAGATCGGAGAGATAGCAGCAGAAGCAGAAATCGGTGAGCGATCGGGCGAAGCCGACCAGCCGGCCATCCTGGCGTGCGGTCACGATCAGGTTGGCGCGCGCCAGCATGCGTTCGACGCGGCCGCGATCGTCGATCGGCCGCACCAGGCCCGACTTGCGCACGATGTCGATGTATTCGTCGGCGCCAAGAAAATCTTCTCGGGCGTACACGGTGTTCATTGGCTCAGCCATCTCCTCAGCGCAGCAGTTGCTTCCTCGGGACGTTCGAGCGGGCTCATGTGGCCGCAATCCTCCAGCACGACCAGCCGCGACGCGGCGATGTCGGCGGCCATCTCCTGCGCGCGCGCCAGCGGCGTCGCCTGATCCTGGCGGCCGACGATCACCACGGTGGGCACGTCGATGTCGACCAGCAGCGGCCGGCTGTCCGGCCGCCCGATGATCGCCTGCTGCTCGCGCACGAAGCCCTCGGCGCCGACCTCGCAGGCCATGTCGAAGATCGGCTGGGCGACGGCGGGGTCCTCGAGCCGCGACTTGTGCACGATCTGCGGCAGCAGCGAGGGATGCACGCCATGGAAGCGTCCGATGCGGGTCTGCTCGATCAGCCCCTGCCGGCGCTTGGTGCCCTCTGCCGTGTCGGGGGCGGCCTGCGTGTCGATCAGGGCCAGCCGCTCGATGCGCTCGGCGGCGCGCCGCAGGATCTCGAAGCTGACATAACCGCCCATCGAGAAGCCCGCCAGCGCGAAGCGGGGTGGCGCGATCGCCAGTGCCGCGTCGGCCATGCCGGCAAGGCTGTCGTAGTGCCAGAGCTCGGGCACGAGGCAGTCGGCTATGTCGGAGAGGCCTTCGATCTGGTGCTGGAACAGTCGGCGGGTGTTGAGCAGGCCGGGCAGCAGGACGAGCGTCTTCTTGGGCATCCGCCGTTAGATCTGGATCTGGTTCCCCAGTTCGATAGCGCGGTTGGGCGGAATACGGAAGAAGGTCTTGGTCGCCGAGGCCGAATGCGCCAGCGAGATGAACCAGCCGCGCGCGACGCGGTCACGCCGCTCAGCCTACGAGGCTGAGGTAGTTGAGGCTGAGGGGCATGTCGCCGCCATTGGTATAGGCGGAGTAGGCATGGAACACCTCGCCCGCCGCGTTGCGGGCAAAGACGCTGGTACCCGGCACATCCTCGCGGTCCATCTTGGTCCGCTCGAATCCATAGACGACTTCCCGTCCCACTTCCTCAGGCCGGTAGGAGGCCTGGTAGTCGTAGTTGAAGTCACTCGGCTGCGAGGACACCCATCTGAAGTGCCATCCCCTGCGTCGGCGATAGTCTTCGATCCTGTCGAGGGGCGCGCGCGAGATTGCGGTGAAAGTGGCGTCGTGGCGAGCGAGTTGCTCGTCGATGCCGTCGAGGTGGCTGCCCAGCAGGGAGCAGCCTGGGCAGCCGTCCCGCCATTCGGGTGCGAACATGAAGTGATAGACGATCAGGCGTCCATGCCCCTCGAACAGCTCGGCGAGGGTCTGGCGGCCGCCGGGCGTGTCGAAGGCGTAAGCTTTCTTCACGCACGTCCATGGCAGCGCCCGACGTTGCTCGATCGTCCGGGCGCGCAGCTCGGCGAGCTTCTTCTCTTCGGCCAGCAGGGCCTGCCGGGCAGCCAGCCATTCGTCGCGTGAAACAATGTCGTGTTGCATGGATAGTCTCCTTCAGGCGGTCTTGCGGGCGGCAAGCATGGCGTAATCGCCGATGATGACGGGCTCGGCGGCGACGGGTGGCTCGACACACCGCTCTCGCACGCCGCGCGAAAACGTCTGAAAGGCCTCCAGGTTCGACAGCGGGCTCGCACCATCCTCGAGCGAGGCGAGATGGACGAAGGTACCATCCGGCAGTCGAAACACCGCATAGGCGAGGCCTTCTGGCGCCTTTTGCTGCAGTTCCTTGAACACGGCGGCGCTCAGCCGCTGATTCTCGTCGGCCTGGTCCGGCCTGACCCGGTACCGTACCAATGTCCACTTCATGGTATTGCTCCAGTCATATCGATACCGGAGAGACGATCGAGGAGCGCCGAAGGATTCGGAAAAAATGGGTTTGAGGCGGCGAATCCTTAAGCGGCTGGCAAACGTCTTGTCTACCGGGAACCGGCCAACCGCGGAGAAAAGCGCATGAACGACCCGCAGGCAGGCTTCGACCAGCTCCTGGCGGAGCTGCGGCCGCGATTGCACCGCTACTGCGCGCGCATGACGGGTTCGGTCATCGACGGCGAGGATGTCCTGCAGGAAGCGATGGCGAAGGCGATCGAAGCGCATCCGCGCGCGGGGCCGATCTCCAACCCGGAGGGCTGGCTGTTTCGCATCGCCCACAACGCGGCGCTCGATTTCCTGCGCCGACGTGCGCGCCAGGACGACCTGCAGGGCGACGAGAATGTCGACATGATCGCTGAGCCCGACAGCGAAATCGACCGTCGACAGGCGGCCGCCGCCAGCCTGCGTACCTTGATGCGCTTGCCGGTGACGCAGCGTGGCAGCGTCATCCTGATGGATGTACTTGGTCACTCGCTGGAAGAGGTGTCGGCGGTGCTCGATACGACCGTGCCTGCGGTCAAGGCGGCACTGCATCGCGGCCGCATACGCCTGCGCGAACTGGCGGCCGAGCCGAACGACCGCTCGCCGCCGGCTTTGACCGACCAGGACCGCCGGCGGCTGGCGGCGTACGTCGCGCGCTTTAATGCGCGCGACTTCGATGCGCTGCGCGTGCTCCTCGCCGACGAAGTTAAAGTCGAGGTGGTCAACCGCGCGCGGCTCAATGGGCGCGGCGAGGCCGGCCGCTACTTCACGAACTACAGCCAGTCCAGCGACTGGCGGCTGGTGCCAGGCTTGGTCGACCGCAGGCCGGCGGTGCTGGCGCATCATCCCGAGGATCCAAGCGGCCAGCCGCTATACTTCATCCTCGTGGACTGGTCGGAGGAGCGCCTGATGAACGTCCGCGACTTCCGCTACGCCCGGTATGTCATGGACGGGGCCGAGCTGATCAAGGTCTTGTGATTGCGACCCTCCAGTCGGGCTCTATTCCAATTTCATCCGTGGCATCCGCTCCCTGCCGGTCGTCATCCGCGGATGAAGCAGTGACTGCCGCGTAACCTCGGTTCCCCCTGGCGTCGCCCGGTGCTAGCGTCCGCCGTCCCGTCAGCCAGCTTTTTGGAGGAGGAAGCGATGAAGCTCTATTACATGCCCGGTGCGTGCTCGGTCGGCATCCATGTGCTGCTCGAGGAGATCGGCAAGCCGTACGACCTGCAGAAGATCGACGGCGCCAAGCAGGAGCAATACGGACCGGATTTCGTGAAGATCAATCCCAAGTCCAAGGTGCCCACCTTGCAGCGCGACGACGGCTCGGTGCTCACCGAGTTCCCGGCGATCGCCACGTGGCTCGCCCGCACCAATCCCGACAAGTCCCTGCTGCCGTCCGATCCCGACGGCGAAGCGCGCGCGTTCGAAGCGATGGACTTCGTCGTTTCGACCATGCACATGCAGGGCTTCTCCCGCATGTTCCGGCCAATGAACTATGCGCCGACCGAAGCCGATCACGACAAGGTCAAGGCGCGCGGCAAGGAGATCATGGAAAAGGGCCTCGCCTTGATGGACAAGGCGCTCGAGGGCAAGGAGTACGTCGCCGGCAAGTTCTCGGTCGCCGACGCGGCGTTGTTCTACGTCGAGTTCTGGGCCTCGGGCCGCATGAAGATGCCGCTGCCCAAGAACGTCGCGGCCCACTACGAGCGCATGAAAGCCCGCCCGGCCGTGAAGCGCGTGCTCGAGCAGGAGGGTCTGGCGGCCGCCGCCTGACGGGTTCCTCGCTGCGGCTCGCCGCATCGCTCCGGTTTGCGACGCGATGCGGAGGAGCACGCCGCGGAAGTGACAGTGTTGACCGCCGCGGACGGTCGCTCGCTAATCGAGCGTCATGTCCGCGGCGGTTTTTTATGGCCTGGTGATCCTGTCGGCCATCGCGCATCCGATCTGGAACGCGATGGTCAAATCATCGGGCGACCGCATGCTCAGCATGGTGGCAATCCGCGCCACCGGCCTGACCTTGGGGCTTGCGGCACTGCCTTTCGTCGATTGGCCCGCGCGCGCGAGCTTGCCCTGGCTCGGTCTCACGGCGCTGGTGCACTTCGCCTACTACGCCCTGCTGATCCGCTCCTACGACATCGGCGACATGAGCGTGGTCTATCCGCTGGCGCGGGGATTGGCTCCGGTGCTCACCACGCTCGCGGCCTTCCTGGCAATCGGCGAAACCCTGGCGCCCGGCCAGCTGGTGGCCGTCGGCTTCATCTCGATCGGCATCATGGCGCTGTCGTTCGGTGCCGGCGCGCGCCGCGAAGCCGTGGGCTTCGCCGTTGCGACAGGCGTTAGCGTGGCGAGCTACAGCTTCCTGGGCGGTGTGGGCGTGCGCGCGGCCGGCACCGTGGTGGGGTTCCAGGCATGTCTCGAGATCGTGACCGGTCTGGGCATGGTGGGCTTTGCGCTGGTCCACCGGCGGGCGGATCTCGTGCCGTACGCGCGCCGGCACGGTGCCGTGGGCGTGCTGGCCGGTGCGATCTCCGTGGTGGGATTCCTTGCTTTCCTGGCGGCGGCGGCCCGGCTGCCGCTCGGGCCAGTCACGGCGTTGCGCGAGACCAGCGTGATCTTCGGCGCTCTGATCGGCAGCCTGGTGCTCAAGGAAGGGTTCGGCCTGCGTCGCATCGCGGCTTCGGCTTCCGTCGTATTCGGTGTCGCCATGCTGGCGACGCTGCGCTGAGCTAGTCTGTTGCCATGCCGTTGCCCGATCCCATCAAAGCTCGCTTGCGCCTGCCGCTGATCGCCGCGCCAATGTTCCTGGTGTCGGGGCCGGCGCTGGTGAAGGCGACATGCCGCGCCGGCGTCATCGGCTCCTTCCCGACGGCCAACTGCCGTACCGTCGAAGAGCTCGACGGCTGGCTTGCCGACTGTATCGACGATCTGAAGCGCGCCGCCGACGAATCAGGAAGAGCGCCAGCGCCGCTTTGCCCCAACCTGATCGTGCATCGCTCGAACCCGCGGCTTATGGACGATCTCGCCGCCGTGCTGCGCCACAAGGCAGAGCTGGTGATCACCTCGGTCGGCTCGCCCGAGCCCGTGATGAAGCCGCTGAAAGACGCCGGCTGCCTGGTGCTGGCCGACATCGCCTCCATGCGACATGCAGAGCGCGCCGTCGCGGCGGGCGTCGACGGCCTGGTGCTGCTGACGGCGGGCGCCGGCGGGCAGACCGGCTGGGCCAATCCTTTCGCCTTCGTGCGTGCCGTGCGGACCTTCTGGGACGGAATTGTCGTGATAGCGGGTGGCATGGCCGACGGGCAGGCGATCGCTGCCGCCGAGGTGCTGGGCTGCGACCTCGCCTACATGGGCACCAAGTTCATCGCCACCCGTGAGAGCATGGCCAAGGAGGACTACAAGGAGATGCTGGTGAAGAGCCGCCTGGACGATGTGCTGCTGACGCGCGCCTTCACCGGGCTGGAGGGCAACATGCTGCGGCCCTCGATCGCCGCGGCAGGGCTCGACCCCGACAATTTGCCGGTCCGCGGCATGATCGACATCGCCAAGGACATCAATGTCGCCGAGCGGGAAAAGCCCAATCCCAAGCGTTGGAAGGACATCTGGAGCGCCGGCCATTCGGTGTCCGGCGTCCGCGATATTCCCACGGTCGCCGAGCTGGTCGAGCGGACGGCGGCGGAGTACGCGTCAGTTCAGATGGTAAAGCCCTGAGGCGAAGCCGAATTCCGCAGGCTTGATCAGCTGGGCATTGGCGACGCGGACGCGGTGGACCTTGCCGTCCAGGTTGCGCTGCCAAAAATCGAGAAATTTGGTCAGCCGGGGGAAGCGAGGGGCAAGATCCAGGTTTTGCCAAACGAAGCTTTGCAGGACGTGCTTATGGTCGGGCATCCAGTACAGGATTTCGGCCGTCGTTACGCGGTAGTCGTTGAGCTGCGCAATAAAGCTGCGATCCATCGAGAGCCACTCCTTGACACGCGGGACCGAGGGGAATAGTCACTCGCGTTTCGATTCGGATCAACTTTATTATTACGAATCAGTTGCTTGGCAGCAGTCTCTAGAGGTTGCTGCTAATTGGAGGCGCCTTGTCGTCGGCGCTTGACTCCAAAAGCTTCACCCCTTAAATCGCGGGCGCATTAGCACTCGATCAACAAGAGTGCTGATAGCTGCGTTCACCGCAGCCATCCGGCTGCGTAGGCTCAACCAGGATCATTGGAGGAGAAAGCATGAAGTTCCGTCCGCTTCACGACCGCGTCGTGGTCAAGCGCGTCGCGGAGGATGACAAGACCAAGGGCGGCATCATCATCCCCGACACGGCCAAGGAAAAGCCGATGGAAGGCGAAGTCATCGCCGTCGGTCCGGGCGCCCGGGACGAAAAGGGTGCGCTGGTTCCGCTCGACGTCAAGTCCGGCGACCGCATCCTGTTCGGCAAGTGGTCCGGCACCGAGGTCAAGCTCGACGGCGTCGAGTACCTGATCATGAAGGAAAGCGACATCATGGGAATCCTCGAAGGTTCCGCCGCGGTCAAGAAGGCCGCCTGATCGCTTCACCGACCAAACCATTCAACAACCACACTTCATCCGAGAGGGATTGAACAATGGCAGCCAAGGAAGTCCGCTTTAGCGGCGATGCCCGCCAGCGCATGCTGCGCGGCGTCGACGTTCTCGCCGACGCGGTCAAGGTGACGCTGGGTCCCAAGGGCCGCAACGTCGTGCTCGACAAGAGCTTCGGCGCCCCGCGCATCACCAAGGACGGCGTCACTGTCGCCAAGGAGATCGAGCTTTCCGACAAGTTCGAGAACATGGGCGCCCAGATGGTGCGCGAAGTCGCCAGCAAGACCAACGACGTGGCCGGTGACGGCACCACCACGGCCACGGTGCTTGCCCAGGCGATCGTGCGCGAGGGCGTGAAGTCGGTTGCGGCCGGCATGAATCCGATGGACCTCAAGCGCGGCATCGACATCGCGGTCGAAGCGGTGGTCGAGGACATCAAGGCCCGCGCCAAGAAGATCACCGGCTCCGACGAGGTCGCCCAGGTCGGCGCCATCGCCGCCAACGGCGACAAGTCGATCGGCAAGATGATCTCCGAGGCGATGAAGAAGGTCGGCAACGAGGGCGTGATCACGGTCGAGGAGGCCAAGAGCCTCGAGACCGAGCTGGATGTCGTGGAAGGCATGCAGTTCGATCGCGGCTATCTCTCGCCGTACTTCATCACCAACGCCGACAAGATGATCGCCGAG
>JAFAKN010000753.1 GCA_019235415.1 Alphaproteobacteria bacterium
GACAGGGCGCGCGGGTCGGCCGCCACGAGGTAGGGCGACAGCAGGGCAATCGCCATCATGATCGCGAGAAGAACGCCGCCGGCCCAGATGTTGGTGCGGCGCATCAGTAGCGGATCCGTGGATCGAGCAGGGTGTAGCAGAGGTCGACCGCGACGTTCACCAGCACGTAGGCCGCGCTCAACAGCAGCACGACGCCCTGGATGATCGGATAGTCGCGATGGAGGATCGCATCGACCGTCAGCCGGCCGATGCCCGGGATCGCGAAGACGCTCTCGGTGATGACCGCCGAGCCGATCAGGGTCGCGACGCCGATACCGATGATGGTCACGACGGGCCCGGCGGCGTTCCTGAGCGCATGGCGGAACAGGATACGCCAGGGCACCACGCCCTTGGCGCGGGCCGTCCGGATATAGTCCTCCGACAGGACCTCGAGCATCGAGGCGCGCGTGACGCGGCCGATGATTGCGGCATAGACGAGGCTGAGGGTCACGGCCGGCAGGATGAGGTTGCGCAGCCACGCATCGAGGCCCTGCTCCAGCGGCACGAAGCCTTGCACCGGCAGCCATTTGAGCGTCGTCGCGAACACGAAGGCAAGGCCGTAGCCCGCGATGAAGGCGGGGAGCGAAAAGCCCAGCGTCGTGAACATCGTGAGTGCTTGATCGAGAAAGCCGCCGCGCCGTGCCGCGGCAGCCACCCCGAACGGCACGCCGGTGCCGATCGAGATCAGCACGGCGAGCAGCAGCAGGGAGAAGGTCGGCTGCAGGCGCTGGCCGATCATGTGCGTCACCGGCTCGCCACTGAAGATCGAGGCGCCGAGATCGCCCTGCGCCAAGTGCCACAGCCAGCTCGCAAAGCGGAGGTAGGGTGGCTCGTCGAGCCCCAGCGAGGCGCGAATCCTGGCGATCTGCTCGGGTGTCGCGGTGTCGCCGGCCAGGACCTGCGCGGGATCGCCCGGCGTCAGGTAGAGCAGGCTGAAGACGACCACCGCCACCACGCCCATCACGGGCACGGCCATGAGCAGGCGCCGAACCACGTAGCCCAGCATCTATGGCATCAGCTTTTGGCGATGTTCCAGTAGGCCGCCACCGGACAGGGGAAGACGCCGGTCAGGTTCTTGCGATAGGCGACCAGCGCCACCAGCGAGCCGAGCGGGAGATAGGGCAGGGTCTTGAAGGCCTGGACTTGCAGCGCCACCGCGTCCTTCTTCTGCTCGGCCTCGGTCGGCGCCTCGATCCACTTGTCGCGCAGGCTTTCCATCTCGGGGTCGGTCGGCCAGCCGAACCAGGCGGTGGTGCCGCCGGCGCGCAGCATCTGGTGCACGGCGGGATTGACGATGTCGGATCCGGTCCACACGGTGACGAAGCAGCTCCAGCCGCCCTTGTCCGACGGCTCGCGGCTGGTGCGGCGTTGCGCCATGGTGGCGAAGTCCATGGCGACCAGCTCGACCTTCATGCCCATGCGCTGCATCGTGTCCTCGGCGACCTGGGCCATGGCGGCGAGCGTCGGATTCTCCATCACGCCCAGGATCACGACCTTCTCGCCGCTGTAGCCCGACTCCTTGAGGGCAGCGCTCGCCTTGTCGATGCTCCTGGTCTTCAGCAGGTCCGCGCCCGCTTCGCTGAAGTACGGCGAGTCGCTGCCATAGTAGCTGTAGCAGGTCTTCATCAGCGACGGATCGGAGACGGCCGCCTTGAGGAAGTTCTCCTGGTCGATCGCCATCGCCACCGCCTGGCGCACCTTGGGATTGTTGAACGGTGCCTGCGTGTGGTTGAGCTGCAGCATGTAGTAGGAGCTGGTTGGATTGCGTGGCGATACCACGATGTTGGGATCGCTCTTCATGACCTGCACGAGGTCGAGCGTCGGCGCGTCCCAGTAGTCCTGCTCGCCCGCGATCAAAGCGGCCATCGCAGTCGAGGGATCGCTGATGAAGGACCATTCGATGCGGTCGACAGCGGGAATGCGGCCGCCCGCGATGCTGTCGACCGGCTCCTTGCGCGGGATGTACCCGTCAAACTTCGCCCAGGCCGCCCTGGCGCCCGACACGAACTCGTCCTTCAGGAAGCGGAAGGGGCCCGAGCCGATCGTCTCGGTGACCTGCTTCATCGGATCCACCTTCGCCATGCGCTCGGGCATGATGAAGCATTGCGAGGAGTTGCTCTTGCCCAGCGCGGCCGGCAGCAGCGGGAAGGGCTTCTTGAGCCTGATCTTGAACTTGCGGTCGTCGAGCGCGTCGAAGCCGTCGATGAACTTCGCCGCGAGCTGGCCGAAGCCGTCGCGCACGCCCCAGCGCTGGATCGAGGCGATGCAGTCGGCCGGGCGCACCGGCTCGTTGTCGTGGAATTTCAACCCCTCGCGCAGGGTGAGCACGAAAGTCTTGCCGTCATCCTCGACGGTCCAGCCTTCGGCCATCTGCGGATGCGGCACGTACTTGGAATCGACGGCGAGGAGCTGGTCGAAGACCAGGAAGGCGTAATCCTTGGTCGGCGGCGCCGTCGTCCAGATCGGGTCGAGCGAGGCGAGATTGCCGTTGTGGATGATCTTCAGCGTCTTGGCGGCATTCTTTTGCGCCAGGCCGCGACGTCCCCAAAAGGGCAGCGCTCCGCCGGCGAGGGAAGCGCCCTTGAGGAAATTGCGTCTCTTCATGCGTTGCGCTTTCCTGCACGGGTGAGGCCGAAGGCTAGAAGGCGTCGCAAAGAGCGGGCCAATAGTCGAAGCCGGACGGGCTCATAAAAATGCCTGTCCGTTGTCGAGCAGGGCGCAACGCGCCTATACCGAAAGGGTCATGATCGCCAACGCCCGCATGTACTCCGTCACGCCGTCCGTCGCGGCACTGTGGCGGAGCCTGCTCGGCGCCATCCTTTCGCAGACCGGCGAGACCATCGATATCGTGGATCACGCCCCGCCCGCACCGATCTCCGAGCTTTGGCGGCGCCCCGACAAGGCGGCTGTCTTCATGTGCGGCCTGCCCTTCGGCCTGGCGATACCGCGGCCGGTGCCCGTCGCGGCTCCCGTTCCGTCACCCGCCGCGTATGGCGGCCGCGCCTGCTACTGGAGCGATATAGTCGTTCATGTCGACAGTCCGTTTCAGACGATCGAACAGACCTTTGGACATCGCCTTGCGTTGACGACGCCGGAATCCCAGTCGGGCTACGCCGCCCTGCTGCACGCACTGATGCCGCACGCCGCTCGTACCCCGCTCTACGGCGAGATCATCGAGCCGCGCTTCACGCCCATGGGGGTCCTGACGGCGGTGATCGAGCGCAAAGCCGAGGTGGCGCCGCTCGATTCCTATGCCTTCGCGCTCCTGTCGAAGCATGCGCCCGAGGTGACGGCGCAGGTGAGGACCATCATGCGCACCGAACCGACAGCGGCCCCGCTGCTGGTTGCCTCCGGTCCAGTAGCCGCCGCGGTTACCGCGGCATTCCTCACGGTGCACGAGAACGGGCCTGCTGCCGCGCTGATGGACCACCTCTTGCTCGATCGCTTTGTCCAGCCTGAAGGCGAGGCTTATGATGACTTGAAGGAGAGGTTTCTGGTCATGCAAGCGTTCTGGCGCCGCCATCCCTTGGCGAAGACGGCCCATCCGCTGTTTGCTGCCGAGTTGGAGGGTAACCGTCCGCTGCATCCGACGGCGTGAAGGGGTGAGGGGGAATTCATGAAGAAAAGCGTCATTGCCGCCACTTTGGCGGCGGCTCTGTTATTTGCCGGCAACGCAGCCGCGCAAATCAAGATCGGCCTTCACGCGCCCCAGTCCGGCCCGGCCGCAGCCGACGGCAAGTCCTCGACCATCGGCGCGGAGATCGCGCGCGACTGGATCAATGAGAAGGGCGGCGTGCTCGGCCAGAAGCTCGAGCTGGTGACCTACGACGACCAGAACAAGCCCGACCAGGCGGTGCCGATCGCCAACAAGCTGATCGGCCAGGACAAAGTCGTGGCAGGGATCTCCTGCAGCTACTCCGCGCCGACCCGGGCGGCGGCCGCCGTGTTCCAGCAGGCCCACATTCCCTACGTCTCCGCCTATGGCGTGCATCCCGACATCACCAAGGAAGGCAACTGGGCTTTCCGCGGCGTGCAGCTCGGACCGCCGCAGGGCAAGGGCGCCGCGAAGTTCATCGCCGACAAGTTCGGCAAGGTGAAGGTCGCGATGGTGACCATGAACAACGACTTCGGCCAGTCGATCGCCGACGGCTTCAAGGAGGAAGCGCCGAAGCTCGGGCTGACGATCGTCGAGGAATACACGTTCGGCCTCGGCGAGCGGCAGTTCGGTCCGATCGTCGCCTCGGTCAAGGCCGACAATCCCGACGTCATCTATGCCATCGGCTATTACTTCGTCGGCGGCCCGCTGGTGGCGCAGCTGCGCGCCGGCGGCCTCAAGCAGCCGATCGTCGGCGCCCAGGCCTTCGACTCCATGAAGCTGATGGAGATTGCCAAGGGCGCCGCGGAAGGCGTCTACGTGGTGGGCGGTATGGATCGTGGCCGCAGGACGCCGGCCGATTTCCAGCCCTTCCTGGCCGAGTTCAAGAAGCGTGCCGG
>JAFAKN010000040.1 GCA_019235415.1 Alphaproteobacteria bacterium
GGATGTTCGAATCCGCTAGCCCGGACGACGCTCGAATGTACGCAAACCTCCTGGGATTTGGTGGAAGGGCTGCTCGTCGATGCCACCTTCCGGTTTCATTGTCTGCGGCCGGCGACGTAGGCCACGCCTTGCGGGCCGACCTTCTCCGTATGCTGGCAGTTGGCCGGAACCATGCAGCTGTCGCCGGCGTGGAAGGTCTCCGCCTTGCCGTCGCGCGTGATGGTGATCTCGCCGCCGATCACCATGACGCGCGCATCCCAGGGATGGCCGTGCTCGGGGTTCTCGTGATTGGCGCGCAGGCCGCCGTAGAACACGTCGTAACCTTCGCGCTTCAAGTCGGCTTCGAATTCGTGCTGGGTCATCACTTCCTCCCGCCGTGCGAATCGACGGCTATCGCATTGTACCGGTCAGCTGACGCACCACGTCCAGCTGAATCTCGGCCGCCTCGACCATCTCGGCGATCGGCACCGATTCGTTGGCGGCATGGCCTTGGGCGCCCGATCCGGGGCCGAAGTTGATGATCTCGATGCCGTCGTCGGCGTAGTAGCGGCCGTCGCTGACGCCGGTGGCGTTCAAGAACTTCGCCTTGCGGCCGGTTGCGGCCTTGATCGCGGCCGCGAAGGCCGCGACGCCGGCGCCGTTCTCGGGCGCGAAGAAGCCGTTGGTGCCGGTGAGGAACTCGACGCCGTAGCTGCCGCGCGGCTCGCCCACGCCGTCGACCACGCGCTTCAGCTCGGCGAAGGCGTCCTTGACCTTCTCGCCGGGCAGCAGGCGGCGGTCGATCTCGACGGCGCACGCCGACGGCACGACGTTGGTGTTGTGCCCGCCATGGAACATGCCGACGTTCACGGTCGATCTCATCGCGCCCTTGACGCGCTTGGGAAGCACCTTGTCGTAGTGCGCCTGCAGGGCACCGGTCAGGCGCATCATGCGCAGGATGGCATTGTCGCCGGCCGCGGGATTGCCGGCATGCGCCGCCTTGCCCTTGGTCGTGAGCCGCGCCCACATCACGCCGCGCTCGGCGACGATCAGGTTGTTCTCGGTCTGCGCCCCCAGGATCAACACGTCGGGCCGCACCTTGCCGCTCTTGCGCAGGAACGCCATGCCCTGCGGCCCGAGATTCTCCTCGTCGGCCACGAAGGTGAACAAAAGCTCGCCGCGCGCCGGTCCGCCCAGGCGCGCGATCTCCTCGGCGAGCCACAGCTGCACGGCCATGCTGCCCTTGCAGTTGCCGGCGCCCAGCCCATAGACCAGCCCGCCTTTCACCAACGCCTTGAACGGGTCGCTCTTCCAGTTGGCGCGCTCGCCTACGCCGACAGTGTCGACATGGGCGTTGAAGGCGACGGCCGGACCTTTGGCTTTGACCTTCAGTCGCGCCACGACGTTGTCGACGCCCTTCGTGTTGCGCGCGACCTCGACCTTGTAGCCGGCCTGCTTCAGGCGATTGGCGGCGTAGGCGCAGATCTCGACCGACCTGCCCGGCGGGTAGGGGCTCGGGATGGCGATCAGGTCGGAGAGAATCGAGATGAGTTCTTTGCGCACGATGATTCCTTGGTAATCCATTTCATCCCGAGCATGAGCAGCTGTCATCCGAGCGTAGCGAGGGATCTTGAGGCCACAGGAAGGATCCCTCGCTGCGCTCGGGATGACAGGAGCTGCGCTCGGGATGACAGGAGCTGCGCTCGGGATGACGGCATTTGCATCAACGGTTGGCGAGCTCGACCCGCCACCACAGGCGATCGTCGCGAATGGCCTCTCGGATGGCCTCGCGAACGGCCTTGGCACCGCTCATGCATTCTCTCCGCTCTTGTTGGCCGCTCTTGTTGGCCGCTCTTGTTGGCCGAGCTATAGCGGCCCCATAGTCGGGCATCAATCGGGAGGCAGGCATGCACGATCATCTCGAACGCGACCTCATCGGCTACGGTCCGGACACGCCGGATCCGCAATGGCCGGGCGAGGCGCGCATCGCGGTGAGCTTCGTGCTGAACTACGAGGAGGGCGGCGAGAACACGATCCTGAACGGCGACGCGGGCTCGGAAGTCTTCCTGACCGAGACTCCCGGCGG
>JAFAKN010000056.1 GCA_019235415.1 Alphaproteobacteria bacterium
AGCTGCTTCAGCCGGTGCCAGCGCTCGTACGCCGCCAGCGCATAGCCGCCGGTGGCGACGAAGTCGAAGGTGTCGTCGAAGTCCTGGCGCGGCAGATCGCGATAGGGCTGCGTGCTGCGCACCTCCTCGAAGAAGGCGTCGCGATCGATCGGCTGGGCGCAGGCGGTGCCGACGATGTGTTGCGCCAGCACGTCGAGGCAGGGCGGCCGCGGCGGATCGCCGTCGAGCTCGCGCGCCTCGATGGCCTCGAGTGCCGCCAGCGATTCCAGGACCTCGAAGCGGTTGGCCGGCGCGATCATCGCGCGGCTCGGCTCGTCCAGCCGATGGTTGGCGCGGCCGATGCGCTGCATCAGGCGGCTGACGCCCTTGGGCGCGCCCATCTGGATCACCAGGTCGACGTCGCCCCAGTCGATGCCGAGATCGAGCGAGGAGGTCGCCACAACCGCGCGCAGCTTGCCCGCGGCCATCGCCGCCTCGACCTTGCGGCGCTGCTCGACGGCGAGCGAGCCGTGATGCAGGCCGATCGCGAGATTGTCCTCGTTGATGCGCCACAACCGGTCGAACACAAGCTCGGCCTGGGCGCGGGTGTTGACGAACACGATCGAGGTCTTGTGCTGGCGGATGATGTTGTAGACCTCGGGCACCGCGTGATGGCCCATGTGCCCGCCCCACGGCAGGCGCTCCTGGGCATCGATCAGCACGACATGCGGTTGCGCGCCGGCCTCGCCGTGCACGATCTCAACCTCGTCCTTGACGGCGAGATACTCGGCGAGCGCCGGCGGATCGGACACCGTGGCGGAGAGCCCGACGAAGCGCACATGCGGCGCCAGCGATGCGACGCGCGCCAGGCACAACGCCAGATGATGGCCGCGCTTGCTGGTCGCGAAGGAATGCAGCTCGTCGACGATGACGCAGCGCAGGCTCGCAAAGAAGCGCAGCGCATCGGGATAGGACAAGAGCAGCGCCAGCGATTCGGGCGTCGTCATCAAAAGATCCGGTGGCCGCTCGCGCTGGCGCAAGCGTCGGCTTTGCGGCGTGTCGCCGGTGCGGCTCTCGGCACGCACCGGCAGCTGCATCTCGGCGAGCGGCGCTTCGAGGTTGCGGCGGATGTCGGTGGCGAGCGCCTTGAGCGGCGAGATGTAGAGCGTGTGCAGCTCGCCCTTGCCCTGCTTGTGCGCGAGGTCCCGCCCGGCGAGCCGCCGCTCGGTGAGCTCGATCAGCGACGGCAGGAACCCGGCCAGCGTCTTGCCGCCGCCGGTCGGCGCGATCAACAGTGCGCTCTTGCCCCGCTGCGCGAGATCGACCAGCGCCAGCTGGTGGCCGCGCGGGGTCCAACCGCGGCTTTCGAACCAGCGCGCAAACAGGTCCGGAAGCCCCATATTTCCAACATCTGCATCGGCTGATTCGATGGCGACCGACACCCTAGATCCTCGCTCCTGGCTCAGCCCGACGCCGCGCGGCCTCTACTGCAAGCCGGGCGACTTCTACATCGATCCGGCGGTGGCGGTCGCGCGCGCCGTGATCACCCATGGCCACGGCGACCATGCCCGGCCCGGCCATCGCGCCGCGCTCGCCACACCCGAGACGCTGGCCATCATGCGGGCCCGCTTCGAGGGCATGCCCGACACCAGCCAGCAGCCGCTGAAGTATGGCGAAAGCATCCGCATCGGCGAGGTCGAGGTGCAGCTGGTGCCGGCCGGCCACATCCTCGGCTCGGCGCAGATCGTGCTGGAATATCGCGGCCAGCGCATCGTGGTGTCGGGTGACTACAAGCGGCGGCCCGATGCGACCTGCCCGCCGTTCGAGCCGGTGCCGTGCGACGTGTTCGTCACCGAGGCGACCTTCGCGCTGCCGGTCTTCCACCATCCCTCCGACATGGGCGAGATCGGCAAGCTTTTGCGCTCGGTCGCGACCTTTCCCGATCACACGCATCTGGTGGGCGTCTACGCCCTCGGCAAGTGCCAGCGCGTCGTCAAGCTGCTGCGTGCCGCCGGCTGGGACAGGCGGATCTGGCTGCACGGCAGCCTGCTGGCCCTTTGCAAGCTCTACCAGGAGCAGGGCGTCGACCTCGGCGACATCGCACATGTCGGCGATGCCGTGCTGGAAACCTTCAAGGGCGCCATCGTGCTCTGCCCGCCGTCGGCCCTCACCGACCGCTGGTCGCGCCGCTTCGCCGAACCGATCCCCGCGGTCTGCTCGGGCTGGATGAGCGTGCGGGCGCGCGCGCGACAGAGCGGCGCCGAGCTGCCGCTGGTGATCTCCGACCATGCCGACTGGGCCGAGCTGGTGCAGACCCTGCAGGACGTCGGCGCCCCCAAGGTGTGGGTGACGCACGGCCGCGAAGAGGCGCTGGTCCATCATGCGCGCTCGATGGGCATCGACGCCGAAGCCCTGCACCTCTCGGGCCGCGACGAAGAGGACGGCTGATGCAGGCCTTCGCCGCGCTGCTCGATTCGCTCTCGTACCAGCCGGCGCGCAACGCCAAGCTGCGGCTGATCGAGACGTACCTGCGCGAGACGCCCGACCCCGACCGCGGCTGGGCGCTCGCCGCGCTGACCGATGGGCTCGACTTCCCGACCGCCAAGCCCGCGCTGCTGCGCGGCTTCGGCGAGGACAAGATCGGGCCGGTGCTGTTCCATCTGTCCTACGACTATGTCGGCGATCTCGCCGAGACGCTGGCCCTGATCTGGGAGACCGATCCGAGCGCCGGCCCCGCGCCCACCCTGGGCGAGGTCGTCGACACCCTCCAGGGCGCGACCAAGATGGAGACGCCCGCGCTCTTGAAGCGCTGGCTGGGCACGCTCGACGCGACCGGCCGCTGGGCGTTGCTGAAGCTCCTGACCGGTGCGCTGCGCGTCGGGGTTTCGGCGCGGCTCGCCAAGCAGGCGGCGGCCAACATCGGCAATCAACCGGTCGACGAGGTCGAGGAGGTCTGGCACGGCCTCACGCCGCCCTACCGGCCGCTGTTCGACTGGCTGCTGGCGGATGGGCCCAGGCCCAGCACCAACGCCGGCGGCGCCTTCCTGCCGCCCATGTTGGCCAACCCGATCGAACGGGCCGAGCTCGAGGCGCTCGACCCCGCCCACTACCGCGCCGAATGGAAATGGGACGGCATCCGCGTGCAGGTCGCGGCGACTGGGGGCGTCAAGCGTCTCTACAGTCGCGCCGGCGAGGACATCTCGGCCGCCTTCCCCGACATCGTCGACGCCATCGACTTCGACGGCGTGTTCGACGGCGAGCTTTTGGTCCGCCGCGACGAGACCGTGGCGCCGTTCAACGACCTGCAGCAGCGCCTGAACCGCAAGCTGGTCACGCCCAAGATGCTGCAGGAGCACCCCGCCCACGTGCGCCTCTACGACGTCCTGTGGCTCGAGGGCGAGGACTTGCGCGGCCTGCCGTTCGACCAGCGCCGCGGGCGCCTGGAAGCCTGGATGGCCCAAAAACCGCGGCCGCGCTTCGATCTGTCGCCGCTGGTCGTGTTCACCGACTGGGCACATCTCGGCCGGTTGCGCGAGCAGATGACCAGCGACGGCATCGAGGGCCTGATGCTGAAGCGCAGCGACAGCCTCTACCTCGCTGGCCGGCCAAAGGGCCCGTGGTTCAAATGGAAGCGCGATCCCAAGCTGGCCGACTGCGTGCTGATGTACGCCCAGCGCGGCCACGGCAAGCGCAGCTCCTTCTACTCCGACTACACGTTCGGCTGCTGGCGCGAGGGCGACGACGGGGGTGCCGGCGGCCGCCAGCTGCTGCCGGTCGGCAAGGCCTATTTCGGCTTCACCGACCAGGAGCTGCGCTGGCTCGACAAGTGGGTGCGCGACCACACGACCAACCGCTTCGGCCCGGTCCGCGAGGTGGCGCCCGAGCTGGTGCTGGAGGTGGCGTTCGACGGCATTTCCCGCTCGACCCGGCACAAGTCCGGGCTCGCCATGCGCTTTCCGCGCATCAACCGCATCCGGACCGACAAGCCGGCGGCCGAGGCCGATACTGTCGACAACCTGCTGCGACTCGTGGCATTGTCGACCGATGGTTGAAGCAGCGTCCGGCGCTCTACCGCCGCAGACCCACACCCTGCCGTTCAAGGAGCGCGTCGAGCAGGGCCGCACGCTCCGCCAGCGCACGGCGCGCAAGCACCACGCCGCCTGGACGCCGCCGGACAATCGCCGCGATCCGGTCGACATCCTGGTCGAGCAGGGCAAGTCGCGGCTGAAGGACCTGCTGCCGCTGCGCTACGGCCGCATGAAGCCGACGCCCTTCACGTTCCTGCGCGGCGCCGCGGCGGTGATGGCCGCCGACCTCGCGACCACCCCCAACAGCAGCCTGAAGGTGCAGGCCTGCGGCGACTGCCATTGCGCCAATTTTGGCGGCTTTGCCACGCCCGAACGCCGCCTGGTGTTCGACATCAACGATTTCGACGAGACCGCCGTCGCGCCCTGGGAATGGGACGTCAAGCGACTCGCCACCAGCTTCGTGGTCGCCGCCCTCGCGACGCCGCTCAGCAAGGAGGACCGGGTCGAGTTGGCCCAGATCGTGGCGCGGCGCTACCGCGAGACCATGGCCGAGGTCGCCGGCCAGCCGGTGCTCGAGGCCTGGTATCACGGCTTCGACCTCGACGAAGAGGGCGCCGCCAGGAAGGTCGGCGTCGCCGCCCGCACGATGCGCAAGGCCGATGCGACCCGCATACACCCGCTCGGCCTGGAGGCGCTCGATCACACCGGCGGTGCCGATCCGCGGATCGAGGACGATCGCAAGGGCGGCGTGTACCATCCCGAGACCAAGGACGCCGCCAAGTTCGACAGCCACGCCAAAGGCGCGCTGAAGGACTACGCCCAGACGCTGACGCCGGCGCGCCGAGTCCTGCTCGAGCGCTATCGCCTGGCCGATTCAGCCTACAAGGTGGTCGGCGTCGGCTCGGTGGGCACCCGCTGCGGCATCCTGCTGATGGTCTCAGGGGACGGCGAGACCTTCTATCTGCAGTTCAAGGAAGCGGTCCATTCGGTGCTCGAGCCTTACGCCGGGGCCAGCCCCTACGCGACCTGCGGCGAGCGGGTGGTGCGCGGCCAGCGCCTGCTGCAGGGGGCCAGCGACATTTTGCTCGGCTTCGGCAACTGGGGGGCCAAGCGCCACGTCTACCTCCGCCAGCTGCGCGACGCCAAGATCAAGCCCGACGTCGACACCATGTCGCCGCGCAATCTGCAGCGCTATGCGGGGAGCTGCGGCGAGGTGCTGGCCCGCGCCCACGCCCGCAGCGGCGATGCCGTGGTCCTGTCGGCCTACCTCGGCAAGAGCGCGGCGTTCGACGAGGCGATCGGCGACTTCGCCACCTCCTACGCCCGCCAGACCGAGCAGGACCACGAGGCTCTGGTGAAGGCGATCAAGAAGGGGCGCCTGTCCTGCCGGACCACCGTCTGACGCCAAATTCCCTCCCTCGATTGGGGTCGAAATGGCCCCCGAGGCCCCCTACATTGAATCTGTCATGATCGACCCGTTCGGCCGGCATATCACCTATCTGCGCGTCTCGGTGACGGACCGTTGCGACTTCCGCTGCGTCTACTGCATGGCCGAGGACATGACCTTCCTGCCCAAGGCCGAGGTCCTGTCGCTGGAGGAGCTCGAGCGGCTGTGCTCGGCCTTCGTGCGGCGCGGCGTGCGCAAGCTCAGGCTGACCGGCGGCGAGCCGCTGGTGCGCAAGAACGTGATGTCGCTGTTCCGCGGGCTGGGCCGCCATCTCGAGACCGGCGCGCTGGACGAGCTCACCCTCACCACCAACGGCAGCCAGCTCGCCAAGTACGCCCGCGAGCTGGCGGCGATCGGCGTCAAGCGGGTCAACGTGTCGATGGACACCCTCGACAAGCAGAAATTCCGCCAGCTGACGCGCTGGGGCGACCTCGACCAGGTGATGCGCGGCATCGATGCCGCGCAGGACGCCGGCCTGCACATCAAGATCAACGCGGTGGCGCTGCGCGGCGTCAACGACACGGAGTTCGATCAGCTGATCCGCTGGAGCCACGGCCGCGGCATGGACCTGGTGCTGATCGAGGTCATGCCGATGGGCGAGCTCGGCGGCGAGGCGCGGCTCGACCAGTACCTGCCGCTGTCGCTGGCGCGCACCGACATCGCCCGGCACTTCACCTTGACCGAGACCGACTACCGGACCGGCGGCCCGGCGCGCTACTTCACGGTCGAGGAGACCGGCGGGCGGCTCGGCTTCATCACGCCGCTCACCCATAATTTCTGCGAGAGCTGCAATCGCGTGCGGCTCACCTGCACCGGCACGCTCTACATGTGCCTGGGCCAGGAGGATGCCGCCGACCTGCGCGCGCCCTTGCGCGGCTCGCCGAGCGACGCGCTTTTGGACCAGGCGATCAGCGAGGCGATCGCCCGCAAGCCCAAGGGCCACGATTTCATCATCGACCGGCGCCACAAGGCCCCCGCCGTGCCGCGCCACATGAGCGTGACCGGCGGCTAGCGCTAGGCCGCCGGGCTGGCGGGCGAGGCGATGGTCCGGATCTTGGCGCGGCGCACCGCCTCGCGGTGGGAGATGTAGAGCGCGCTGCCGAAGATCACCGCCGCACCGACGAAGGTCCAGACATCGGGCTTCTGCGTGAACAGGATGAAGCCTAAAAGCGCATTCCAGATCAGCGACAGGAAGCCGATCGGCTGTAAGAGCGTGATGTCGGCCAGCTGGTAGCCGCGCTGCTGGCTGAGATGCCCCAGCGTGCCGCAGAGGCCGGCGGCGATGAACCATAGGAGGTCGAACCAGCGCGGCGTCTGCCAGAACCAGATGGCGAACGGCGCGGCGCAGACCACGATCACCAGGTTCTGCCAGATCACGATGGTGTTGGCCGAATCGGTGCGCGCCAGCGCCTTGGAGATCAGGTTGGAGGCCGAGAAGATCGGCGTCGAGACCAGGATGCAGATGACGCCAAGATGCAGCGCCGAGAAGCCCGGCCGCACGATGATCATGGCGCCGATGAAGCCGACGATGACGGCGAGCCAGCGGCGCAGCCGCACGTCCTCGCCGAGGAACAGGGCAGCGCCGATGGTGATGAAGATCGGGCCGGTGAAGCCCAGCGCGGTGATCTCGGCCAAGGTGGTGAGCGGCAGCGCCACGAACCACAGCATCATTCCCGCGGTGTGGATGACACCGCGGAACAGGTGCAGCGGCAGGCGCCTGGTATGCAGCGAGCGATAGAGGCCGAGCCGCAGCACCAGCGGCAGCAGGAACATCGTGCCGAACAGATAGCGCAGGAACGCCATCACGACGGAATTGAGATGCTGCGAGGGGATCAGCGTGAAGACGTTGAGCAGCGCGAACAGCACGCCCGACAGGGCGACCCACAATATTCCGCGCAGGTTGGCCGGCAGGGCAAGCCAGCGAGCGACGAGCTGAGACACGGCAAAACTATGTCATGGCGAGTGCAGATCCGCACGCGCCCGAGCCATGAGCTTTTCGAATCGCGACGCCTACGCCTGCTCAGGCTTGGCCTCCCTCAGGCTTGGCACCTCTTACGCTTGGCCCAGGGCCTCGCCGTTCACGGGGGGAATCGGATACTCGCCGCGCAGCGCCTTCACGCGCTCGACCAGGTCCTCGATGTAGGGATCGTGGATGCCGAGCGCGCGGGCATGCGCGGCGGTGTTGGCGAGATAGTCGCGGCAGGCGCCGCGGCGGCCTTCGGCGAAGGCGATGTGATGCGCCGCCCGCTCCATCGGCAGATCGCCGCAATACTGGCAGTGCGCCGGGTCGACCACGAAGGTGACCGAGCTCACCTCGCGGCCGTCGCGCAGCACGGTCGGCACCCAGTCCGGCTGGTAGATGCCGGCCAGCATCTCGCGGTTCCACAGGAGCGGGAACTCGCTCGACACCTGCTCGGCGGTCAGCCGGTAGGCGATGCCTTCGCAATCGCCGCCGCGCTCCAGCGCCAGCATCAGGCCGGGCAGCTCGGGCGTGCCGCGGCCCATCGGCAGCCAGAAGCAGAACGAGCGGCGCCAGCCGGCGACGCGGCAGGGCTGCTGCTCGGCGAACTCGATGGCCGGGTTCCACATCAGCGAGCCGTAGGCGAACACCCACGCCTCATCGCCCGGCCGATAGGATTTCAGCGCCTGCTCGAGGCTCGCCTGGCGCTGCTCGCGCGTGAGGAAGAAGTCGTAGCCCAGCTTGCGCGCGTCGGCGACGATCTGGTCGATATGCTCGGCGGTCAGCTCTTCGCGTTTCAACAAGCCCGACCTCACGCGCCGTAGACGATGGACATGGTCTCGGCCACGCAGGCCGGCCGCTCCTGGCCCTCGATCTCGACGGTGACCTGGTTGGTCAGCCGCACGCCGCCGCCATCCATCGGGTCGGCCGCCAAAAGTTTCACGCGCCCGCGCACCTTGGCGCCGGCCGGCACCGGGCTGGTGAAGCGCACCTTGTTGCAGCCGTAGTTGATGCCGCGCTTGACGTTGTTGATGTGCGAGATCTGGTGATTGAGCATCGGGATCAGCGACAGCGTCAGGTAGCCGTGCGCAATCGTCTTGCCGCCCGGCATCTCCTTCTTGGCGCGCTCGACGTCGACATGGATCCATTGATGGTCGCCGGTCGCGTCGGCGAACTGATCGATGCGCTGCTGTGACACCTCCACCCAGTCGCTCACCCCGATTTCCTGGCCCACGTATTTGTGCATCTCGTTCGGATGGGCGAATTCCCGCTTGGCCATTGTCCCTCACCTCAAACGCCTTTGTTTGACCTGCCAACAAAATCCACCATCCCCGCGCGCCGAACAGCACCCCAAAGTTTCATCCGGGTGCGGGAACCGGTTTGTATCGTCGCCCGGATTTCAGCATCATGCCATCAACAAGAATGCACATGAGGAGACCGGAATGGCATATGAGACCATCCTCTACGACGTCACCGATTGCATTTGCACGATATCGCTCAACCGTCCGGAAAGGCTGAATGCCTGGACTTTTCAGATGCATCTCGACCTCAGCGACGCCATGCACAAGGCCGGCGCCGACCCCGAGGTTCGTGTGATAATTATCACAGGCTCCGGCCGCGGCTTCTGCGCCGGCGCCGACATGGGCAACCTGCAGGCGATCGGCGCCGGGGGCGGCGCCAGGAGCGTCGCGGGGGCCAGCGCCGAGCGATCGTCCGGGACGAAGGCGACCTTGCCGGGCGGCAGCACGCTCGCCGAATTCCGCATGAATTACTCGTACTTCCCCTCGATCCCGAAATTCATCATTGCTGCGATCAACGGCCCGGCGGCCGGCCTCGGCTTCGTGATCCCGCTCTACGCCGACCTGCGGTTTGCCGCCGAGTCGGCCGTGTTCACGACATCGTTCGCGCAGCGCGGGCTGATCGCCGAGCACGGCATCAGCTGGCTGCTGCCCAAGCTCATCGGCGTCTCGGCGGCGCTCGACCTTTTATGCTCGGCGCGCAGGATTCGCGCCCCGGAAGCGCACGCCCTCGGCCTGGTCAGCCGCGTCATCCCCGACGACGAGCTTTTGGCCGAGACGCGGGCCTATGCGCGGCTGATGGCCGACACGGTGTCGCCGCGCTCGGTCGCCGTGATGAAGCGGCAGATCTGGGAAGCGCAGTTCCAGACCCTGGCCGAGGCGACGACGCAGGCCAACTACGAGATGGCGCTCTCGTTCGGGACTGCCGACTTCAAGGAAGGCGTGGCGCATTTCGTCGAGAAGCGCGCGGCGCGGTTCACCGGGCGTTGAGTCTTGCCGGACCGCGGACCTCCAGGTCCGCATCATGATCATGAGCGGGCCTGGAGGCCCGCGGTCCGGCGAGACTAAACCTTCTCGGTTTCGCTGGCGCGGGGTTGCCAGGTCATGAGCCGGCGCTCGACGGCGCCGACGGCGCCGTCGAGCAGCAGCGCGAAGGCGGTCAGCACCAGGATGCCGGCGAAGACGGTGTTGATGTCGAACGTTCCCTCCGCTTGCAGGATGAGATAGCCGACGCCGCGCGCCGAGCCGAGATATTCGCCGACCACGGCGCCGACGAAGGCGAGCCCCACCGCGTTGTGCAGGCTGGCGAACACCCAGCTCATGGCCGACGGCAGGTAGATCGAGCGCAACAGCTGGTGCCGCGTCGCGCCCAGCATCCGGGCGTTGGCAATCAGAGTCGGGCTCACCTCGCGCACGCCCTGGTAGACGTTGAAGAACACCACGAAGAACACCAGCGTGACGCCCAGCGCCACCTTCGACCAGATGCCGAGCCCGAACCACACTGCGAAGATCGGCGCCAGCACCACGCGCGGCATGGAGTTGAAGCCTTTTATGTAGGGATCCATCACCGCAGCCCCGGTCGGCGACAGCGCCAGCCACAGGCCGATGCCCAGCCCGAGCGCCGCGCCGATCACGAAGCCCAGCGCGGTTTCGAGCAGCGTGATGGCGAGATGAATGAAGATCTCGCCCGTGGTGAACCACTCGACGATGACCCAAAACACCCTGTGCGGCTCGCCGAAGAAGAAGGCGGCGCGATTGTCCTGGTCGAAGTAAAAATTGGGCAGCAGGCCGGGCGCGGTCAGCACGTACCAGAGCCCGACCAGCACGACGAGCACGAAGAGCTGCAGCAGGCGAAGCTTCATCTCAGCCGGCCTTCTGGCGCTGCCCTCTGGCGCTGGTAGGCTTTTAAAACCTCTTCTTTCATCGCCCCCCAGATCTCGCGATGGAGGTCGAGGAAGGCGGGCGTCATGCGGATCTCCGACACGTCGCGCGGCCTGGGGAGATCGACCTTGAAGTCGCCGATCGGCCGCGTCCCCGGCCCGGCCGAGAGCACGACCACGCGGTCAGAGAGAGCGATCGCCTCCTCGAGGTCGTGGGTGATGAACAGCACCGACTTCTTGTCCTCGGCCCACAGGCCTAAAAGCTCGTTCTCCATCAGCTGGCGGGTCTGCACGTCGAGCGCCGAGAACGGCTCGTCCATCAGCAGGATGTCGGGGCTCAGGATCAGGGTCTGTGCCAACGCCAGGCGCTTGCGCATGCCGCCCGACATCTGATGCGGGTAGCGATCGCCGAAGCCCGCCAGCCCGACGCGCCGCAACCATTCGTCCGCGCGCGTCGCCGCCTCCGAGGCGGGCACGCCGCGGAATTCGAGGCCGGCCAAAACGTTGCCGAGGCCGGTGCGCCACGGCATCAGCGCGTCGGCCTGGAACATGTAGCCGGCGCGACGGTTCACGCCTTGAGAGGCCAGAAGCTGCTCGCCGAACACGCTGACCTTGCCCGACGACGGCTCGAGCAGGCCTGCCGCCACGTTCAAGAGAGTCGACTTGCCGCAGCCGGTCGGCCCGACCACCGACACGAACTCGCCCTTGCCGACGGTGAGCGTGGCGTTGGCGACGGCGGTGTACGCCTCGCCTGCC
>JAFAKN010000114.1 GCA_019235415.1 Alphaproteobacteria bacterium
CCTACGGCACCGAGGAGATCGTCGGCGCCGCCGCCCGCGCCTACGACCGCGACCGGCTGGTGATCTCGACCAAGGCCTTGCTCAGGGCGGGCGACGACGCCGGCACCGTCGTTTCTCGCGTCGAGGCCTCGCTGCGGCGGCTCGGCCTCGACTACGTCGACATCTTCCATTTCCACGCCGTCAACCCCGCCGCCTACGAGCATCATCGCGACGTGCTGGCGCCCGCGCTCGTCAAGCTCAAGGCGCAGGGCAAGGTCCGGCACGTCGGCATCACCGAGACCAGCCCCAACGATCCCGAGCAGAAGATGCTCGCACGCGCCATCCAGGAGGAGCCCTGGGAGGTCACCATGCTGGCCTTCAGCCTGATGAACCAGGGCGCCCGCCGCAGGGTCTTTCCGGTCACCGAGCGCCGCGGCATCGGCACGCTCTTGATGTTCGTCGTCCGCAACATCTTCAGCAACGCCGCCTACCGCCGCGACATCTTCGCCAACCTGGTGGAGCAGGGCGAGCTCGACCGCTCGATCCTTGCCGAGGGCGATCCGCTCGGCTTCCTCCTGTCCGAAGGCGGCGCTGCGAGCATCACCGATGCCGCGTACCGCTATGCCCGCCACACGCCGGGCGTCGACGTCGTGCTCTTCGGCACCGGCAACAAGGCGCACGTCAAGGACAACGTCGAATCGATCCTTCGCCCGCCCTTGCCGCCACCGGTCGTCGAGCGGCTGCAGGCGTCATTCGGGCACTTGAACGGCGTCGGCCTCGACCGGCCTGGGCCTGTGAAAGCGTAAAAAACGGACGCAATGTCCCCTCTACCATAGGTAGAAACGATTCGTGCGCCGCCTTGACAAAGGAGTCTCATCCATTGTTTGTATAGACCAAATGATTTTCTAAAAAAATCCAGGGAGAAGCGCATGGCCAGGTCATCCAAAGCGTCGCCCAAAGCCCCATCGCAGACCAGTGCAACGGACGATCCGACGCAAAACCTTCAGAAGTTCGACCTTCTGGAGCTCGCTCAATTCACGCGCGAGAAGGCCTTCTCCAACAGCGCCAGCAAGGATTTCCATTTGTTCTTCGTCGGTCGCGACGACGTTCATGCAATATTGAAGTACGTTTTGTCGCGCGTTCGGGTGTCCTTGTATCTGAACATGTTTGGCTACGATGACGACGAGCTCAACAAGATCGTCATGCAGAAGGTGCTCGATCCCACCGTCACGGTGGTGATCACGCTCGACAAGAGCCAGTCAGGCGGAAAGCACGAAACGATGCTTCTCGAAGCCGACAAGCAGCAGGCACTGGCGGCCTTCAACAGCCATTTCACGATCGGGCAATCGCTGACCCACCAGATCAGCCACACCAAGGGGTTCGTCGCCGACGGCAAGGTAGGCGCCGAGGGCTCGACCAACTGGTCCGACAGCGGCGAGGGAACCGCTGTCCGCGGCCAGATCGGCGGCCCGGGTTACAAAGCCCAGAACAATACCCAGACATTTTTCACCGACCTCGATTCGATCGGCCGCTTCCAGAGCGAGCTGATCACCGAGCACCTGGCGGCACGCGACCAAGAGGCGAGCACCCCCGACAACAAACGCCAGAAGCGGCCGCAGATGATGCAATTGGCCGGCATTCGCAAGGCGGGCGTGAAGACGAATGTGAATCGGCTCGTAACGTCGACCTTCGGATCCGGCAAAGCGCGCCGGGCAGCCTAGACGGCAACGCTGCGTAGCCACGCCTTGCCACGCGAAGGCCGCGCACACTTCGCTTGCGGCGAGCGCCTTACTTCTGCGGCGAGATGTGGAACTCAAGGCCCATGGCACGGATGGCCTTGAGAACAGCGGCGAAGGAAGGATTGCCCTCCTTGCTGAAGGCCTTGTAAAGGCCGGCGCGCGTCATCCCCGTCTTGCGGGCCAACTTGGCGATCCCGCGAGCACGCGCGACATTGCCGAGAGCAGCCGCGATGAATGCAGGATCGTCGCCGGCTTCGTGAAGGCAAGCCTCGAGGTAGAGCGCCATGTCCTGCTCGGTGTTTAGATAATCCACGGGATCGAACTTCGTCAGCCTGATCCCCTTCCCGGTCTTGCGCTTGCCCATCAGTCACAACTCCAGTTGCTTCGCGATCTCGGTGGCTCTGACGATATCGGCGGCTTGTGTGCGCTTGGTGCCCTCCCGCCAGAAGAATGACCATCCGATCCCCGCGCCGGGCAAAATGGACTCGATATCCTGGCCCATAATCGATCCGCATCTCGGCAATGCCGCCCCAACCGATCTCCAATCCCCAAGAGTTCCGTTCGAAGCCCTGTCGATGCGGGCAATGATTCTGTTCCTGGGGACGGGATCGTTCAGGCGATCCATCCACCGACGGAAGACGTCGGTCTGGACGACCTCGATCATAGCGACTAGTTACGCCGGCGCCGTCGATTGTCAACCATGGTTGACGCATTTTGCGTGTCAGTCCAGCCGAATGCCCGCATCGCCGATGACCTTCTTCCACACCTTGGTCTCACGCACGATGTGCGCCGCCGCCTCTTCCGTGGTGCCGCCGAGCGTCGTCATGCCCTGCTGCGCAAAGGCCCCGCGCACCTCGCTTGCGGCGAGCGCCTTGGCAAGCAGTGCGTTCAGGCTGGCGACGAGCTCCCGCGGCACCTTCGACGACACCACGAACGCATACCAATTGGTCGCGGCATAGCCCGGGAAACCCGACTCCGCGACCGTCGGCAGGTCGGGATCGAATTCCGTGCGCTTGGCGCCGGTCAGCGCCAGGCCGCGGATGCGGCCCTCGCGCACGAAGGCGTTGGCGGTGGGCGCGCTGGCGATGGCCGATGGCAGGTGGCCGGCCACCAGGTCGTTCATGGCGGGCCCGCCGCCGCGGAACGGCACCTGGTTCAGCCTGGCGCCGCTGCGCGCCTGCAGCAGCAGGCCGGCGAGATGTCCGGCGGTGCCGACGCCCGCCGAGCCGTAGTCGATGCCTTCCGGCCGCCGGCCCAGCTCGAGATACTCGGCCAGCGTGTTGGCTGGCGTGCTCGGATGCACCACGACCACGTTGGAGAAGTCGACCGCCAGGCACACCGGGGCGATGTCGGCCTGCGGATCGTAGCCCACGTCCTTCATCGTATAAGGCGCGACGGCGAGCTGCCCGACGCTGGCGACCATCAGGGTGTGGCCGTCGGGCGCGGCGCGCAGCATCTCGCGTACCGCGATCGCGCCGACGCCGCCCGGCCGGTTGTCGACCATTACCGACAATCCGGCGCTCTTGCCCAGCTCTTGCGCCACGACTCGCGCCACCAGGTCGGTGCCGCCGCCGGCTGCGGCCGGCACCAGGATCCTGAGCGGCCTCGACGCGAGTGATTGCGCATCGACGGCAGCTGGGAGCATCGCGAGGCTGTTCGCCGCCGCAGTGCGGATCAAGGAACGCCGATGGATCAAGACACCCCTCCCACGACCCGCCGCTGCGACGCCCGGCATGATACTCCTTCCGCGGCAGACGCAAGATAGCGGGAGGAAGCAACATGGGCGCGCGCACGGGTTCGCAGTTTCTCGAAGGGTTGCGCCGGACCAGGCGGGAGATCTGGGTCGACGGCGAACGGATCGAGGACGTCACCTCGCATCCCAAGCTTGCTGGCGCGGCCAGGAGCCTGGCGGCGATATTCGATCGCCAGCACGCCTATGCCGCCGACTGCTTGTTCGTCCACCCCGAGAGCGGCGCGCTCACCAACGTCAGTCACATGATCCCGCGCTCCAAGGAGGCGCTGTGGCAGCGCCATGCCGGCCTGGTGCGCCTGTCGGAGGGATCTATGGGCATCATGGGCCGCACGCCCGACTACATGAACATGAAGTTCGCGGCCTTCGCCTCGGCGCCCGCCGTGTGGGCCGGCGCCGACGGCCGCAACGCACGCGGCGCTGAGAATCTCGTGAAATTCCAGCGCCGCCTGACCGACGCCGACATCGCGCTCACCCATACCATCATCCAGCCGACCATCGACAAGCGGACCGACAGCCGGATCCTGGGCAATAAGGTCACCGTGCGGAAGGTCGGCGCGACGGCCGACGGCATAATCGTGCGCGGCGCGCGGGTGCTGGCCACGCTTGCGCCCTTCGCCGATGAGCAGACCTTCTATCCCGGGCAGCCGATCCCGGAGGGCGCTACCGACTACGCGCTGGCTTTCGCCATTCCGCTCGACACGCCCGGGCTGAAATTCCTCTGCCGCGATTCGGCCTCGGCGCCGCACGCCGATCCGTTCGACAGGCCGTTGTCGACGCGCTTCGACGAGCAGGATGCGTTCTGCATCTTCGACGACGTGCTGGTGCCCTGGGACCGCGTGTTCATCGACGGCGACGTCGCGATCTACAACAACATGCGGGCGACCGGCTACCACATCAACATGACCACCCAGTCGACCATCCGCGCGCTCACCAAGCTCGAGTTCGCCTACGGCCTCGCCACCCGCATGGCCGAGCTTTTGGGCGACACTTCGCCCACGACCACCGAGATGCTGGGCGAGCTCGCCTGCTACGTGCGGCTTACCGCCAATGCCGTCGAGCTGTCGTTGGAGCAGGCCTGGGAGCGCGACGACGGCGTCTGGTTCCCGAACGGCGCGGCGCTGGACCCGATGCGCGCGATGCTTGCCGTCTGGATGCCGCGCGTGGCGGAGATCATCACTTTGATCGGCAGCCACAATCTGCTGACCACCCCGAGCCGCTCCCAGCTCGACGACGCGCAATTGCGGCCGCTCCTCGACGAACTGCTGAGCGGCGCCGACGGGGCGACGGCGGAAGCGCGCGCCGCCGTCTTTCGCCTGGCCTGGGATTTCGTC
>JAFAKN010000141.1 GCA_019235415.1 Alphaproteobacteria bacterium
CAAGGGCGTGCCGTTCGGCCCCGTCTTCACGCCAGCTGAGCTGCTCGAGACGGAGCAGTACGTGGTCCGTTCCTTCCTTGCCGAGATGGCTCACCCGACGCTGGGAACGCTGCGGTTGCCGCAACTGCCGGTGCAGTGGAACGGCCGCGCCTTCGCGCCGCGGCCGGCTCCGCCGCTCGCCACTCCGGCAGAGCTCGCGGCATGAGCCGTCCCCTTGCCGGCGTGCGTGTGCTCGATTTCGGCCTGCTGACCGCCGGCGCCAACACGTCGGCCATGCTGGCCGATCTCGGGGCCGACGTGCTGAAGATCGAATCGGGCGCCTACCTCGATCCGTTCCGCGTCGTCGGCAAACCGGACGACGCCGACGGCTGGTGGAACCGCTCGCCGCCGTTCCGCTTCACCAACCGCAACAAGCGGGGCCTCGCCTTGAACCTCAAGGACCCGGAGGGTCAACGCGTCATCCGCGAGCTGGCGCGGCACTGCGACGTCGTCGTCGAGAATTTCCGGCGCGGCGTGCTCGATCGCACCGGCCTCGGCTACGAGGCATTGAAGGCGATCAACCCGCGGCTGGTGTTCGCTGCGATTTCCAGCCAAGGCGACAGCGGACCCGAGCGCATGAACGTCTCGTTCGGCTCGACCCTCGACGCCACCAGCGGCATCGCCGCGCTCACCGGCTACGAAGGCGAAGCGCCGCGCATCTCCGGCATGGATGTGAACTATCCCGACCAGATCGTGTCGCTGTTCGCCGCAGGTATCGTCATTGCCGCGGTCATGGAAGCGCAGCGCACCGGCCGCGGGGCTTTCCTCGATTTCTCTCAGCGCGAGGTGGCGTCCTTCACCCTCGGGGAAGAGATTTTAGCGGCCTCGCTCGATCCGTCCCGCCCTTTCGCGCCACGTGGCAACCGAACGGAAGGCGTGGCGCAGCAGGATGCCTATCTCTGCCGCGACGGCCGCTGGATCGCCGTCACTCTCGGGCAGCCCGATCCCGACATCGCGTCGTTCTGCGCCGGCCATGGCCGCGACGACGCGGTTGTGGCCCTGCTTGCCCGCGGCATCGCCGCCGCGCCCTGCCACGACGGCCTCGATCTGTTGCGCAATCGCGACCTCGCCGGCGTCACCCTGGTACGCGACGACGGCGGCGGGTTGGCGAAGGGCCTGCCTTATCGCCTCGACGGCAAGGGCATTGCGATCGAACGCCCTGCCCCCGACCTCGGCCAGCACACCGACGAAGTGCTGCGCGAGCTGCTGGGCTACGACCAGGCCGAGCTCGAACGCCTGCGCAAGGCCGGCGTCACGTCGACGGCGCCCGCGATAGGAGACGTCTGAATGCCGCGCGCCGAGGTGCACAAGCTGATGGAGCGCATGGCGATGCCGGCCATCGCCGCGCCGATGTTCCTGGTGTCCAATCCGGCGCTGGCGCTCGCCTGCTGCAGCGAGGGCATCATGGGCAGCTTCCCGGCCCACGGCACACGCAGCCGCGAAGAGTTCCAGGCCTGGCTCGACGAGATGCTGGCGGGCATCCAGCGTCTGGAAGACCAGGGCAAGCAGCCGGCGCCGTGGGCGGTGAACCTCGTCGTGCACCCGTCGAACCCGCGCTATCCCGGCGACCTGGAGCTGGTCGAGAATTACCAGGTGCCGGTGGTTCTGACGTCGAAGGGCGCGCCGGGCGATGCCATCAAGCGCATCCACGGCTGGGGTGCGGTAGCGCTGCACGACATCGCCAACCGGCGCCACGCCGAGAAGGCGCTGGAGGCCGGTGTCGACGGCGTGATCGCGGTCGCGGGCGGGGCCGGCGGCCATACCGGAACCATCAACCCCTTCGCGCTGATGAACGAGGTGCGCCAGCTCGGCGATCATTTCGCCATCGTCCTGGCAGGCGGCCAGACCACCGGCCGCGACGTGCTGGCGGCCGAGGCGATGGGCGCCGACCTCGCCTATATCGGCACGCGCTTCATCGCCACCCGGGAGGCGATGGCGGCCGCCGCGCACAAGGACATGATCCTGAAGACCCGCGCCACCGATGTCTTCCTCACCGCCTCGATCGACGGCGCTCCGGCCAACTGGCTGACGCCGAGCCTTTTAGCCGCCGGCATCGACCTCGACGTGCTGCGCACGACCTTGCCCGGCAAGATCGTCTCGTCGCAGGAGAACAAGAAGCGCTGGAAGGACATCTATACCGCCGGTCACGGCGTCGGAAACATCGAGGACATCCCGTTGGCCGCCGAACTCTGCCGGCGACTGATCGAGCAGTATCGGGCAGCGAAGAAGGACCTGGCTCGGCTCGGCTGAGCGTCCGCTGCACCCGCCCTCCGCCAACGGCGCACAATCCGCGCTCGACCTTCGGACATTGGGCGGGCATTCTCCGGCCGGGGGCACTAAAGCGGGTTCACATTCGGTCTTCCGGCGGCTCGCTGCGTTCAACCGCATCGGCGTTGCCGATCCGACCGAATGGACGGGAGAAACTGATGGGGAGGCGGATTTCTCGCCGCGGGCTTCTGCAGGCGGGCATTGTTTCCGGCGCGGCCTTCCAGATCGCTCTGCTCGGCGGTCCGGCGCACGCGGCGCTGATCGAAGACGCCCGTGATACAGGACCCTCCTGGGTCGGACCGAACGGCCGCGCCCGCTTCCGCATGGATGCCGTGGCCAAGGTGACCGGCGACAAGAGCTTCTCGCGCGACTACCGGTCCGTCGACATGCCCGGATGGCCGAGTGCGCAGAGCCACGCCTTCTTCATCCATGCCGGCCGGGCCGATCATGCGTTCGAAGGTGTCGATCTCTCGTCGCTCGGCGAGGATCTCCAGCCCGACCGCCTCGTGCTCGGCGACGAGTTGGTGAAGGACGGCCTCTTTCCGCCCGAGGGAGGCAACGGGTCGCCGCCCGGCTTCTACGGCGACGTCTTCATGGTGCCGAAGGGGCAGACGCCGCGGCTGCTCGGCCAGCCGGTGGCGCTGCTGATCTATCACGATTTCGCCCGCTTCGACGCCGCCAAGCGACGCGTACGCTTCGACGCGAACGTCGTGAGATGGGGCGCGCGGACGGGGCTGAACACGCCGCCGCACTATGGCGCTGCCCGCTTCGTGCGGATCGGCGGCGCTCATTCTTCGGACCCGGACGTCTATTCTCCCTTCGATGGCGGCACGACCGTGTTCGGCCGTTTCAAGGGCGACGACGTCGTGTGGCCTGCCGCCGACGAGAACGGCGACCCCGCTGCCCGCGCCATGTGGGCCGCCGGCGAGATCGAGCGGGAGATCGCGGCAGCGGGCGAAGACGCTCTCGTGCTGACGCGCGAGTACCATTCCCAGTCGATCGATGCCTCGGCGATGGAAGGCGACAACGGCAACGCCTGGTACGATCCCGCTACCGGCGTGTTGCGGGCCGTGATCGCCACCCAATCGCCCTACGAAGTCGCCTGCTCGACCGCGGTGATGTTCGCCAAGTCGCGCTACCGCCTGGACAAGTTCGACCTCTCGATCGGCTACACCGTCGGCTACGGCACCAAGGACCACTCGATCTTCCCCTATTTTTCCATCATGGCGGCGCTGTACGCAGAGGGACGACCGGTGCGGCTGGCCAACGACCGTTTCGAGCAGTTCCGCATGGGGCTGAAGCGGCATCCCTTCTGGATGAAGAACACCCTGGTCGCCGACCGCTCCACCGGATCGTTCCGCATCCTCAAGTGCGAGAACCGCACGGACGGCGGCGGCCGGTGCAACTTCTCGCCCGACGTTGCGAGCGTCGGCACGACCGCGGCGCAGTCGATCTACTATTTCCCCAGGAGCGACCTTTCCGTTGCCGCCTATGCCTCGCGCGCCGTCGACGCCGGCTCGACGCGCGGCTACGGCACATTGCAGACGATGGCAGCGACCGAGATGATGGTCGACGAGGTCGCGCAACTCCTTGCCATCGATCCGATCGTATTGCGCCAAAAGAACCTCTTCCGCACAGGGATGAAGAACACTCAGGGCGCCATACCCGGTGGCGCGCTGCGCAATGACGAGTTGCTGGTCAAGGCACGCGAGCACCCGCTCTGGCGCGAGCGCGCGGCGAAGAAAGTCGCGTTCGAGCGCGCCAACCCGGGCAAGCGTTATGGCGTCGGCTTCGCCCAGGTGCAGAAGGACTACGGAGGTGGCGGCGACGCGGCGATCACCACGCTCTCGCTCGACCCGGCCGGCCGGCTGTCGATGCGTCAGAACGGCAACGAGATGGGCACCGGAATGACCACCTCGCAGGCGGTCATGGTCGGCAAGGCGATCGGCCGCGTTCCCGACCATTGCACCTTCGGCGTCACGGAATGGCCGGAGATGCCGCTCTTCTCGAACGAAGAGCCGTACACGATGTCCCAAGGCGAGCAGGACAAATTGGCCGCCAATCCGCGCTGGACGCCGTCCTTCGCCTCGCCGATGAGCGCCTCCAACAGCGCCTATTTCGTCGGTCACGCGACGCGCACGGCGGCACAGGCGTTGCTGCGCCTGTCGCTCTGGCCGGCGGCGGTGGCGCTGTGGTCGCGCGGCGTTGGCGGCGGCCAGATGGGGCCGCTCGCGGTCGAACGGGGAGGCGCGCGCTTCGTCGACGGTGCGCTTACCGCCGGCGGCCTCGAGCCGCTGCCGCTCGAGCGGTTGGCGGCGGCGGCGCACGCGCTTGGACTGATCACCGGCGTCAGCGTGCACGTGTTCAACCGCTGGCAGTGGGCGTCGGCCACCTTCGACGTGCCGACAGCCGGCACCATCATGCTGCCGGCCGACGCGCTGTCCGTGCAGTACGGCCAGGGGGCGCCGGCCGAACGGCGCGCCTTGATGACGTCCGGCGAATTCCACTTCGTGGAGCGCAGCGCCGTCGAGTTCCCATCGATGGCCCGCAACAACGCGGTCGTCACCTACTACACCGGCATGGCGACGATTGCCGAGGTGATGGTCGACACGGCCACAGGCAAGGTCGAGCTGACCAATCATCACTCGATCCTCGAGTGCGGCGGCGAGGTCGTGCCGGAACTCGTCTCCGGACAGATCCAGGGCGGCCTCGCGATGGGCATCGGCCACGCCCTCTACGAGGAGCTGCCGCTCTACGAAGGCGGCCCGGCAGACGGAACCTGGAATTGGAACCGCTACCGGCTGCCGCACGGCCGCGACGTCGCGGTGTGGGCGCAATCGACCGAGGTGCTGGCGCCGCTCTCCGACAGCGATCCGCCGAAGGGCATGGCGGAGGTGACGATGATCGCCGTCGTGCCGGCGATCGCCAACGCCGTCGCGCACGCGATCGGCGCGCGCTTCTACGAGACCCCGATCACGCCCGCGCGCGTCCTGAAGGTGCTGTCGTGAGCCTCGCGAAACGGCCTCTCTCATTGACCGTCAACGATCGGGCGATCGGGCCGATCGAGGTCCCCGAGACGCTGATGATGCTCGACTTCCTGCACGAGCATCTCAACCTTACCGGCTCGCGCGTGGGGTGCGGCCAGGGAATCTGCCACGCTTGCACGGTGATGCTGGCGGAGCCCGACGGCAGCTGGCGGGAGATCCGCACCTGCATCACCGGTGCCCAATTCTTCGCCGGCAAACGCGTGCGCACCATCGAGGGCCACGCCGAGCGCGACGGGCAGGGCAACGTCGTGGCGCTGACCCCGATCCAGCAGGCCTTCATCGAGCACTTCGCGTTCCAGTGCGGCTACTGCACGCCCGGCTTCGTCACAGCCGCGGCGGTGCTCCTCGAGCGGCTGAAGCGCCGGCCGATCCGCCGCTCCGAGGTCGAAGGCATCATCGAGACGGCGCTCGCGCCGCACATCTGCCGCTGCACCGGCTACGTCCGCTACTACGAGGCCGTGCGAGCGGTGATCCTCGCGACTCCCGGCCTGGTGGTCGGGTAGGAGGAACGCGATGGTCCTCCCTAGGCGGTGGCGGATCGTTCTCCTCGCGGCCGGGCTTTGCGTCGTCATCGCCGGCATCCCGGCGCTCGTCGTCTTCCTCGGCGCCTTCGAGCACAGCGTCGTCGATGCCGCCGTGGAGGCACCGCTGACGGCCAAGCAGATCGCCAACCTCGCGCCGAAGGGCCGCTACATCGCCGCCGCCGCCGATTGCGTCGCCTGCCATACGACCGAGGGCGGCGCGCCGTGGGCCGGTGGACGGCCGTTCGAGATGCCGATCGGCACGCTCTACGCAACCAACATCACGCCGGACCCCGAGACCGGCATCGGCGGCTGGACGCGGGCCGAGTTCCAGCGCGCCGTCCGCGACGGCGTCGCCAAAGGCGGCCGGCATCTCTATCCGGCGATGCCCTATGTCTCCTACCGGCAGATGACCGAGGAGGACGTCGACGCGGTCTATGCCTATCTCCTGACCCGTCAACCCGTGCGCCAGGAGAATCGGCGCGACAGCCTGCCGTTCCCCTATGTCCGGCAGTTCATGACGTTCTGGAATCTCCTCAACCTGCCGCACGACGTGCCGTCGCCGGTTGCACAGAAATCCGCCGCCTGGAACCGCGGCCGCTATCTCGTCGACGCCCTCGGCCATTGCGGGGAGTGCCACACGCCACGCGACATCACGATGGGCGTGATCCCGTCACGCTATCTGCAAGGCGCCGTCATCGAGGGCGTCGACGCGCCTGACATCACGCCCGAGGGCCTCGCCCGGCTCGGCTTTGCGCCGAACCGGCTCGGCGACTTCATGCGCTCTGGGATGGGACCGCAGGGCGTCATGGCGTTTGCGATGTACGACGTGGTCCAACACTCGACGCAGTACCTGACCGACGAAGACGCGGCGGCGATGGCGACCTACCTTGCCGGCGACCCGCCGCCACCGTTGCCTGCGTTCGCGGCCGCCGATCTTCCTGCCGGCACGAAGGACAACGGCCACCGGCTTTATGTCGCCGTCTGCGGCGGCTGCCACGGCCTCGCGGGCGAAGGAACGCCCAACGTCGCGCCGCCGATGACGACAAACGCCGCGCTGCGCCTGCCGCAGCCGACCAATTTGCTGACGGTGCTGATTACGGGGTTGCCGTGGCGCGACTTTCCGCACGGCGCCCGCCTGCAGGACATGCCCGGCTTCACCGGCCTGCTGACCGACCAGGAGATCGCCGACGTCGCCAATTACCTTCGAGCGACGTGGGGTGGCCGCGTCCCCGACGTGACGCCAGCCACCGTAAGAGGCATGCGGCCAGCCAGCGACAAGTGACGCAGTCCGTCGCAGTCGAGCGTTCACGTCGACTGGTCTGTCGGTTGCTCATGCGCTCGCGCCCGCGATCCAATTCCGCACGATGACGAGCGCAGCATAGACGATGACCGCGTCTCTGCTCTAGGCTTCGGCCCTTCAGCGAAGGGGACGTGCGTGAAGACGAAGGCCGCGGTCTGCTACGAAGCCGGCAAGACGCTCGAGATCGAGACGGTCGATCTCGAAGGGCCGAAATTCGGCGAGGTGCTGGTCGAGATCAAGGCCTCGGGCGTCTGCCACACCGACGAGTTCACGCGTTCCGGCGGCGATCCGGAAGGCCTGTTCCCGGTGATCTTCGGCCACGAGGGCGCGGGCGTCGTGGTCGATGTCGGCCCGGGCATCGTGTCGCTCAAGAAGGGCGATCACGTGATCCCGCTCTACACGCCCGAATGCCGCGCCTGCAAATCCTGCCTGTCGGGCAAGACCAACCTCTGCACCGCCATCCGCGGCACCCAGGGCCAGGGCGTGATGCCCGACGGCACGTCGCGCTTCTCGATCGGCGGGAAGAAAATCCATCACTACATGGGTTGCTCGACTTTCTCGAACCACACCGTGCTGCCGGAGATCGCCGTCGCGAAGATCCGGCCCGACGCGCCGTTCGACAAGGTCTGCTACATCGGCTGCGGCGTCACCACCGGCATCGGCGCGGTGATCAACACCGCCAAGGTCGAGCCCGGCGCCAACGTCGTGGTCTTCGGCCTGGGCGGCATCGGGCTGAACGTCGTGCAGGGGGCGCGCATGGTCGGCGCCAACATGATCGTGGGCGTCGACCTCAACCCGGCGCGCGAGGCGCTCGGCCGCAAGTTCGGCATGACGCACTTCGTCAACCCGCAGACGCTCGGCGACAAGGATCTGGTGGCGCACCTCGTCGAGCTGACCGACGGCGGCGCCGACTACAGCTTCGAATGCGTCGGCAACACCAAGCTGATGCGCCAGGCGCTGGAATGCTGCCATCGCGGCTGGGGCAAGTCCGTCATCATCGGCGTGGCGGGCGCCGGTCAGGAGATTTCCACCCGGCCGTTCCAGCTGGTCACCGGCCGGCAGTGGCTGGGCACCGCGTTCGGCGGCGCCAAGGGCCGGCGCGACGTGCCGAAGATCGTCGACTGGTACATGCAGGGCAAGATCGACATCGATTCGCTCATCACCCACACCATGCCGGTCGAGAAGATCAACGACGCCTTCGACCTGATGCACAAGGGCCAGTCCATCCGCAGCGTCGTCACCTTCTAGGGGAAGACCATGCGCAAGATCGGCAACGCCACTCTGCAGCGGGTCGAGGAGATCAACGGCCCGGGCTTCGCCGCCAAGCGCATGTTCCCGCGCTTCGACCAGGAGGCGTTCGACGCCGAGAAGGGCTGGATGAAGCCCGGGCACGTCGCCGGCGAGGGCGACAAGCTCGTCATGAGCATCCACACCTGGATCCTGAAGACGCAGCACCACACCATCCTGATCGACACCTGCCTCGGCAACCACAAGCAGCGCGCCAATCCGGGCTGGAACAATCTCGACACGCCGTTCCTGGAAAGGCTGAAGGCTTGTGGCTGCCCCGCCGAATCGGTGGACTTCGTGATGTGCACGCACCTGCATGTCGACCATGTCGGCTGGAACACCAAATTGGAGAACGGCCGCTGGGTGCCGACCTTCCCCAATGCGAGGTACCTGTTCGCCAGGCGCGAGTACGCCCACTGGGAGAACGAACGCAAGACGCACGGCGCGGCCGAGGTCAACGGCGGCGCGTTCGACGATTCGGTGCTGCCCGTGGTCGAGGCAGGGAAGGCGGTGATGATCGATGTCGATCACCAGCCGGATCCCTTGCTGACGATCAAGGACTATCCCGGCCACACGCCCGGCTCGATCGCGATCAACCTTCGAGATGGCGGCCACCAAGCCTGCTTCTCGGGCGACATCATGCACCACCCGATCCAAGTCTATCACCCCGATTGGTCGAGCCAGTTCTGCTGGAACCAGGAGATGTCGGCCAAGAGCCGCCGGCAGCTCCTCGAGGATTGCGTCGAGAGCAACGCGCTGCTCTGCCCGGCCCATTTCGCCGGCCCGAACGCCGGCTACGTCAAACGACGTGGCGATGCCTTCGCGATCGACTGGGACGTGCAATGACGCCAAACGGGTGCAACGCGAATCCTGTCATCCCGAGCGCAGCGAGGGACCTTTCCTGTTGCCCTGAAGGTCCCTCGGGCTTCGCCCTCGGGATGACACCGTAGGTGCCGCGAAAAGGGGGAGCCATGAAGGGACCGGAGGAAGACGCCGGCCTGGCCGGCAAGGTCGCGATCGTCTCAGGCGGCGGTGCCGCCGGTGACGGCATCGGCAACGGGCGGGCCGCGGCGATCCTGCTGGCCCGCGCCGGCACCAAGGTCGTGGTCGCCGATCTCAACCAGAAGCTCGCCGAGCGCACGGTCGAGATGATCAAGGCCGAGGGCGGCACCGCGGTCTGTCACGCGGGCGACGTCACCAAGGAGGCCGATTGCAAGCGGCTGGTCGACGCCGCCGTCGACCGCTGGGGCCGGCTCGACTTTTTAGACAACAATGTCGGCATCGGCAGCCGCGGCAGCGTGGTCGACGAGAAGCCGGACGAGTTCCGCCGCGTCATGCAGGTCAACGTCGAGACGATGTTCCTGCTGTCCAAGCACGCCGTCCCGGCCATGATCAAGACCGCCAAGGGCGGCTCGATCGTCAACATCTCGTCGATCTCCGCGCTCCGGCCGCGGGGGCTTACCACGTACTCCACGTCGAAAGCCGCCGTGATCGGGCTCACGCAGGCCATGGCCGTCGATCACGGCAAAGACCACATCCGGGTCAACTGCATCTGTCCCGGGCCGGTCTACACGCCGATGGTCTACGCCCGCGGCAACGGCATGAGCGAGGCGGCCCGCAGCCAGCGCGCCAAGGCCTCGGTGCTCAAGATCGAGGGCACCGGCTGGGACATCGGCCACGCCGTGCGCTTCCTGATGAGCGCCCACGCCCGCTATATCACCGGCCAGGTGCTGGTGGTCGACGGCGGGGTCACCCTGCAGGGACCGGAACGCGATTCGGAGACTTTCTAAAGGACCGCGGACCTGCCGGTCCGCCTCAGGCGCATGTGAATGCGCCGACATGAAGCGGACCAGGAGGTCCGCGCTCCAATGAAAGGAGAGACAATGGCCCGCCTGCCCTACCTCGAAGCCGACCAGGTCGCGCCGCAGTACCGCGACATGCTGAAGCGCAACACCAACCTGCACAAGCTCCTGGTGAACTCGCCGGAGATGGCCAAGGCGTTCAACGGCGTCGGCGGCTTCATCCGCTTCAAGAGCACCCTCGACCCGCGCCTGCGCGAGCTCGCCATCCTGCAGGTCGGCTGGATGGAGCGCTCGGAGTACGAGTTCACCCACCACGTCAGGATCGGCAAGGATTTCGGCGTCACCGACGAGGACATCGCCGGCATGATGGCCGAGACCGAGGGCAAGCCGTCCAAGCTCGAGCCGCTCGTCAAGGCGATCCTCAAGGGGGCGCGCGAGATGGGGCGCGACATCGGCATGTCCGACGCCACCTTCGCCGAGATCAAGCAGCATCTTACCAACGAGCACATGGTCGACCTGGTGCTGACCATCGCCTTCTACTGCGCCGTGGTTCGCGTGCTCGCCACGATGAAGATCGACAACGAGCCGTACTACAAGGAAGTGCTGCAGCAGTACCCCCTCCCGGCCTCCCCCGTCTGACGGGGGAGGTGGCCTGAAAGGCCGGAGGGGGAAAGCCAAGGAGAGGAACCATGCGTCTGAAAGACCGCGTCGCCATCGTCGTCGGCGCCGGCCAGAGCCCCGGCGAAGGCATCGGCAACGGCCGCGCCACGGCGCTGACCTTCGGCCGCGAAGGCGCCAAAGTGCTGTGCGTCGACCGCAACCTGGCGAGCGCGCAAGAGACGGCGGCGATGATCCGCGAGGGTCAGGGCACCGCCGAGGCCTTCCAGGCCGACGTCACCAAGCAGGCCGACATCGAAGCCATGGTCGGCGATGCGCACAAGCGCTGGGGCCGCATCGACATCCTGCACAACAATGTCGGCGTCTCGATCTCGGGCGGCGATGCCGAGCTTTTGGACATCACGGAGGAGGCGTTCGACCGCTGCGTGGCGATCAACCTCAAGAGCTGCATCCTGGCCTGCAAGGCAGTGCTGCCGATCATGCGCCAGCAGAAGAGCGGCGCCATCGTCAACATCTCCTCGATGGCCGCCATCACCACCTATCCCTACGTCGCCTACAAGGCGACCAAGACGGCGATGATCGCCTTCACCGAGCAGCTCGCCTACCAGAACGCCAAGTACGGCATCCGCGCCAACGTGATCCTGCCGGGGCTGATGAACACGCCGATGGCGGTCGACACCCGCGCCCGCGAGTTCAAGAAGAGCCGCGCCGAGGTCGAGGCCGAGCGCGATTCCAAGGTGCCGCTGCGCGGCAAGATGGGCACCGGCTGGGACGTCGCCAACGCTGCGCTGTTCCTGGCCTCGGACGAGGCCAATTTCATCACC
>JAFAKN010000158.1 GCA_019235415.1 Alphaproteobacteria bacterium
TGTCGAGCTCACGGCGCGTGCGGCAGAGATAGAGCGAGAGGATGAAGAAGAGGTTGGTGGTCCAATAGGGAACGATGGTCCAGGCGAGGAACGGAACGGCGCGTTCCCAGCCGAACACCACGACAGGAACCTCGCTTCGCAGGCTCGCCAGCCAGTTGGTGAGCGGATAGCCGACGTAGAAGAACGCGCCCAGCCCCGCGAGCCACAAGGTCGCGCGCCGCCACAGCTTCGGCTCGGCGTGCACGGTGGTAGTCAGCGACGTCATGGCGTCACCCAACAGCGCGCTCCTCGCGGACGGCCAACGAAACGCTGAAAATGCCCCATTCGTCGATGCGCTGCACAAGCTTGCGGAAGCCGGCCGCGGCGACCAGCTGGTCCATCTCGGCCTGTGTGCGGCGGCGCATGACCCAGGCCTCGCCGCCGCGGTGCGAGGTGAGCGCGCGGGCGATCATCTCGAGCTGCGGATGCCACGGCTGTCCGGTGTAGACCAGGTAGCCCCCGGGCGCGATCGCGCGTGCCAGGCCGTCGAGCGAGCGGCGCACCATCGCATTGTCGGGGAAGAGCTCGTACAGCCCCGACACGATGCCGAGGGTCGGCCGAGGCTCGGCGGCGGCGATGGCGTCGGGATCGAAGGCGTCGGCCTTCTCGAAGCGAGCGATGCCGCTGAGGCGCTTGTCGGCAATCAGCCGCTGGCCGGCCTCGACGTTGATCTGCGCGTAGTCGCGCAGAACGATCTGCTCCGGCTGCTGCTCGCCGTCCGCCAGCGCCTCCAGGACGTAGCGGCCGTGGCCGGCGGCGATGTCGAGGATGCGGCGCGGCTCCCCCGCCGCAGCGAGGCGCTGCAACGCAGCCTGGATCAGCTCCTCGACGTGAACCTTGCGCTGGCGAATGCCGCGCCAGCCGATGGCGTCGAGATAGGCGCGGTCGATGACGCGGCCGAGCCGGCCCAGCCCCTCGGCCTGGTCGCGATAGACGTAGTCGAGCGTCGAGCCGGAATCGAAGCCGGTCTTGTGGCCGAGCGCGATGCCCTTGGACAGAAATCCCGCCAGGCGCAGATTGGCGCGGTAGCCCGTCCAGTAGAGGCCGCGCGCCGAGAACGCAGGCAGCGGCGAGGCCAGTCGATCAGCCTCGTCGCGCGTGTAGCCGAAGCGGTGGGCCTCCAAAAGGTCCGGCCGGTCGAGCGTGGCATCGAAGCGCTCGAGGAGGAACCGCCGCGCGTTGGCGAGCGGCATCGCGCGACCGGCCTCGCCAAGGGTGTCGTGGAAGAAGCCGGGGAAGACGTGGCGTTCCTTGGTCGGTGCGCCGAGGTTGACGAAGAAATCGTGCTGCGGCACCTGGTCGACCACGAAGTCGGCGCCGGAGATCAGCAGCTGGGTCGGAATGGTGATGGCCCGCGCGTCCTTCACGACGCGCCGTGCGGCATCGTGCATCTCCAGGAGGATGTTGACCGAAATGGCGCGCGTTATCAGCGGATCGGCATCGAACGACCGGCGGCGCTCGGGGTCGTGCGTCAGGAGCCTGGACTTCACATAGGACTGCACGAAGAACTGGCCTTTTAGCCGGTGCAGCAGGCGCAAGCCGGGCCGCGCGAAGGGCACGTACAGCCGCACCCGGAAGGCAGGTGATGCCAGCACCAGGGCGCGGACCTTCGGGGCGTAGTCGTGCGCCCAGGTCGCGATCAGCACGGCGCCGACGGATTGGGCGATGACGGCCGTTCTCTCCGGCTCGACTCCATGTTCGGCCTGGAGATGCTCGAGGAAGGTCTGGACGTCACGCACGCTGGCGGCGAACGACGGCGAGTAGCCGCGTTCGCCGGGCGACTGGCCGTGGCCGCGCGCATCCCAGGCGTAGAGCTCGAAATTCGGCAAGTCGAGCTCGTCGACCAGGTGAGCCAATCGTCCGCCGTGCTCGTGGCCGCGATGGAACAGCAGGATGGCTCCGCGCACCGGCGCGGAGATCGCGGGCCAGCGACGATAGAACAGCGCCACGCCGTCATGCGTCGCGAAGTGGCTCTCCTCGACAGGACGGGCGGTCTGCACGGGGAACGACGAAGGCAGTGTCAGGACTCCTGCAGCCCACGATACACGCGATTGACGGTCGTGGCGGCCAGCAGGACCGCGAGGACGGGCATCAGCCAGAAGGTCCAAGCCGGCAGCGGCAGGCCAAGCCCGATCCACAGGCCCAGCGCGCCCAGCACCAGCGCCCGGTCGCTCTTGCCGAGCGGGCCATCATAGCGCCGCGAGGCGCCGATCAAGGGACCCATTACGCCGGCATATTCGCTGAGCGTCGCGAAAAAGATCACGCAGAACACGGCGGCGGGTGCGAAAGGCGCGACGAAAGCGAACGGCAGCAGCAGGGCTGCGTCCGAGACGACGTCGCAGAGTTCGTTGAGATAACCGCCCAGCCGGCTCTTCTGGCCGAACTCGCGGGCCAGCATGCCGTCAATGGCGTTCAGCGCCATGCGCACGAACAGCCATGCCGGCAACAGGAGGAAGGCCGTGGCGCTGCGGCCAGGGAGGCTGAGCCAGGCGCCGACCACGATCGAAAGCCCGGCGGCCGTCAGCGTGACCTGGTTGGCCGTGGCGCCTGCTTCGGCCAGGCGGCCCACAAGCGGACGCAGCAGCTGCTGGAAGCGCGGCTTGAGGTCGTAAAGCGTCATCGCCGATGGGCTAGTGGTCCAGTGGTTGCGCCGACCGGTATTTATGCGCTGGCGGCGCGAGGAGGACAATCGTCGCCCTTACCTTGGCGGCATCCGTTCCGGTAACCGGGATTTCGCCATCGTTGTGTAGGATGGATAGAGCATGTCGAAGCGTACACGCGTGGTGATCGTCCTGATCGTGGTCGAGCTGCTGCTGGCGGGCGGCTGGTTCTGGCTGCACAACCTTGCGCTCACGTCGTCGCATGCGAGTGCCGACAGCACGCGGGTGATCGGCCAGGCCTTCGGCGCCGCCATGGGCATCGTGGCCGCTCTGTCGCCCGTGCTCTACCTGGTAGCGCGCCGCAACGACCTGAAGGGCAGGTAAACGCCCGCAACGCGCCGCTTTGCGATGAAATGGCGCATGTTATCGGACAGCACCGCCAACCACGTTTGGCACCATCGATTGGAGTAATAGTTCTATGCTGAACAAGGCGTGGCGGTCGCTCCGGACACGACTGGGCGGCGGGCCGCGGCGCCCGCTCAGGCTCATGGTGCATCGCGCGCCGATGTACCCGTCCTTCTGGGAGCCGTTGGTGCTGCCCGACGGGCAGCCAGGTCTCTTGGTGCAGATTCATATTGAAGCGAGCAACAACACGGATCACAGCTACCGCATCGCTGGCGCCGAGCTTCTTGGATTGACGGTCCGCCAGACGACAATCGGCGTGCGCGATCCCAAGACGCGTTCCTTCGCGGCCGACAATCCGGTGCCGGCGCGCCACATCGCGACCGTCTCGCTGCAATTCCGGATCGACGCGGAGCCTGCTCCTCCCGAGGCGCCGTTCCGCGCCACCCTGGTCTTGACCGACCATGTCGGCGCAACGCATTCCACTCAGGTGATCCTGCACTGACCTGAGAGGGAGCATGCCCAAGCCGCACGTGATCTGCCACATGGTGTCTAGTGTCGACGGCCGCATCCTGGGCAGCCGCTGGCGTCCGGCCGGCAACCGTGACGCGGGCCTGTTCGAGCGCCTGCACGACCAGCTAGCCGGCGACGCCTGGCTGGTGGGCCGTGTCACCGGCAAGGAATTCTCCAAGCGTGAGTCCTACCCGGCGCAGGCGAGCAAAGCCTGGCCGCGCGAGCACTGGATCGCCAAGCGCGGCGCCCCCGTGTACGGCGTCGTGCTCGATGCGCTGGGCAAGATCGCCTGGGGCCGCAGCGACATCGGCGGCGATCCGATCGTCGTGCTGCTCACCGAGCAGGTCTCGGATGCCCATCTCGACGGGCTGCGCAGCGAGGGCATTTCCTATGTCTTCGCCGGCCAGCAGCAGCAGCTCGACCTCGCGCTGGCGCTCGAGCTCTTGAACCGCGAGCTCGGCGTCAAGCGCCTGCTGCTCGAAGGCGGCGGCGGCTCCAACGGCTCGTTCCTGCGCGCCGGCCTGGTCGACGAGCTCAGCCTCGCGATCCAGCCCGCCGTCGACGGCGCCAAGGGCGCCCCCAGCATCTTCGACTCGACACCGGCCGAGGCCGGCGTGCGCGCGCCGCTCGCGGCCATGACGCTGAGGTCTTGCCAGGTGGTCGAGGGCGGCGCGATCTGGCTGCGCTACGAGATCCGCAACGACTGATTTCAGGCGATGTCGCTCGCCGTGATGCGCTTCACGCCGGCGTCGGCCATCTCCTTCCACGCCGCCGCCAGGGAGCCGTTGAGGTCGATGGCGCGGGTGGCGTCCTCGATCACGCAGACGTCGAAGCCGAGCTTGCGCGCGTCGAGCGCCGTCCAGGCGACGCAGAAGTCAGTCGCCAGGCGGGTCACGAACAGCGCCGCCTTTCACCGGCACGGTGCCGCCGTCGACGAAGCAGTTCTGAACGTCGACCACGATCAGCGCCGACTTGGCGTCCTGCTCGATGGTGCCCGCGGCGCGGA
>JAFAKN010000271.1 GCA_019235415.1 Alphaproteobacteria bacterium
AAAGCGAAATTGTCATAGAGTTCGGCCTGCATCGGTGGCGGGAGGCGGGACGCCATCCGGGCTTGCGCGGCCCAGCTTGGGTGGGAGTGTCGATGAAGCTTCTGCTGATCCAAGGCGCCAACATGGAGTATCTCGGCCGCCGCCAGCCCGAACTGTACGGAACGACGACGGCCAAGGAGCTCGATGCCCTGCTGCGCCGCCAGGCCCGCAGCCTCGATGTGGTGCTCGACATCCTCTACACCAACACCGAAGGCGAGGCGGTTTCGGCGATCTACAAGGCGGACCGTGTCAACGTCGACGGCATTCTGTTCAATCCGGCAGGCTTCCTGCATGCCGGGCATGCCCTGCGCGACTGCCTGAAGTCGATCCGCGCGCCGGCGATCGAGATCCACATGACCAACATTGAAAAGCGCGGCTACGGCTCGGTGACGACCGGGGCGGCGGTGGGAATGATCGCCGGGTTCGGTGTCGATTCCTACGTTCTCGCCTTGCAGGCCATGGTATCTCGGCTACGTCAATCGGAGAGGAGCTGACGGGGCAAGGACATGGAAACAAGGCGCGGGGGCTGCCTGTGCGGGGCGGTGCGCTACGAGCTCGCGGGCAAGCCGCGGATGGGGGTCAACTGCTATTGCCGGGATTGCCAGTACATATCGGGCGGCGGGCCGGCGCATGTCCTGGTCGCGTCGCGCCGCGACCTCAAGGTCATGTCCGGCAACATCGCGACCTACTGGACGGAGGCGGAATCCGGCCGGCGCGTGGCACGCGAGTTCTGTCCGGCCTGCGGCACGCCGCTGCTTTCCTACACCGAGAACCGGCCCGACCGAATCGGGCTCAAGGTGGGCAGCCTCGACGACGCGTCCGACTTCACCCCCAGGGTCGCGATCTGGATGGCGTCGGCGCAGCCCTGGCATTCCCTCGACATCGGCCTGCCGCGCTTCCAGCGCCTGCCGCGCGTCGGCAAGTACGTGATCGGCGAGGTCATCATCGCGGGCCTGATCAAGCTAGCCCGCATCATCCGTCCCGACGCCGCCAAGGGCTGACGGGTTCGCCTACCATACTCCCGTGGCCAGCGTGGTGGGCGCGAAGCCGTCGAACGTCCAGCTGAACGGCAAGGCGCCGCGTCGTCGCCAGCCGCGCTCGATCTCGACCCGCCACAGCCGCTCGGCCTTCGCCGGTCCGCTCGCCGGGTGCCAGTCGATGACGGTGCGGCCCTGCAGCTGCAGGAGGTCGCCGGTTGCGAAGTCGACGAACAGCAGGCCGGCGCGCGGCTCGCCCAAAAGATTGCCCAGCGTGTTGAAGTAGCGGTTGCCGCGGAAGTCGGGGATCACCAGCGTGTCGCCCTGCAACGCGACGAAGCCGGGTCGCCCGCCGCGATGCGACATGTCCGGCCCGCCCATCGCGCCGACGCTTTCGCGCGAGCGGCTGGCAACGAAGAACGTGTCGCTGCCGGCGATCAAGGCGCGGGCGGCGGCGTCCAGAGTCGCGAGGGGCAGAGTCGCGAGAGGCAGAGTCGCGAGGGGCAGGGTCGCGAGGGGCAGGGCCGCGAGAGGCTCGACGGCGGTCGGCTGCGCGGGGCGCGGTCGCGGCGTGCGCGTCTGGATGTACTGAGCGCAGTTGCCGAAGCTCTGCGCAATGGAGACCGTGATGCCGTCGCGCGTCGATGCGATGCGCCCGTTGGCGCGATTGCGCCGGCGATTGGTGAGGTCGAGGCCCAGCAGGCCGATCTCGCGACCCACCGCGAAACCACCGCCCGCCGGATCATCGTCATGGGGCCGGGCGTGGATGTGCAGAGTCGCGGCATCAGGCGAGCCGATGAAGCCCGGCGCGCCCCACAACATCGAGCCCATCGGCCATCCGCCGTCGTCCAGCGTCGCCGTGAAGAGGTAGCCGAGGCCGGCGAAGAACGTCCGGTGCTGCTCGGGCATGAAGGGGCGGATCGCGGCTCGTCCGGCAGCGACGCCGGCCAGCGCTTGCGCGGCCTGCTCGTCGGCGTGGAACGGCAGGAACGCCGGTGCGTCTTGCGGGCTCATGCCAGTCCCTCCGGTTTCTCCGGCCATTGGACCTTGGGGTCGTACCAGGAGGCCGCGTCGGACCGCCAGATGTGCAGCTGCTGCGGCGGCTCGGCCATCGTGTCCAGGCAACCGAGCCGCAGGAGGACGACCGGCTGCGCGGTGCGCTCCGCCATGACGTGCGAGCCGCAACGACTGCAGAAGCGGCGGAACTTGCCGGGCGAGGATTGCCACGCCGCCAGCACGTCCTCGCCGCGCGTCCAGCGGAATTTTTCGCGCGGCACCGCCGTGACGGACGAGAAGGCCGCGCCGTGCGCCTTGCGGCAGGTCCGGCAATGGCAATGGGCGATTCGCTCGAGAGGGGCGTCGACGGCGTAGGCTACCGCGCCGCACAGACAGCTTCCGGTCAGCATGTAACGGCTCCTTCTGCTGCCCGGAAGATAGGCGGCGTTAATTGCCGTCGAAATCCGGCGGGGTTAGAATTCATTCTTTCCAGATCAGGAATAATTGCTTGGACAGGCTGGACGAGCTGGCGATCTTCGTGCGCATTGTCGAGGAGGGCGGCTTGGCCCGGGCTGCACGTCGCCTACGGCGCTCGCCGCCGGCGGTGACGCGCGCGCTCGCTTCGCTCGAGGCGCGCGTCGGGCAGCGCTTGATCGACCGTACGACGCGTCGGCTGGCGCCCAGCGACGCCGGTCATGCCCTATACGAAAAAGCGCGCAGCCTTGTCGCCGAC
>JAFAKN010000377.1 GCA_019235415.1 Alphaproteobacteria bacterium
GGGGCCGAGCTTGGGTTCGTAGCGCGCGCGGATGTCGTTCCAGGTCTTGCGCCAGGCATTGGCCGGAACCGCCGGCGCGGAATCGTGGAACGACGCCACCGCGCCTTCGGGCTCGATCATGCGGTCGAGCCGCCTGAGCGTGTCGACCCGGTCCATCCAGTGGAACGAGCGGCCCATGACAACCAGGCGGAAAGGACCGAGTGCGGGGTCGAGGTCATAGGAGCTGCCGGCGAGAAAGCGGATGTTTTGCGCCTGGCCGGCGAGCGTGCGGGCCTCAGCCAGCATCTCGGGGTTGGGATCGATCGCCAGCACCTCGCGGACGAATGGCGCGAAGCGGCGGGCGAGCGGGCCCGGGCCGCAGCCGAGATCGAGCACGCGGTGATTTGGGCCAAGGCCGGTGACCTCGGCGACGCGGGCGATCAGCGCCGGCGCGTAGGGCACGCGGCCCTGTTCGTAGTGCGCCGCGGCCGAGCTGTAGCGAGTCGGGTCGAACGGCGTCGGGATGGGAGCGAGCGTCATGGGCTTTCCGGGTGAGGGCGGGGAGCTATAGGGGACGGGCCGGATGATCGCAAACGGTCGTCGCTGGGAGCGCGCCACTCCAGTGGCGCCTCATGCTCATGTGGAGCGCGGACCTCCTGGTCCGCATCATGATCATGAGCGGACCAGGAGGTCCGCGCTCCGATGAGCGCCACTGGAGTGGGGCGCTCCCAGCAATGAGTGCTCGTTGACGGGCGCCGCGCCTGGGCGCACCGTTGCACGGCTTGTTTCGGGAGGTCCTATGCGTGTCTCGATGCGCCGTCTCCTCGCGAGCCTGCTTCTTCTTCCGCTTCTGTCCTGCGACCAGACCGAAGACCGGAGCTATGCGCAGCTCGACACGAGGTTGCGCGGGATGACCGGCGCCAGCGAGCGACAGCTGCTGGCCGCCATGGGCCGCATCCCCGACCGCAGCTATCTGGTCGGCGAGCAGGTCAAGATCCTGCAATGGCGTTGGGATGCCTCCTATGCCGACCCGGCCTGCACGGCGCGGCGGCCGATGCGCGGCACCTCGCCGACTCTCGCCCGCGAGGACTGCGTCGTCGAATGGACCGTGTCGAAGGGCACCAGCCAGACCTACACTTGGCAAGGCTATGGCTGCGCCTCGGCCACGATCGTGAGCTTTCCCTCCGTTCCCTGAAGAAGGGCGAGGGCGCGGGCCGGCCTGACGCGGGCGCTGGCTCTCGCGCCAGCTCAGCTCTTGCGCCAGCTCAGCTCTCGCGGTTATCGCGGCGCGCCTGCGCCTCGCGGTTGGCTTCCGAGATGCTGCCGATCACCGAGCCTTGCACGATGTCGGCGCCCTTCGGGTTCTCGATCGACGACGGCCCGGCGGGTCTGTTGTCGCCGCTCGACGGATGATGGCGCGGCTGCCGGCGCTTGCGCGCCAGCGCGGCTTCGTGGCCGGCGCGCATGGCCGCGCGCTTCTCGGCCGCCAGCAGGCCATCGAGGCGCGCATTGACCCGCTTCAGCGCCCGGGCGAACACCTGCTTCTTCGCTGCCATCCCGCGCTCGCCGGCCGGCGCGGCTGCGGGCGTGCCCGGTTCGGCCTTGCCGCGCGCGGCACGGCGGTGCCGCTCGACGTGGCGGCGATGCTTGCCGCGTTGCTCGCGCAGCCAGCGCACGAGGTCCAGCAGCTCCTCGCGCGTCAGGCTCGCCAGGGCGGGATGATGGCTGCGCGCCACCGGCTCGTATTCCTCGGCCGCGAGCAGGCGGCGTTCATCGGCAATCGACGTGCTCATGGCTTCCTCCTCGCCTGATGGCCGTTCGGCCGTTTCGTTGGCGCATTATCGTCGCGTGGCCTCGGCGCCGCAAAGCCGGGATTGCGCCGCCAAACATGGCATGCTCCGTGCCTCGTTGCGCGGGCAGGGGGCGAGCGATGTTTCACATGGGCTGGTTCGTCGGTCGGGGCTATTCGGTGCATGCCTGGAACCAGCCGTGGTCGGGCACCATCGCCCAGGACTACATGCTGCCCGACCTCTACATCGACCTGGTGCGGGCGCTGGAGCGGGCCTGCTTCGACTACGTGATGATCGAGGACGGCTCGTTCGTGCCCGACGGCTATAAGGGCTCGTCGGAATGGTACCTGCACAACGCCTTCGCCGTCCCCAAGCACGACCCGATCCCGCTGGTGCCGCTGCTGGCCTATGGCTCGCAGCATCTCGGCATCGTCGCCACCATGACCACCGGCTTCTATCCGCCCTATCTCGCGGCGCGGCTCGGGGCGACGCTCGATCACCTGACGCGCGGCCGCGTCGGGCTGAACCTGGTGACCGCGCACAACGACCGCACGGCGCAGAACTTCGGCCTCGAGCGCCATCACGAGCACGACCTGCGCTACGAGATCGCCGACGAGTGGATCCGCGTGGTCGACGCGCTGTGGCAGTCGTGGGAGCCGGGCGCCGTGGTCGCCGATCCCGAAACGGGCATGTATGCCGACGCGAGCAAGGTCCATCCCATCGACTTCGCCGGCAAGTATTTCAAGTCGCGCGGGCCATTGAACCTGCCGCCCGGGCCGCAGGGCCGGCCGGTGATCTGCCAGGCCGGCCTGTCGCCGGCCGGCCGCGAGTTCGCCGCCAAGCACGCCGACACCATCGTCGCGGTGGCGCGCGGCCCGGCGCAGGCCAAGGCCTATCGCGACGACGTGCGGGCCCGCATGGCGCGGCACGGCCGCAACCCGGACCAGTGCAAGGTGATGTTCTCGGTCGGCATCGTGCTCGGCGAGACGATGGCCGAGGCGAAGGACAGGAAGGCGCGCGCCGATGCGAGCATCGCCGGCAACCTGGAATACCGGCTGGGCCGGCTGGGCTTCTTGAGCGGGCTCGATTTTTCCACCGTTCCCCTCGACGTGCCGCTCGGCGAGGTCAAGACCAACGCCTCGCGCGGGCTGACGCAGCTCATGACCCATGGCACCGGCAAGACCACGCTGCGCGAGATGCTGAGCGAGCC
>JAFAKN010000438.1 GCA_019235415.1 Alphaproteobacteria bacterium
CGACCGCGTCTTCCGCGAGGCCGGCTTCGAATGGCGCGAACCGGGTTGCTCGATGTGCATCGCGAGCAACGGCGAGCGCGTCGGGCCGGGGCAGCGCAGCGTGTCGACGTCGAACCGCAACTTCGTGGGCCGCCAAGGCCCCGGCGCCCGCACGCACCTGGCGAGCCCGGCGATGGCGGCCGCGGCTGCCATCCAGGGCGCGATCGCCGATGTGAGGAAATTCTGATGGACCGCGCGCGCCTGTCCTGAGCGAAGCCGTAGGATCCCTCGCGCTCATGAGGCGCGCGAGACGCGCGCGGTCCGCAAGAAGGAGAAGACGATGGAAAAGTTCACCAAGGTCACCGGCGTCGCGGCTCCCCTGATGCGGCAGAACGTCGACACCGACCTGGTCATCCGGATAGAGCGGCTGGTCAGCAACACCGGCCGGCAAGGCTTGGGGCCGTACTGCTTCGAGCAGATCCGCTTCAAGCCGGACGGCAGCGAGAACCCCGACTGCGTGTTCAACCAGGAGCCATATCGCGGCGCGCCGATCATCCTGTCGAAGGAGAATTTCGGCTGCGGCTCGTCGCGCGAGGGGGCGGTGTGGGCGCTGGCCGGCATGGGCGTGAAGGCCGTCATCGCCCCGTCCTACGGCGACATCTTTTACAACAACTGCTTCCACAACGGGCTGCTGCCCGTGGCCTTGCCAATCGAGGAGGTCGAGAAGCTTGCCGACGAGATGCGAGCCTCGCCAGGCAATGCGCGCGTCACGGTCGACCTCGAGAAATGCGAGGTCGTGTCGCCGACCGGCCGGGTGATCCCGTTCAAGATCGACGCGCGGCGCCAGCACGCGCTGCTGGCAGGCCTCGACGACATCGCCCAGACCATGAGCCACCGCGCCGAGATCCTGGCCTGGCAGGCGACGGACAAGGAGTCGCGGCCGTGGGTGTGGCTGTGATCGTTTGAAGCCCCTCGACACGCTCGCCGCGCTGCTGATCGTGGCGATGTGGGGACTGAACTTCACGATCATCCGCTTCGGCCTCGACGAGTTCACCCCCTTCACCTTCTCGACCTGGCGCTTCCTCTTGGCGGCGCTGCCCGTGCTGGTGGTGGCGAAGCCCGCGATCTCCTGGGGCACGCTCGCGGGTATCGGCGGGCTGATGTTCGGCGGCCAATTTGTCTTCCTGTTCTTCGCCATGCAGGCCGGCCTGCCGCCGGGCCTGACGTCCGTGCTGGTCCAGCTGCAGGGGCCGCTCACCGTCGTGCTGGCGGCGCTGTTCCTGCGCGAGCACGCGACGGCGGGGCAATGGCTGGGGCTCACGGTCGCGGCAGTCGGCGTGGTGCTGATCGGCCGCTCGGTCGAGGGCACGGCGAGCGTCGGCGCGGTCGGGCTGGCGCTGATGTCGGCGCTGACCTGGGCGGCCGGCAACCTGTTCTTCCGCTCGGCGCGCGGCGTGTCGATGTTCGCGGTCACCGCATGGGCCAACCTGATCCCGCCGCTGCCGTTTGCGCTGGCGGCCCTGGTGGTCGACGGGCCGGCGGCATTGCTGAAGCCGCTCCTCGCGCCCACAACCAAGGGATGGTTCGTGCTGTTCTACACAGTCGTTCCCGTGATGTGGCTGGGCTACCTGTTGTGGGGCAATCTCTTGCGCACCTATCCCGCCGCCAAGGTCGGGCCGATCTCGCTGCTGGTGCCGTGCGTGGCGCTGGGCTTCGCGGCCTGGCTGGTCGGCGAGCCGGTGGGCGGTTTGCGGCTTGTGGGCATCGCGGTGGTGCTGGGGGGCGTCGCGCTGGGCCTGTTCGCGTCGGTGCGGCGGCTGCGATAGGGCCGGCACGAACGTTCAAGACCACCCTCTGTCATCGACTATGGTTTAGATCTCGTAAACCACAGGGAGCGGCCGCATGGCTACCGAATCGCTGAAGCGTAACGAGGTGATCAACTTCAACAGGAAGCTCGACCTTCTTTCGGAGCAATGGGCGCCGAGAGTGGTCGCCGAGCTGAACGACTACCAGTTCAAGGTCGTGCGGATCGAAGGCGACTTCATCTGGCACGACCACCCCGAAACCGACGAGGCCTTCATTGTCCTCGACGGGACGCTGCGCATCGATTTCAGGGACCGATCCGTCGTTCTGGGGCCAGGCGAGATGTTCGTCGTGCCCAAGGGTACCGAGCACAAGCCCTGTGCCGAAAGCGAGGTCAGGATGCTACTGATCGAGCCGCGCGGCACGCTGAACACGGGCCACGAAGGGGGTGAACGCACGGCCGAGAACGACGTCTGGATCTGACGCGTGATTGGCCTCGCGCGCGCGCCCAGCGCTAAGCCTTCTGCAGGCCGCACCATTCAGCGATGAAGAGCGCGGTGGCTTGCGTGATCTTGCGGACCGACTCGAGGTTCACCCGCTCGTCGAAGCCGTGGATGTCGTCGGACTGCGGGCCGTAGACCAGCGCCGGCAGCCCGGCATAGAGGCCGAAGAAGCGGGCGTCGGTGGTGCCGGTCGAGGTGCGATCGGGGAGCTCGCCGCCGAATACCGTCCTGTGCGCCTCGGCCAGCACGCTCCTCACCTGCTCGTGGCCTTTGAGCACGAAGGGCTCGGCTTGGAAGCCTTCCCAGGTCACCGTCGGCAGGTTGTTGCCGAGGAACGGGTCGTTGGTGGCGGCGGTGCGGATCACGTGCTCGATCTCCTGTCGCGCCTCCTTGAGCGTCTGCGACGGGAGCACGCCGACCCGCATGTCGAAGGTGCACCAGGCCGGCACCGAGCTCGCCCAGTCGCCGCCGGCGATCTTGCCGACGTTGAAGTTCACCGGGTGGTGATGGTCGCAGAAGTGCTTGTCGTGCACCTTCTTGTCGTTCCACGTCTGCTCGAGCGCACGCAGCGTCTGGATGAGGCGGAACGCCGATTCGATCGCGTTGGAGCCGGCATCGGCCTTGTAGACGTGGACCGGATGGCCGGTGACCTTGACCTGGAACCACATGACGCCGACCTGGGCCACCGTCACCGTCCCGCCCGACGGCTCGGGGATCAGGGCCGCGTCGGCGCGATAGCCGCGTTGCAGGCAGGCGAGCGCCCCGTTGCCGGTGCACTCCTCCTCGACCACCGACTGCTGGTAGACGTCGGCTGCGGGCTTGTAGCCCAGCGCCGTGAGCGCACGCAGGGCGAACAGGTTCAGGATCAGGCCGGCCTTCATGTCGCCGGCGCCGCGGCCGTACATGAAACCGTCCTTGATCGCCGGCTCGAACGGCGGGCGCGTCCACATGTCGTGCGGGCCCTCGGGCACGACGTCGATGTGGCCGTTCAGGATCAGGGAACGGCCGTTCGGCGAGCTCGGCCGCCAGGCGCCGACCACGTTCCAAGCGTCGTCGTAGTCCAGCGAATGCGGCGAGTAGCCGGGCAGATGCTTCAGGTCGTCGACCTTGATCTGCCAGCGATCGACCGACAGCCCGTCCTCCTTGAACAGGCGGGCCATCATGTCCTGCGCCGGCGCTTCGCGGAATCGCGTCGAGGGGATCTTGACGAGGTCGGCCAGAACCTTGGTCTGATCGTCGAAGCGGCGATCGACCTCGTCGATGATTTTGGTCTTGAGCGATGAGTCGAGCATCATGGTCATTCCGAGCGCAGCGAGGAATCTTTTGAAGCGGCCGGAAAGATCCCTCGCTTCGCTCGAGATGACAAGTCAGAGACGCAACGTTCAAAGCTCGCAGGCCGCAGCGCGACACGATATCGTTTCGGCACAGGAGGGTTCCGACATGAGTAAGGAGTCCGACGACCAACTGGCCGGCGACATCGTGGGCACGATGCGCGCGGTGTTCGGCAAGCATCGTGCCCGGGCGGCCCACGCCAAGGGCATCGTGCTCGAGGGGCACTTCACCCCCAGCGAGGAGGCGTGCACGCTGAGCGACGCGGCGGTATTCTGCCTGCCGTCGGTGCCGATCACGGTGCGCTTCTCGGATTTCACCGGCCTGCCCGACATCGCCGACACCGACGGCAACGCCGATCCGCGCGGCATGGCGGTGCGCTTCCATGCCGGCGGCGAAGGCCGCGACCTCGACATCGTGGCGCACAGCTTCAACGGCTTCCCGTCGGCCACGGCGCAGGAGTTCGCGGAGCTGATGCATGCGCTGGCGGCGAGCGGCGCCGGCGCCTCCAAACCCACGGCGCTCGACACCTATCTGGCGAGCCATCCCGCCGCAAAAACCTTCCTCACGACGCAGAAGCCGCCGCCCGAGAGCTTCGCGACCGCCGCCTTCTTCGGAGTCAACGCCGTCACCTTCGACGACGGCGCGGGGCGGCGGACCCACGTGCGGCATCGCTTCGTGCCACAGGCGGGCGAGCACTATCTGACGGCGACGAAGCGCACGACCCTGGGGCCGGACTACCTGCGCGAGGAGATCGTGCGGCGCATGGCCACAGCGCCGGTCGAATTCGAGTGGAAAGTCCAGGTCGCCGAGGCGGGCGACAGGCTCGACGATCCTTCGATCGCATGGCCGGAGAGCCGCCGGCTGGTCACGGTCGGCCTGCTCTCGATCGAGCGCTTGGCGGCCGACCAGACGGCGGCCGATAAGATCCTGTTCGGTCCCGGCCGGCTTCCGGCCGGCATCACGGCGGCCGACCCGATGCTCAAGATCCGCGACACCGCCTATTTCCTCTCGTCGAAGGATCGGCAGTAGGCGAATCCGTCGCGGCGTATATGATCGCCGCGGAGGAAGCGCATGTACCCGGGCAATTACACACAATCGCAGCCCGACCATCCCGCCGTCATCATGGCGGTCCAGAGTGGCGGCGGAACGGGAGAGACCATCACCTACGGCGAGCTGGAGGCGCGCAGCAACCGGCTGGCGCATCTCTTGCGGGCGCGTGGGCTCGGCCGGCTCGACCACTGGTCGATCTTCATGGAGAACCACGCGCGCTACGTCGAATGCTGCGCCGCGGGCGAGCGCGCCGGCCACTATTACACTTGCGTCAACTCCTTCCTGACCGCTGAGGAGCTCGCGTACATCCTGAACAACAGCCAATCGAAGGTGCTCATAACCTCGCAGGCCAAGCGCGACGTGGCGCTCGCGGCGCTGCCTTCATGTCCTGGGATCGAGCTTACGCTGATCGTCGACGGGCCCGGGGACGGCAAGAACGTGCTGAACCTCGAGGAGGCGACGGCGCGGTTTCCGGCAACGCCGATCGCCGACGAATCGCTCGGCACCGCCATGCTCTATTCCTCGGGCACGACGGGCCGGCCCAAGGGCATCCTGCGCCCACTGCCCGAGCAGCCGCCGTCGCAGAAGCTGCCGATCTTCGATTTCCTCCTGAAGCTGTGGCGCTACCGCGAGGGCATGATCTATCTGTCGCCGGCGCCGCTTTACCATGCAGCGCCGCAGGCGGCGGTCAACCTGACGATTGGCATCGGCGGCACGGTCGTCATCATGGATCGCTTCGACGCCGAGACGTACCTGCAGCTCCTCGAGAGGTACCGCATCACGCACAGCCAGCTGGTGCCGACGATGTTCTCGCGGCTGCTGAAGCTGCCGCAGGAGGTGCGCAACAAATACGACCTCTCCTCGCTCGAGATTGCGATCCACGCCGCTGCGCCCTGCCCGGTGCAGGTGAAGGAGCAGATGATCGATTGGTGGGGACCGATCATCCACGAATACTATGGCGCCACCGAGGGACTGGGCTTCACTGCATGCGATAGCGAGGAGTGGCTCAAGCACAGGGGCACGGTCGGCCGGGTGCTGGCAGGCAAGCTGCACGTGCTCGACGACACCATGAACGAGCTGCCAACCGGCACGCCCGGCACCTTGTGGTTCGAGACCGCCACCCCGTTCGAATATTTCAACGATCCGCAGAAGACCATGGAGGCGCGCTCGCCGGACGGCTCGATGAGCACGGTGGGTGACGTGGGCTACCTCGACGACGACGGCTATCTCCATCTCACCGATCGTGCCACCTTCATGATCATCTCGGGTGGCGTGAACATCTACCCGCAGGAAACCGAGAACCTCTTGATCACCCATCCCAAGGTGGCCGACGCCGCGGTGTTCGGCGTGCCCAATGCCGATCTCGGCGAGGAAGTGAAAGCCGTCGTGCAGCTCATGCCCGACGTGTTGCCCGGCCCGGCTGTGGCGGAGGAGCTGATCGCCTTCTGCGGCCAGCACCTCGCGCGCCAGAAGGTGCCGCGCTCGATCGATTTCGAGCCCGAGCTGCCACGACTGCCGACCGGCAAGCTCTACAAGCGCCTGCTGCGCGACCGCTACTGGGGGAACCGGACGAATCGAATCGTGTAGAGATCGCCCGCATACGGCCAGCCCCTTAAACGTGAGGAACAGCCCGGGCGTCTTGTTGCTTCGGCGGAATGGCCCTATCGAGTTCCATGAGCCGCTTGCCTTCGCAGGTCCAGGGCATGCGCGGAAAGCCCGAGGTCTGGCTAGCGATACTGACGGCCCGGCACGTCGAGCTGCGGGGCGCCATAGCTCGGGGCGATGCGGCCTGGCACCTGGAGCTGCGGACCGCCATAGTATGGGGCTGTGCGGCCCGGCAGCTGGAGCTGCGGGGCGCCATAGTTTTGGGCGTTGTCGCCTGGCACGTAGCGGTGAGGCCCGTCAAAGCTTTGGGCGTTGCCTTGATATTGGCCGCTCGGGCCGTAGAAGTACGTTTGGCCGCCGTACCTTTGGGCGCTGCCTTCATACTGGCCACTCGAACCATAGAAGTACGTGGTCTGTGCCTGCGCAGTGAAGCCGAGCACGGATATCACGCTAAAGATCGCAAGAGCTCTGACGATCATTGGCTTGCCTCGGTTGATGATGGCAGGGAAGCCGCCAAGACGCGTGCTCCCTTTGCCGACCTGCAGGCTACTTTACCGAAAGTATCCAGAGACAGTTACTCGCTCTGCGAGCAATCGTGAGGCCGGCTCAAATCAACGGACGATGGCGCGTCGGCAGGTGAGCGGTGAGCGAGGGCAGGCAATGGAGGACGAGATCACCTGCGCGCCCTGCATGTTCCAGACCGCCAGGCCACCACCCGGCGTCTGCCAGAGGATATCGGCGTAGCCGTCGCCGTTGAAATCGCCGGACTCGAGGACGGTCCAGCCGCTTGCCGCCGACATCAGGTTGCCGCCTTGGGTGACCAGCGACATCGACTGCACCTGGGCCTCGTCGACGCTCCACACGCCGACTTGGCCGGAGGCGCTCTGCACCAGGATGTCGCTGCTGAAATCGTTGTTGAAGTCGCTCTTCAACTTGACGATCGGCGCCTTGCTCCACGACGGCAGGCTAAGGCCGGGCTTCAGGCCGATCGGCTGGTGCGAGGGATTCTCGGCGAAGATGCCGAAATTCACCTCGAGGGCCGGCGTCCGCGTCGGCTGGTCGAAGGCGTCGAACGCGAACAGGGGCACGGTCTTGCCGCCGCTGCCGTGCTGGCTGTTCAACCAGCTCACGATATGGTTGTAGACGGTGATCTGGTTGGCCTGGCCGTAGTAGGTGGAGTAGCCGGTCTCGCCGATGAACGGCTCGAGCTTGCCGTTGAAGGTCGTGACCAGCGATTCGAAGTAGTTGATGACCGGCTGGTAGTCGGTGCCCGACATCGGCGCGCTGGGCGGCCCTGGCGTGTATTGGTTGAAGTAGACGATCGGCATGCCGCCGTCCCAGGCCGAGCTCCAGTTCTGCTGGATGTAGGCCGCCGTCCCGACCGCGATGGCGTTGGTCGGACCGTAGTTGGCGATGCTCGTCGAAACGGGAATCGAGCCCAGCCCGGCCTTCTGCAGCGAGGCGGCGAGGTTGTTGAACGCCTCGTTGATCCAGCCCTGATAGCTGCCGAACACAGGATCGCCGGGCGGTGGGCCGTTGGCGTCGACCTCGTTGCCGAGCAGGATCATCTTGAGATGGGTCAACACGGCCTGCTTGCTGCCGAACGCGCCGATGATCATCTGGACCCAGCTGTCGGTGTAGGCCGAGCTGGTCATCAGGCCGGCCGACCACGGCTTGCCGAATCCGTCTTGCGCCAATGCGCTGTTGAGCGTGCCCATGACCAGCTGGACGTTGGGCGTGTTGGCGACGTAGCTGATGACCTGCTGCTGGGTCGGATCGATCTGCGGGATATTGGGGTTCGCGGTGCCGACCGCGACGTCGTGGTAGGTCTTGATCAGCCCGAAATACTGCGCGATCTGGTTGAGGTCGGCCGTGATGCTGTATCCCGTCCGGCCGTTCTCCCACGATTCATAATTGACGCCGATGTTGTAGTTGAACGGCGTCTTGGAAGGCACGAGCGGATCGGTCATCCGGAGATCCTCGAAGAGCCGCGCCCATTGTGGCGCGCGCCCAGCTCTAAGGCCACAGCTCGCCGAGCCAGCCGAACAGGTCGGCGTAGCAGCGGGTCGGGCCCATGCCTTCGCAGTGGCCACCGCTGCCGTCGGCGTCGCGGTACCTGACGAAGCGCTTGTCGGGATTGGGCAACCGGGCGAAGAACGCATCGCTCGAGACCTCGGCGAAATCGCCCTCGCCGCACGAGACGAACGCCGGGCAGGCAATCGACTCGACGTCGACGGTCCAGCGCCGCAGTTCCTGGAGATAGTCGAGCGGTGTCGTGAGCCCATGCGCCCGGATACGGGACAGCCAGTACTCCTGGCCGCGCGAGCCTGGGAAGGCGGCCCAGATCTTGTCGTTCAACGAAGGATCGTCGCGCTCATAGAGCTTCAGCCACTCGGGCGGAAAACGCCGGGCGATCGCCGCGGTCATGTCGGTCTGTGCCGGATCGGCCGCGAGCGCGCCGATGCGCGGCTCGCGCGACGCCGCCCGGGGCGCGAGATAGCCGCCGAAGCTGCGGCCGACGATCGCGATGCGCGAGGCGTCTAGACCAGCCGTGCGCTCGACGAAGTCGATCACGGGCCCGACCACGGCTTCGAAGTCGGGCCGGAACGGGATGCCGCGCTCGTACAGCATCTCGGCCTGGCCGGGGCCCGAGAAGGCGACGACGTTGAAGCCGCGCAGCGCCGCTTCGTAGCCGCCCAGGGAATAGAACTCTTCCGGTGGCGAGTCATACCCGCAGGTCATCAGCACGGTCGGCGCGCCGGCACGCGCATGCAGCACGTAGCCCTCAAGATGGATATCCTGCCACGGAATGCGCACCGCCTCGACGGCAACCGGCAGGCCGGGCAGCGCGGCGCGGAAGGCCTCGCGGCTGGCGCGCCACGCCTGCAGCAGCTCGGTGCCATGCGGATCGCGGCGGACGAAGAAATAGGCCGAGCGGAAGCATTCCTGGGCGCGCAGCCAAGCCTCGCCGGCATTACGCTGGCGGCCGCGGGCGGCCTCAGCCTCGGCGTGCTCGGCCTCGCGGCGCCCTTCGGCCATCCACTCGGCGTACCAGCTGTCGTAGTCGCCGGGCACGATGCGACGGGCGACGGCCATGACCTGGCCGAGGTCGACGGCGCGGCAGGCCGTCTTGGCAGCCGTTCGCTGCAGCTGGCCGTCGAACTCGGCATCGTCGAAGAGGAGTTTCAGCTCGAAGTCCCTCCGGCAGGCACGAGGTAGGACGAAAGATGGGCGTCGAGGGCATCGATCGCGAGCCCCTCGCGGATCACCTCGCGAAAGCCGATGAAGCCGTCTGGCCGCACCAGGATCGCGGCGCGGTCGGGCACAGCGCCCGCGAAGCCCTCCTTGGCCGGATCGACAATCGACAGCATCCCGTGCCAGCGGGCGCGCAGGCGGTCGAGGCCGGCGGTCTTGGCGGAAACGATCAGGTGATGGCCGACGCCGTCGAGGCGATGGCCGGCCGCAAAGCGGTCGCCGGCCTGCGGCCCGACCAGGACACTGCCGGCGTAGGAGACGTCGAGCATCAGGCGGCGGCGCGAGGACATCACGTTCTGCTGTGGGGTCCCGACAGGCACTTCAGGGAAGCCGCCGCCGCGGCAGGTGGCGACCAGTCCCGTCACCATGGCGTGGACCTCGTCCGAAACTTTTAGCACGTGCTGGTCGGCCAGCCCCCGCTCCACGGCGTAGCTGTCGAGCAGCGGCGGCGTCGCCGCGCCGCGCAGCACGAGGCCGAGCTTCCAGGCGATATCCGCAGCATCCATCAATGCGGCGTTCAGCCCTTCACCGCCGAGCGGGCTCGACAGGTGCGCCGCGTCGCCCAGCAGGAAGCGCCGCCCATCGGCAAGCCGCGTCGCCAGCCGCTTGTGCATCTTGAAGGGCGACACCCAGCGCAGATCGTGCAGGGCCACCACGGCGTCGGTCCGCGCATCGAGCAGGCTCGCAAGCTCGGCTTCCGTGGGCGCCCTGTCGCCAACGTCGCTCTCGTCGCGATTGACGAAGATCAGCCAGCGGTCGTCGGGCAGCGGCGAGAGCAGGACGAAGGCGGTCGGGCCGACGATCAGCCGGGCGCATTCGCTGGGGCAGGCGAGCCCAATGCGGGCGTCGGCGACGTAGTAGCGCCCGTCGTAGGTCTCGCCGGCGAGGTGCTCGTGCATGGAATGGCGCGTCACGCTGTGCCCGCCGCCCGCGCCCAGCACGTAGGCGGCCGGCACGACCTCGCTCTTGTCGCCCCTCGTCAGCGTGACGCGCAGGCCATCGGCCGAGTCCTCGACTGACGCCACCTCCGTGCCGAACTCGACGTCGAGACCCTGGTCGGCAAGATGTGTGCGCAGGATCGCCTCGGTGCGCCATTGCGGCAGGCTGCACTGGAACTCATAAGGCGAGCCGGTGCCGGCGAAGTGCTCGCTCGCAATCTCGCGCAAGCCCGGACCCAGCAGCTGGATGTGCTTGATGTGCACGCCCGCCTCCAGAAACGGCTCGACCAGCCCGGCGCGCGCCAGCATCTCGAGCACAGCCGGCTGCAAAGCGGTGCCGCGCGCCTCGCGATGCGGTGCCGACCGCTGCTCGACCAGCCGAGGGCGCACGCCATGGCGCACGAGCTCGCAAGCGGCAAACAGACCCGCGGGGCCGGCGCCCACGATCAGCACTGTGGGCTCGGTGGATGCCGTGGTCATGTCTGCTGCCCCCGCTTCTCCAGCCGATGCAGCATACACCAACTTGATTGTGCCGTGACGTCGAGGAGCGGCGCCGTGTCAGGCGCGCTTGAGCCGTGCGCCGCGAAACACCTTGCGCTGCGAGCGAGACAGCATGCCTGCCGGGATCAGCGCCACCAGGGCCACCACGCCGACCACGATGAATGTGTCGGAAAAGGCCAGCATCTGCGCCTTGGCGCTAAGGATCTCGCCGAGGTAGTCGTAGGCGGCCGCCTTCTGCTGCTGCAAGGGCAGGCCGCTGCGCTGCATCAGCTGCTCGACCTGCACCAGCAGCCGCTGGGTGGCGTTGTTGTCCCACGCCTGGGTGGCGGTGAGCGCGTCGGCATGGAAGCGGGTGCGCACCTCGAAGAAGGCGACCAGCAGGTTGATGCCGAAGGCGCCGCCCAGCTGGCGCATGAAGTTCGCGACGCCGGCTCCCTGGCGCACTTTGTCGGCCGGCAGCGCCTTCAGCGAGCTGGCGTTGAGGCTGGGGTTGATGAAGCCGAGCCCGAGCCGCGAGACCATGGTCATGCCGACCAACGCCCAGAAGGTGGTGTCGACGTCAGCGCCCGCCATGAAGGCGAAGCCGAGCGCGAACAACAGCAGACCCGCGATGATCATGGTCGAGGCGGGGATGGCATCGGCCAGCCGCCCGGCCAGGGGGAAGATGAAGGCGAGCATGATGCCGGCCGGCATCATCATCAGGCCGGCCAAGAGCGGCGTGAAGCCGATCTGGGTCTGCACGAACACCGGGATGATGTAGGTCGAGCCCATCATGCCGGCGCCGAAGATGAAGGCGATCATCGCAGCGGCCGAGAACTCGAGGTTGGCGAAGATGCGCACGTCGAGCATGGCGCGCGTCGTCTTGAGCTCCCACAAGATGAAGGCGACGCCCGCTGCGGCCCCCAGCACGAGGCGGAAGACGATGGTGTCGGAGGCCCAGCCTTCGCGCTGGCCGTCGGCGATGCCGGTCATCAGGCCGAACAGGCTGGCGCAGAGGAGCGCGAAGCCGGGCCAGTCGAACGGCGGGATCTGCCGCGGCAATGGCCGGGTCGGCATGAAGAAGAGGCCGAGCCCGGCGGCCAGCACGCAGAACGGCAGCGAGATGTAGAATACGTAGCGCCAGGAGAAGTACTCGATCATCATCCCGCCGAGCGTCGGGCCGATTGCCGGCGCGAACACCACACCGAGCCCGAACACGCCCATCGCCATGCCACGGCGTTCGGCCGGGAAGACGGTGAAGATGGTGGCCATCACCAGGGGCTGGGCGATGCCGGCCGAGAAGCCCTGCAGGATGCGGGCGAAGATCAGGAGGTCCTCGGTGGGTGCCGCGCCGCCCAAAAGCGCGCCCAGCGAGAAGAAGCAGAGCGCGCCGACGAACACGCGCCGCTCGCCCAGGATGCCTGTGAGCCAGGCATTCATCAGCATGCCCGCGGTCATGGTCGCGGTGTAGGCCGACGACATCCACTGCGCCTTGTCCTGGCCGATGCCGAATGCGCCCATGACGTCCGGGACGGCGACGTTCACGGTGGTCATCGCCAGCACCATCGAGACGACGCCGATCATGCCGGTGACGGTGACCAGCCAGCGGTAGGCGGGTCCATAGCGGGCGGTGAGGACCTGCGTGGTCTGGATCGGAGTCATGTCTTCCTCCTCCTCATCGCGGAACCCGCGATGGGGAGGTGGCGCAAAGCGCTGGAGGGGTCATGAGCCACGGGGCTTGACCCCTCCGTCATCGTAAGACGGTGACACCTCCCCATCGCGGCACCCGCGAAGGGGAGGTGAAGAGGGTCACCGCAGGTCAATTTCGACTTCGACCATCATGCCCGGCGTCAAGGGCTTGGGCATTTGCGCGAGGTCGATCTTGACCGGGACGCGCTGGGTGATCTTGGTGAAGTTGCCCGACGGGTTTGGCGTCGGGAGCAGCGCGAAGCGGGCGGTGGTGGCGCTGCCGATGCGCGTCACCCTGCCGACGAAGGTGTCGTCGGGATAGGCGTCGACCGAGACGTGCACGGTCTGGCCGAGCTTGAGCTGGCCCACCTGAGTCTCCTTGATGTTGGCCTCGACCCACACCTCGTCCGGGTTGTGCAGCAGCAGGATGCGCTGGCCCGATTGCACGTACTCGCCGGGCAGCACGAACGTACGGTCGATCACGGCCGGGATCGGGCTGCGGATGGTGCGGTCCTCGATGTCGACTTCCTGCTGGTGCAGCTGGGCGGCGAGGTTGGCGACCTGGCTGTCCAACGCGGCGATCTGGGCATCGATGACGCCGAGCTTGTCGGCCTCGACCCTGGCCTCCTCCAGCGCGCCCAACGCCTGGCGATGCTCGGCCTTGGCCTGCAGGATCTGGGCCTCGAGCTTCTCGACGGCCGCCTGCGCCTGCTGCAAGGCGCGCTCGTTGGCGACTTTGCGATCGAACAATGCCTTCTGGCGGTCGAGCTCGAGATGGGCGAGGTCGAGATCGGACTTCAGCCCGGCCGCCGCCTTCTCCCGCGCCGACACGGCGGCGAGCCGCGTCTGGGTGAGCGCATCTACCTGGTTGAGGCTAAGGTGCCGCTCGGCGCGCAGGCGGGTGCGCTCGGCGCGGATGCCGTCGATCTGGGCGCGCAGCGCGTCCGCCTTGAGCTTGGCGACGCGGTCGTCGATCTTGGTGATGATGCCGCCCGCCGGCACCCGCGTGCCTTCGAGCGCCGGCATCTCCATCACCCAGCCGTCGGCGCGGCTGGAGACGGTGACAATGTCGGCCGTCACGCGCGCGTCGTACTCGTAGACATGGGTGAAGCGCAGATAGAGCTCTCGCCCGCCATAGGCCAGCGCCAAGCCGACCACGGCGAGGATGGCCAGCGTGCGGGGGCGCAGCAGGCCGCTGAGTCGGGAACGCGCGCGCTCGACACCGAGGGAGGGCTCGCCGAGCGGCAGTCCGAGGCGGGAGATCGGGTCGGCGTCGGGATTCGTGCGGGCAACGGTTGGCGAGACAGACTGATCCACGAATCCTATCCAGCGGCCAAGGTACTGCTTGTCATCGAAAAACAATAAGACCGAAACATCCATGCCGCTATTGGGGCTACTGCCTTGCTGCCCCTTGCGGAATGCAGGGCTTGTCAAGCCGATCCCGGCGCGGGACGGTTCGTAAGCACCGCAACCCTGGATCGCACAGCAGAACCGCCATGCCCGACGCCTCGAACGGTCCCGTCTCCCGCCAGCTCGATGTCGCCATCGTTGGCGGCGGTCTCGCCGGCCTCTACGCCATCCATCGCCTGCGCGGGATGGGCCTACGAGTACGGGCCTACGAGGCAGGGTCGGGGATCGGCGGGACATGGTTCTGGAATCGCTATCCCGGGGCACGCTGCGACGTGGAGAGCCTGGAATACTCCTACGGCTTCGACGACGCGTTGCAGCAGGACTGGAAATGGCCGGAGCGCTACGGCACCCAGCCCGAGATCCTGAAGTACATCAACCATGTCGCCGACCGTTTCGACCTCAGGCGCGACGTGCAGCTCGAGACGCGCATCGTGTCGGCATTGTTCGACGGCGAAGCCAACGAATGGACGCTCGCCACGGACGGCGGCGAGACGGCGCGGGCGCGGTACGTCGTCATGGCGGCGGGCAACCTTTCGACGCCGCGTGTGCCGGATTTCCCCGGCCTGAAGAGCTTCACGGGCAAGTGGTACCATTCGGGCCTCTGGCCCCACGGCGGCGTCGACTTCTCAGGCCTGCGCGTGGGCGTGATCGGCACCGGCTCGTCGGGCGTGCAGATGATCCCGATCATCGCGCGTCAAGCGAAGCACCTCACGGTGTTCCAGCGCACCGCCAACTTCAGCCTGCCGGCGCGCAATGCGCCGATGGAGCCCGAGCGCGAGCGTCGGCACAAGGCGGAGTATCCCGAGCGACGGCGCGCGGCGGCCGACACGCCGTTCGCGATCGGCGGCCATGCCAAGCCGACCCACTCGGCGCTCGACGTCACCGACGAGGAGCGCAATGCCGCCTACGAGGCCAAGTGGCAGGAGGGCGGCTCGATCAGCTACCTCTACGCCTACACCGACCTTCTCGTGAACAAGGCGTCGAACGACACGGCATCGGAGTTCGTGCGCAACAAGATTCGCGGCATCGTCGAGGATCCGCGCACCGCCGAGCTCCTGGCGCCCAAGGACCATCCGATCGGAACCAAGCGGCTCTGCCTCGATACCGGCTACTACGAAACCTACAACCGCGACAACGTGAGCCTGGTCGACGTGCGCAGCGATCGGATCGCCGAGTTGACCGAGACCGGCTTGCGCACGGCGGGCGGCCAGACGTTCGATCTCGACGCCATCGTGTTCGCGACCGGCTTCGACGCCATGACCGGCGCGCTGCGCGAGATCGACATCCGGACCAGCGACGGCGCCGATCTGCGGGCGCATTGGGAGGGCGGGCCGCTCACCTATCTCGGCCTGATGGTGGCTGGCTTCCCCAACATGTTCGTGGTGACGGGGCCCGGCAGCCCGGGCGTGAAGACGCAGATGATCGCTTCGATCGAGCAGCACGTCGACTGGATCGCCGATTGCCTCGGCCACATGCGTGAGCGCGGGCTCGACCGCATCGAGCCGTCGGCCGAGGCGGAGACTGCCTGGGTACAGCACGTGAACGACATTGCGCACGCCACGCTCTATCCGCTCGCCAACTCCTGGTACATGGGCGCCAACATCCCCGGCAAGCCGCGGGTGTTCATGCCCTATGTCGGCGGCTACGACCGGTACAAGCGCCACTGCGATGCGGTTGCGGCCAAGGGGTACGAAGGGTTCGTGTTTGGGCGGGCGAAGGTGCCGGTAGCGTCCCGGTAGGTAGCGAACGGGAGCTGGCCAATCGCCGACAAGGGCCGTTGGTACACAGAAGGCGCCCGAACCTCGTGTCGTCGGCCGTCTCAGGCCGGACGATGCAAGCTTAGAACGCCGCTTCGCTCTCCGGGTCGAAGAAGTGGAGCCGGCCGGACGGCACGAAAAGGCGGACTTGATCGCCCGGCGCCACCTGCGCTTCGGCCGCGACGCGCGCCACGGTGAGTCGCGCGCGGCCGACGCGCACCTCCAGCAACATCTCGGAACCCAGCTGCTCCACGACCTCGACCTTGGCGTCGAAGGTGCGGCCGAGCGGGCCGCCGTCGCCCAGCGCCAGATGCTCGGGCCGGATGCCCAGGACCAGCCGGCGTCCCCGCCACGGCGTGAGGCCGCGGGCGCGCTCTTCGCCGACCGCGAGATCGAGGCCCGGTGCAGTGACATGCAGGGCGCTGCCGACCGCGCTCACCGTGGCGTCGAGGAAGTTCATCGCCGGTGCGCCGATGAAGCCCGCGACGAAGCGGTTGACGGGCTTGGCATAGACCGCGAGCGGCGTGCCGACCTGCTGCACGCTGCCGTCGCGCATCACGACCACGCGGTCACCCAAGGTCATCGCCTCGACCTGGTCGTGGGTGACGAACACCGAAGTGGTCGGCAGCTGCGCGTGCAGGCGCTTGATCTCGCCGCGCATCTGGGCGCGCAGCTTGGCGTCGAGGTTGCTGAGGGGTTCGTCGAACAGGAAGACCAACGGATTCCGCACGATGCAGCGGCCGAGCGCGACGCGCTGCTGCTGGCCGCCGGAGAGCTGGCGCGGCTTGCGCTTCAGGAGATCGTGCAGGCCCAGGATCTCGGCGGCGCGGTCGATCGCCGCCTTGATCTCGCGCTCGGCTACGCGCTTGTTGCGCAGCCCGAAGGCGAGGTTGTCGTAGACGCTCATGTGCTGATAGAGCGCGTAATTCTGGAACACCATGGCGACGTCGCGGTCGCGCGGCGGCAAATGGTTCACGACGCGCTCGCCGATGCGGATCTCGCCGCTCGAGATGTCCTCCAGCCCCGCGATCATGCGCAACGTCGTCGACTTGCCGCAACCGGAGGGGCCGACCAGGGCGACGAACTCGCGGTCGGCGATCGTGAGGTCGACGTCCTTCACCGCGTGATGCAGCGCGCCGTAGTGCTTGTTGAGCTTGCTGAGGGTGATCGACGCCATGATCCACTGACGCTTTTTGATCCTCCTCTCCCCCGATCGGGGGAGAGATTTGGGAGAGGGTGTTACATCCGTCGTCGCCCCGTCTCCTAGCTTCTCCCCCTAGCGGGGGAGAGGAACTCGAGGTGAGACGACTTCACTGCTGCGCCGCCTTGCTGACCAGCGGGGCGTTGTCCTGCAGCACCTTGGCGATGTCCTCGCGCTTGCCGGTGACAGCCTTGGTGACCGCGTCGTTGAACGCCTTGTGGACCGCCGGCCACTGCGGGAAGTAATAGGCGCCGCGCACCTTGTCGGGCGATTCGAGCGCCGCCTCCTTCAGGAGCTGCATGAACGGATCCTGGGCGGCGATCTTGGGCCAGAACTGGGTATTGGGCGGCGGCGCGCCGGTCGCCTTCCACATCTTCAACTGGCCTTCCTCGTCGACCATCATGGCCGCCAGCATCTCCTTGGCGAGCTTCTTGCGCTCGGGCGAGATCGACTTGGGGATCGCCCAGCCCCAGATGTCGTCCCAGGCGAAGTTCTTGGTGCGATGCGGCCCGAGCGGAAAGCGTGCCGCCGCGATCTTGCCCGAGACCTTGGACTTGGCCGGGTCGTTGAAGTTGCCCCACCACAGCGTGTCGGCGACGGTGAAGGCCGCGTCGCCCGCGGTGAAGATGGCATTGGCCTCGTTGCGGTCGTAGGCCGGCATGCCGCGCGGCGAGATCTTGTGGGTGTTGATGGCGTCCCACCAGTACTCGGCGGTCTCCTTCATGCACGGCTCGCCGAGGCTCGACTTCCAGCCGTTGGCGGCGAGCACCTTGTTGTCGCGCTCGTAGAACGGCATCAGCACGTCGCAGTCGTTGCCCCACATCGACCAGAACCAGGTGTACCAGCTGTGGTTCATCGCCATGCCGCCGACATAGCCCCATTTCACCTTGTTGGCGGCCTGCAGCTTCTTGCCCATCTCGACCACCTCGGCGAGCGTCTTGGGTACTTCGCTCGGCTGCACGAGGTCGGTGCGATAGAAGAAGACGCTGAACGTCTGGCCCATCGGCACCACGGTGTTCTGACCCTGCGCGTTGCCGAACACGACCTTGTCCATGCCCCACTTCTCGGCGAACTGCAGGCCCGGGATGTCGTCGGTCGGCTCGAGCAGATGAGCCCAGAGCTGGCCCCAATCGTCGTTGTGCCAGATCACGTCGTACTGGTCGGAGTTGGAGGTGAGCGACGCGGTCATCTTCTCGACGTAGACGCCGTAGGAGTTGGGCACCTTGACGATCTTGATGCCGTTCTTGGCGCCCCAGGTCTCGAACATGGCGATCGAGAGGTCCTGGATCGGACTCGGCTGGTAACCGATCTTGAGCTCCTTGACCTGCCCGCTCGCAGAGCCTGCCGCGAGCAGGCCGATTGCGCCGGCGATCAAGGTTCTTCTGACGATATTCATGACGTCTCCCTCCCTTGTTCCTGTCATCCCGAGCGTAGCGAGGGATCCTTCCTGCAGCCTCAAAGATCCCTCGCTGCGCTCGGGATGACAGCCCTTACAATCTCAACCCCCGGACCACGTACTTCTGGCCAAACAGCGCCAGCAGAAACGCCGGCACCAGGGCCATGACGGCCGTTGCCGCCATGAGGTTCCAGCGCAGGCCCATCTCGCTGACGAACTGGGCCATCACCACGGTGATCACCGGCACGCGGTTGCCGGTCAGGATCAGGGCGAACAGGAACTCGTTCCAGGTGAACAGCCAGCACAGCACGCCGAGTGCCGCGATCGCCGGGATCGCCGACGGCAGCGCGACGCGCAAAAACGCACCCCAGCGGCTGCAGCCGTCGATCAGGGCCGCGTACTCCATCGAGGGATCGATGCCGTCGAAGAAGCCCTTCATCAGCCAGGAGAAGAAGCAGATGTGGACCGCGATGTGAGGCAGCAGCAGGCCGAGGTAGGTGTCGTAGACGCCCCAGCTCTGGGCCACGAAGTAGAGCGGCAGCACCCAGGAGATGTAGGGCACGCAGCGGAAGACATAGATGGTGCCGAACCACGTGCGCGCTGCGGGCCCCGTGAAGCGCGACAGCATGTAGCCGCTCGACACCGTCACCAGCAGCGAGAAGAACGTCGCCAGGGTGGCGATGATCGCCGAGTTGGCGAAAGCCTGCTCGATGCGCTCGTCCTGGAGCACCTCGAGGAAATTGCCGAGCGTGAACTCGGTGCCGCGATGGACGTAGTAGACGCCGGACTCCGGCCGCAGCGACGTCAGGATCAGCCACAGCACCGGGAAGGCGAACAGCAAGCAGATCGCCGACACGAAGAGTGCGAACAGGAGCTTGCGGGTGCGCGGTGGCAGGCGCCCGAACAACAGGGGCTGGGTGACGATCGGCATCGGTCAGGCTCGCGCGATGCGGTCGACAACGCGATAGAGCACCGCGCCGACCACCAGGATGATCAGCCCGCCGATGATCGCCGCCGCCGAGCCGCGGCCGAAGTCGAGGCTGAGGAACGCCAGCACGTAGGCGTAGAGGCTGAACAGCTCGGTCGAGCGGCCGGGGCCGCCGCCGGTGAGCGTCCAGACGATGTCGAAGGTGCGGAAGGCGTCGATGGCGCGGATCACGACGCAGACCACGATCACCGGCCGCAGCATGGGCAAGGTGAGGTGCGTGAACACTCGCCACGTCGAGGTGCCGTCGATGGCGGCGGCCTCGAACGGCTCGCGCGGCAGGCTCTGCAGGCCGGCTAGCAGCAACAGCGTGTACCACGGCGTCCACAGCCAGATGTCGGTGAGCAGGATGACGCCGAACGCGCTCCAGCGCTCGACCAGCCACGGCTGTCCGGCGAGCCCCAGCCCTTCCAGCACGGCGTTCACGATCCCGAACTGATCGTTGAACATCCAGCGCATCATGATGGCGGCGATCACCGGCGCCACCATGAGGGGCACCAGCAGCACGGTCTGCACCAGCTTCTGGCCGGCGAACGGCCGGTTCAGGAGCAGCGCCAATGCCAGGCCCAGCACCAGCGCGCCCAGCACGCTCGCGAACATGAACATGAAGGTGTTGGGCAGCACCACCCAGAGGAACTCGGGATCGCTAACTACGGCGTGGTAGTGCGCCAGCCCGACCCAGGTCTTCTTGGGATTGTACAGCGCCCAGTCGCGAAAGCTTGCATTG
>JAFAKN010000602.1 GCA_019235415.1 Alphaproteobacteria bacterium
CCAGCTGCTCGCGCGAGTAGATCAACGAATGCTCGCAGACCAGGTCCTCGACTTCTGTCTTGGTTCTCTCGTCGAGCGCATCGTAGGCGGCGCGCATGTCGGCAAACTCCGTGTTGCCGCCGGCGGTCGCCACGATGCGGCCGCTCAAGATCGAATAGCGCGCCGGCACGGCGCGGAACGACGCATCCGAATGCCACAGCCGGTTGGCGAGCGAGGCCATGCGGCGCTTGTTGTCGCGCGCCAGCACGGCGCCCGACTTGTCGAGGTTCGAGACGTCGGCGAACGCCAGGACCAGCCGCAGCTCGTTGTTGCGCACCGTGCTGTTGGCGCCTTCCTCCAGCGGGCCGAAGTTCCGCGTGAAGGCAAGCTGCTGCTCGTCGGTGATGTCCTGGCCCGGCAGCACCACGACCGCGAAGCGGTCCATCGCCTGCTCGACGGCGGCAACCTCGGCCTGCGCCAGCGGTTGGCGGACGTCGAGGCCGGTGAGCCGCGCCGCGAAGTGCGGCCGCAAAGCGTGCGTTTCGAGCGTCATGGGCGTCTCCGCCGCATCGTAGACGGGCCGGTGCGAGCCGCCACCGCGCTCAGTTCGCCGGTTTCGCTCCCTGGCTTTGCTGCTGCTCGCGGATCTTCTTCTCGAGCTCGGCGAGCGCATTGGCCAGGGTCTGCACCAGCGGCCCGGCGATCATCGCGGGAATGAGCAAGGTGCCGGACGCCTTCTCGGTGCCGTTCGGCCCGGCCGAGATGCAATCGACGCGCACCATGCCGTTGTGCAGCACCACGTCCTTGATGCCGTCGACCAAAAGATACTGCATAGCTTTCTCCTCTCGTGTTGCTCCGGCCGCTGCGGTCAGCGCAGTGCCGCCGCGATGTTGCCGCCGTCGACCGTGACCGCCGCGGCCGTCGTCTTCGCCGCCTTGGCCAGCGACACGAAGGCCTGCGCCACGTCGTCGGCCGTCACTTCGAGTCCTAAAAGGTTGCCACCCATGTAGTCGGCCTCGCTCAAGCCGCGTGCTTTGGAGCGCTGGGCGATCATCGCGTCGGTCAGCAGGCCCGAGCGGATGCGGTCGGCATTGACCGCATTGGCACGGATGCCGTCGGCGCCGTGGTCGAGGGCGTACTGGCGCATCAGGAACAGGGTCGCCGCCTTGGGCAGGCCGTAGGGGCCGAAATCGGGGCCGGGATTGACCGCCTGCTTGGACGTGTTGAACAGCAGGCAGCCGCCCAGGCCCTGGGCGCGCATGATGCGCACGGCGTTCTGAGCGACGATCTGATGCGACCAGAAATTGAGCTCGAAGCTCTCGCGCAGTGTGCCCTCGTCGACGTCGCCGATCTTGCCCTGCCATGCCGCACCGGCGTTGGAGACGACGATGTCGACGCCGCCATACGTGGCGGCGATGGTGTCGAATGCGGCGCGCACCTCGGCGCCGTCGCGCACGTCGCAGGCGATGGCAAAGCCTTTGACCTTGGCGACGTCGCGGTCCAGCACCACCACCTCGGCGCCCTCCCGCGCGAAAGCCTGCGCGGTGGCCGCACCGATGCCGGAGGCGCCTCCCGTGACGGCGACGACGCGGCGGGTCAACGGCTTTTCGCTCTCGCTGCCGAGCTTGGCCTGCTCGAGCGACCAGTATTCGATGTCGAAGATGTCGGGCTCGGGGATCGACTCGTAGAGGCCGAGCCGCTCGGCATCGGCGATCACCTGCACGGTGGTCTCGGCGAGGTCGGCGGCGATCTTGGCGTCCTTCGACGACTTGCCCAGGCCGAACAGGCCGAGCCCCGGCACCAGCACGACGCGCGGCATCGGATCGAGCTCGGTCTTGCCCGTCATCTGCCGCCGGTTGTGGCGCTCGAAGTAGGCATGATAGTTCGCAACGAACTGATCGAGTGCGGCTTGCGCGCCGATCTTGAAGGCGTCGAGCTTGCCCGCTTCGGGCGCCGGCACGACCAGCGGCACGCCCTTGGTGCGGATGGCGTGGTCGGGCGTCACCGGGCCGAGCTGGCTGTAGCGGCCGACCTCGCGGCCACCGACATAGGCCAGGATCTGCGGGTTGGTGCGGAACTCGAACACGAAGCGCTGCGCCGTCTCGCGGCCGCCCTGTTTGGCCGGCAGCGCGATCAGGCCGCGCAGGATGGGCGCCACCTCGGCTGCCGTCGCCATGCGGGCCGGCAGGTCGGCGCCGGGGAAGATCTTGCGCGTCGCCTTGGCGAGCCGTTGCTCGGCCAGGGTCACGAGATCGATCATGCGCGCGTAAGCCTCTTCGGCGTTGGCGCCCATGCTGAAGATGCCATGCTTCAAGAGGATCAGGCCTTCGACCTCGGGGTGGGCATGCGCGACCTCGCTGGCTTTCTTGGCGAGCGCAAAGCCCGGCATGATGTAAGGCACCAGCGCGGCGCGCTTGCCGAAGACATCACGCGCCAGCTCTTCGCCATCAGGCTGGTCGGTGAGCGCCAGCACCGCGTTGGAATGCGTGTGGTCGATGAACTTGTGCGGCAGGAAGGCGTGCAGCAGCGTCTCGACCGACGGATTGGGTGCCTTACTGTCCAAAAGGTTGCAGCGCTGGACGTTCACCATGTCCTCGTCGGAGAGCGCCTGCAGGCCCTCGAGCTCGCGCAACGGCGCAAGCCGCACCGCCGGCAGGCCGGGCGCCTCGATGGTGCCCATGTCCCAGCCGCTGCCTTTCACGCAGAGCACGTCGATCGTCTGGCCGCTGATGTCGGCCATGCGGGTCTTCACCGAGGTGTTGCCGCCGCCATGCAGCACCAGCTTCGGCTCGCCGCCCAGGAGACGCGTCGTGTAGACGCGCAGCGCCAGGTCCTCGTTGATGCCCTTCGCCGCGTGGCTCGCGATCGCGGCCTTGGCGTCGCTGTCCGACCAGAGATTCTTCATGCTGTCCTTCTACTCTTCGGCCTGGATGCCCGCATCCTGGGCGATCTTGGTCCAGGTCGCGAGATCCTGGACGATATAAGACTTGAACGTGACAGGATCGCGAGGCTCGACGGTGAATCCGAGCTTGTCGATCCGCTCCACCACATCCGACCGCTTGAGGCTGGCCAGGATCTCCTTTGAGAGCCGGTC
>JAFAKN010000608.1 GCA_019235415.1 Alphaproteobacteria bacterium
GTCGGCGAGGTAGCCCTCCTTCACCAGGCCGAGCTCGCCCGGGCGCATCATGATCTCGCCACCCAGCTTGGTCGCAGAGACGATCGCCTCCATGGGTGTGAAGCCGAGATACTTCACGAAGTACTCGAGATCGGTGGCGTTGCTGCCATGCGGGATCCAGGCGAAGCCGTAGTCGCCGCCGGGCAGGATCTTGATCCCGCGCTTGCGCATCTTCTTCAGAGATTCGACGGCCTGCTCGAGCTCGCGGTGATAGCCCATCTTGGCCGTCACCTCGGGCGGCAAGCCCCATTGCGCGGCATGGTAGGAGGTCTTCACCAGCCAGGCGAGACCGGGCGCGACGAAGATGCGGTCCTTCGCCGCCTCGAGCATGTCGAGCGCCTCCTCGTCGGTAAAGCTCGCGTGGTAGATCACCTCGATGCCGTTGCGCAGGCATTGCTTGATCGATTCGCAGGAGCGCGCATGCGCCTGGACGCGCTTGCCGCGCCGTTTGGCCTCGTCGACCGCCACCGCGACCTCGGCGTCGGTCATCGGCGTGAACTCGGCCGGGATGCCGGCGATGTACTCGCCCGACAGGTTGAGCTTGATGGCATCGACGCCGTATTTCAGGAACTGGCGCACGGCGGCCCGCATGTCGTCGACGCCGCGCACGACGACGCCGAAGCTGAACTCGGGGAACGGCAGGTGCGGCAATGTCTCGTCGGCAAGACCGCCCGGCACCGTGATCTCCTGGCTGGCCGCGAGGTAGCGTGGCCCCTTGATCTGGCCCGCCTCGATCGCGTTGCGGATCACCACGTCGAGACGCGCCTTGGCCGTGGCCGCGCCGACGCACGATGTCCAGCCCATCTCGAGGTAGCGCTGGGCGACATGCGCGCACCACAGGATGTGCTCCTCGGGCGGCATGCGCTGGATCGAGTTCAGGGTCGGCTGGTCGTTCCAGGAGAAGTGCGTGTGCGCTTCGGTCATGCCGGGCATCAAGGTGGCGCCCGCCGCGTCGAGCACCGTGATGCCGGCGGTCGGGATTGCCCGGGCGCCCCGGGCCACGCGCGCGATGCGATTGCCCTGGACCAGCACTTCGCCGGCGTACGGCGGAGCGCCGCTGCCATCGATGATGCGCACGTTGGTGAACAGCACGTTGGCCATGTCAAAAACCCTCCCGTTCGAGGCGGGCTTACCTCATCGACGCTTCCTCTCGGCAGCCGGGTTCTATTTCCGGCCGGGCGCCGTTTGCAGCGCCTTTGTTTGTTTGCGCACCCGCAATGAGACGGTCGTCTCATCGGGAAGCTCGCGCAACCGTAATCCCCTCCCCACCTGCCTGTACAGACTGAATTTTATGCGCGCTCACGGCAACGGATCTGGACGCTCTTTGCGCCGTCATGACAGAGTCCCCGTCGCATGCAGCCCAGGCAGGAGCGCGGTGGGGCGGCCAAGGCCGCCGGCACGAATGGATCGAACGGAGCCAAGGAGCGCACGCGCCTCCTCCTGCTCGCGCACGCCAGCGCTCTGCTCGGCCGAGGCGAGATGATGTCGGTCGCCGAGGTCGCCCAGCATGCCGGGGTATCGCGCGCCACCGCCTATCGCTATTTTCCCACGCGCGGCAAGCTGATCTCGGCGGTGGTCGACTTCAGCCTCGGTCCCGTGCGCCAGGCCGCATCGTCGTTCGCCGACGGGCGCGATCGGATCGAGGAGCTGTTCCGCCAGACCTTCCCACGCTTCACCGAGTACGAGCCGCAATTGCGCGCCGCCCTGCAGGTTTCCCTGTCGGACATGGCCCTGGAGCGGGCCGGGAAGCTCGCCGAGGAGCCCTATCGCCGCGGCCATCGCATCGACATCCTGAGCCACGCCGCGATGCCGCTCAGGACGCAGCTCGGCAAGCGCGGCTTCGACCGGCTGGTGCGGGCGCTTTCCGTCGTCTACGGCATCGAGGCCTATGTCGTCTTGCGCGACATCTGGGGTGCGCGCGACCGGGAGATCCAGGCGATCGCCGCCTGGATCGCCGAATCTCTCGTCGATGCCGCGCTGAGGGATGCGGAACGCGGCCCGAAGTCCGCGCGCCGGGCCAAACAGACCCGCAAGGACGGCCGCTCCGCGGCACAGCAGCGGGACCATAGGCGCGCTTGACTCCGCGCCCGCGCCGCTCCACTAGGCCCTGCAAAACCCGTCAAACGTCGAGGATTTAGATGAGCTTCACCTCCAAGGTGTTCCAGACCCGCGTCGTCAAGATGGCCGACCGCGAAGAGACCATCGTGGCGGGCGGCCGGCACCTCTTCCCGCTGCTGCCCAAGGCGTTCGACGGCATCAAGCAGATCGGCGTCATCGGCTGGTCCTCCCAAGGCCCGGCGCAGGCGCAGAACCTGCGCGAATCGCTGGAAGGCTCCGGGATCCGGGTGAAGGTCGGCCTGCGCGAAGGCTCGTCGTCGATGAAGGAGGCGGCCGCCGTCGGCTTCACCAAGGAGAACGGCACCTTGGGCGACATGTACGACGTCATCCGCGAAAGCGACATGGCGCTGCTGCTGATCTCCGACGCCGCCTTCGCCGAGAACTACAAGAAGATCTTCGCCGCCTTCCGGCCGGGCACCACGCTGGGGCTGAGCCATGGGTTCCTGCTGTCGCACCTGCAGGCGCAACACGAGGACTTTCCCAAGAACATCAACGTCATCGCGGTCTGCCCCAAGGGCATGGGTCCGTCGGTTCGCCGCCTCTACGAGCAAGGCCGTGAGGTGAACGGCGCCGGCATCAACGCCTCGTTCGCCGTGCATCAGGACGTCAACGGCAAGGCGACCGACTACGCGCTGGCCTGGTCGGTGGCGCTGGGCTCGCCCTACACCTTCGAGACGACGCTCGAGTCCGAGTACAAGTCCGACATCTTCGGCGAGCGCGGCATCCTGCTGGGCGCCGTGCACGGCATCGCCGAGAGCCTCTATGCGCGCTACGTCGACCATGGCATGGCCAAGGACGACGCCTATCTCAACACTTCGGAATCGATCACCGGACCGATCAGCAAGACCATCTCGCGCTCGGGCCTGAAGGCGGTCTACGACGAGCTCGACGACAAGGAGAAGGTGGCGTTCCGCAAGGCCTACAACGCCGCCTACCATCCCTGCCGCGAGATCCTGGAGGAGATTTATGACGACGTCGCCTCGGGCAACGAGGTGCGCAGCGTGATCCAGGCGACCCGCCGCCACGGCACCTACCCGATGGGCAAGATCGACAGCACCGACATGTGGGTGGTGGGCGAAAAGGTGCGGGCCAACACCGAGCGCAACTACGCGCCGATCAATCCCGAGACGGCCGGCGTCTACATGGCCTGCATGATGGCGCAGGTCGACCTCCTGAAGGACCGCGGGCATCCCTACTCGGAGATCGCCAACGAATCGATCATCGAGGCGGTCGATTCGCTCAACCCCTACATGGACTACAGGGGCGTGTCCTACATGGTCGACAACTGCTCGACCACGGCGCGGCTCGGCGCGCGCAAGTGGGCGGCTCGCTTCGACTATATCCTGAAGCAGCAGGCCTTCCCGACCATCGACCACGATGCGGCGAAGGATGCGACGCCGTTCGACAAGTTCCTCAAGAACAACATCCACGAGGTGCTGAAGGTGTGCGCCGAGCTGCGGCCGTCGGTCGACATCTCGGTCGTGCCGACCCGCGGATCCTGAGGACGCCGCCTTCGTCGCGATGAGCGCGGACCGCCCGGTCCGCAGTCGTGTTATCGCGGACCCAGTCGGCTGTCATCCCGAGCGAAGCGAGGGATCTTTCCTGTTGCCTTAAGGATCCCTCGCTACGCTCGGGATGACAGAGGGCGGACCGGAAGGTCTGCGCTCCGGTTGAGTCGCCTGACGGGCCGTTTCCCTCTAGGCTCCCTCGCTCGAGGGGGAGACCGATGGAAAAGTGGCTGAGCTCGGCGCTCGAGTATCTGCCGACCTGGCTCGAATTGCAGATCGAGAGCACCCAGCAGCCAGGCTGCCTGATGGCAGTGGTGCATCGCGGCGAGGTCGTGCTCGAGCACGGCTTCGGCGTGGCGAACCTCGCCACCGGCGAGCCCCTGACGCCGCGGCATCGCTTTCGCATCGCCTCGCATTCCAAGAGCTTCACCGCGAGCGGCATCATGAAGCTCCGGGAACAAGGGCGCCTGCGGCTCGACGATCCGGTCGGCCGCTTCGTACGCGGCCTCGGCCGGCAGGCCGCCTCGGTCACCATCATGCAGCTGCTGTCGCACAGCGCCGGCCTGACGCGCGACGGCGTCGACGCCGGCCAGTTCGATGGCCGCCGGCCGTTTCTCGACGTCGACGACCTCTTCTCCGATCTTGCCATGGGCCCGGTGATCGATGCCGGGCTCAGGCTGAAATACTCCAACCATGGCTATGCCTTGCTCGGCCTGGTGATCGCGTCGATCACCGGCGAACCTTATGCGCGTTGGATGGAGCGCGAGGTGATCGGCGCGGCCGGCCTGCAGGAAACGACACCCGACATGCCGCTGAAGCGCGGTACGCCCTTCGCGCGTGGCCACACCGCGCAAGCCCCGGTCGGCCGGCGCCTCGTGGTCCCCGGCGACTACAACGAGCAAGCCATCACGCCGGCCGGCGG
>JAFAKN010000577.1 GCA_019235415.1 Alphaproteobacteria bacterium
TTGGCCGACGCGCAGGGAACGCGCCCCGACCGTGCCGCCGACCGGGGCGGCGATTGTGGTGTAGCTGAGATTGAGCTCGGCCTGCCGGCGCGCCGCCTGGCTGCGGTCGCGCTGGCCAAGGATGCGCAGCCGCTCGGACGCCAGCACGTCAAGCGCGCGCTCGGCGGTCGTCAGCGAGGCCCGCCCCTTGCTGAGCTGCGCCTCGCGTTCGAGCATCTCGGCCTCGGCCTGCTGTGCGCGCTGCACGCTGCCGTAGCCCGCCCTCTTGAGGCCGTCGTAGCGTTGATTGTCGGCACGCGCGTAGGCGAGCGCGGCCTCGCCGGCGGCGATCTCGGCGTGCCCCTGATCGAGCACGGCTTTTTGCTGGTCGATCTGCGCGTCGAGCTTGCTCAAGGCGGCGTCGGCCATCGCCACGTCGGCCGACGCCTCGTCGAGGGCCGCCTTGTAGTCGCGGTCGTCGATGCGGGCCAGCACCTGGCCCTCCCGGACCACCTCGCTGTCGTGCACCAGCACCTCGACGATGGCGCCGGAGAGTCGCGGTGTCACCGTCGTGTAGTCGGCGCGAAGGTAGGCGTTGTCGGTCGACTGCTGGAAACGACCGACCTTCCAATAGTCCCAGCCTCGATCGGCGGCGACGGCCAGCGCCGCGAGGACCGCTATCGCCGGAAGCGCGCGCCGCAGGGCGCTGCGCAAAGGGACTCGGCCGAACGAAGTGCGCGCCAATCCAACGGCGGCGACATACGACAGAATCGACATCACGGCCTCCCCCTCGCCGAATGCTCACCGTTTGCGGTGGTCCATCCTACGGGCCGTGTGTTTCGGTCGAGCGACGATGCCTCGACAAAACTGCAACATGATATCTGTACTGCCAGTCCATATTGCAGTAATCTGTACCGCCAATCCAAATTTCCTGTGCCTGCCCGCCGATGGCGCGAAAGCGTTCTTCAGATCCCATCCCCAAGTTGGACGGCCGTAACGAGCGCAGCCGGCGCTCGCGCGACGCCATCGTTCAGGCGGTGCTGGGCTTCGTTCGGGAGGGCGTGCCCCGGCCTTCCGCGACCCAGATCGCGCGCCGCGCAAGGCTCTCGCGCGGAGTCGTCTTCAACCAGTTCAAGGACCTCGAAAACCTGCGCATGATGTGCCTGGCGCGGTTCGCTCAAGAGGATAACGCGAAGTTCTGGCGCCCGGTCTCACCCGATCTTCCCTTGCCCGAGCGGCTCGAGGCCTTCGTGCGCGCCCGCAGCGCGCGACTGGAACACGTGACGCCTTTTCGCCGCGCGACGATCGTGCTGGCGCCGCACTCGCCGCGCATCGCGGCGGCCGTGCGCGCCGGCACCCAGCGCGCCCATGCCGAGGTCAAGGCGGTCTTCGCTTCGGAAATCCGTGAGGTGGCGCCGCCGCGCCGCCGCCAGTTCACCGCGTTGCTGATTGCCGCCTGCAGCTGGCCTCTGTGGGACCTCCTGCGCCACGACCTCAACCTCAGCCAGCGCCGCGCGCGCGAGGCCATGGCCGCCATGATCGCCAATGCAATGGAGCGGGAACTGTAGGCGCGAGCGTCGAGATAGGCCACGAGCCTATGAGCGAGCTCGGGAGGCTGCCAAGCGATGCGAGGCTCGCCCCAACGAGGAGTTTCGTGAGCCAATCGGAGATCTGCACCAGTTTCGAACTGATGCTGTACCCTTGCTGCCCCGATGTGTTGACTTCGGCGGAGCGCTGAATGCAAAGGGCGATAACAGGGACCACAAGAGGCGCATCAATCCCCCCAGTAAATCAGCCTCTACCCTATGAATGTAGGTGCACTTCGGCTCGATCAGGGGCTCGGTGGGCCCTCCTCGGAGCAGCACGCAGACATGGGTAGGACGGTCGTTGCCGGTCCTATACCAATGCAAATCCGGCTAGCGATCCCAGTGCCGTCGCAACGACATTCCAAGCTGCAGCAGCAGCCTGCTCAGCAACCACGATGCCAATGCCCGTGTAGGCCGATAGTACGCCAGAAATCGCGTTCTTTTGCATGGCTTTCAGCATGCTGTATTGGCTTTGGTCCATCTTACCTGCGGCAAAATCCGTCTCGATTTGCTGTCCAATCGCCACAAGAGCAGTCACTTGTTGTCCGGCCGGAGTGGCAACGTTAGACCATTCGGCTCCAACGACATTCTTTGCCGCGTCGAGAGCATCTGTGGCCACTTTATTCCAATCAATCGCCATCGTTCATCTCCCCGAGTTAAGCCTTTTTGCCGCTCTTCAACGTTACGATGTAGACCGTAAGCGCCTTGAACTGCTGATCCAGGATTTGCCGAGCGGTTTTTGCTGTACTGGCAGTCACCGTGTTCGACCTTGCATGCTGCGCCTGGAACAGCTCGATATTCTCTCGGATCTTGGCGAGCGAGTCGCTAATGCTGGACGACGAAAAGTCGGGCGACGCAGTCATCCGCGCTTCCAGCGCAGTCAAGGCGGACAATACCGACGCGTACCATTCGATATTCGCCGCGTACGTCAACTTCGCTTGCGCGTCGGCAAGCGCTTTTTTTGCGGCTGGATCGTTCGAGGGCGCGCTTTGATATGCCTGCACCTGCTGGGCCAAGGTTTCGAGCTTGATCAGCCCGTCGTCAGTCTGTTGTTGCAGACTAACGAGCATCTTGTCGGCGGTATCGTCATAGGTCGGCGCGCAAGCGGCCAAGGCAAGCAGCAAGGCCAGGACAACCTCCACAGAGGTCGCCAAAAGTCGTCTCGCCATCACGTTCGAGTCCCCCCCAACTCTCCCCTTAGCTCTCGCAACAGTAGCAGAGCGGTCACACGCTGCAAGCGAAAACTGGTTGAGTTGCTCTGACCGCCTCAACTGCCAATGGACCTGAGGTACCTCCGCCGTCACGATCAAGACGGCCGGCTTTCACACTGACAAGACTATCGGCGGGACAGTAGTAGTTGTGGCCACACTATCGTGGCTACTCGAGCACCGCCGCCTCCCCCGGCCGCACCTGGGCCGGCTTCAACAAGAGCACCAGCGGCAGCGCCGCCAGCGCCACGATCATCATCAGCTTGAAGTCGTCGGCGTAGGCCACGATCGTCGCCTGCTTGGTCACCTCGGCGTTGAGCGCGGCGCGGCCCAGCGTCGACGCCATGTTCCAGATCTTCGCCGTCATCGGCACGGCGAGCGGATCGTTGAACGGCGTCACGTGGCCCGCCAGCTCGGCGTGCACCAGCTGCGTGTTGCGGGTCAGCAGGAAGGTCACCAGCGAGATGCCGATCGACGAGCCCATGTTGCGCATCAGGCTGTAGAGCGCCGTGCCCTGCGTCCGCAGCGCGTTGGGCAAGGTGGCGAAGGTAATGGTCGACAGCGGCACGAACATCAGGCCGAGCCCCATGCCCTGCAGGACGCCGGTGCGTACAAGGGTCCATTGCGAGACGTCGGGCGTGAAGAAGGTCATCTCCCACAGCACGGCCGCGGTCAGCAGCAGGCCGCTGGCCAGCAGATGGCGCGGGTCGACGCGGTTGATGATGCGGCCGACGATCATCATGGCGACCATGGTGCCGATGCCGCGCGGCGCCAGCACCAGGCCGGCGGTCAGCACCGGGTAGTTCATCAGGTTCTGCAGGTAGGGCGTTATGAGCGCCAGCGAGGCCAAAAGGATGATTCCGACCACGAAGATGAAGCAAAGCCCCAGCACGAAGTTGCGGTCGCGGAACACCGTGGGATCGATGAACGGTTTCTTGACCGTGAAGGTCTGCACCAGGAACAGGTAGAAGGCGAGACCGGCCGCCACCGCTTCGATCATGATCTCGCGCGACGAGAACCAGTCGA
>JAFAKN010000636.1 GCA_019235415.1 Alphaproteobacteria bacterium
GCCGGGTCGGCATCGATCGCCCTGCTGCTCACATCGGCGCTGGCGGGAGGCCTGTTTCAACGGGCCATTCTCGAAAGCCCCGGCGCTTTCCGTCCGTTGGCGCCTCTCGCGGACGCAGAGCGCGCCGGCCTCGCGTTGGGATCCGACCTCGCGCGGCTGCGCCAGATGCCGGCCGCGGAGCTGCTGGCAAAGACTGATCTTCTCGTTCCCAAGGTCCGCGGGCTCACCACACCGCGCATCTTGCGGCCGATCCGCGATGGCTGGGTGGTCCGCGAGAATGAGCGCGACGCCTTCCAAGCCGGCCGATTCCACGCCATGCCCATGATCGTCGGCGGCAATGCCGACGAAGGCGCGACCCTCACGGCGGCCTGGCCGATGCGCACGCCGGACGACCTGCGCGCGCTGATGGCGACCAGCTTCCCGAACGCGACCGATAGGGCGAACGCGCTCTATCCGGCGGCGTACGACGGCGAGGTGCGCCGGCGCGTCGCCGAAGTGTTCGCCGATACCCAGTTCAACTACGGCGTCTGGCGGCTGGCGCAGGCCAATTCGCTGCGTTGCGCGCAGACCTGGCGTTATCAATTCCTGCGGCGGCGGGCGGGCCGCCAGGACGGGCCGAACCATGGCGAGGAAGTATCCTACGTGTTCGATACGCTGGGGCTAGCGCCGGCCGGGCAGGAGGCGGCTCCTTTCGACTCGGTCGACGCGCGGATCGCCACGGCGATGCAGGACGCCTGGGTGCGGTTCGCCGCGTCAGGCGATCCCAACGGCGAGGGGCTGCCCACGTGGCCGCGCTACCGCGCGGACGAGGACCGGCACCTCGAGTTCGACGACGTGATTCGGGCCGGCGCCAGCTGGCGGCGCCGGCAGATGGATTTCGTCGAAGACTATTATGCGGGACAAGACGACGCGCAGTGAAGGAGGCATGACATGACGACAGCGGCGGAAGGAGCGGAGCTGACGCGGGTTGGCCCGGGCACGCCGATGGGCGAGCTGATGCGCCAGTACTGGATACCGGCGGCGCTGTCGTCGGAGCTGAAACGCGACGGCGCGCCGGTTCGGCTGATGCTTCTAGGCGAGAAGCTTCTGGCCTTTCGCGACAGCGCCGGCCGCGTCGGGGTGATGGACCACCGCTGCCCGCACCGTTGCGCCTCGCTGTTCCTGGGGCGCAACGAAGATGGCGGGCTGCGCTGCGTCTATCACGGCTGGAAGTTCGACGTATCAGGCAACTGCATCGACATGCCGAGCGTGCCGGCGCAGCAGGACTTCAAGGCGAAGGTCAAGGCCAAGGCCTACAAGGCGGCCGAGCGGGCCGGCGTCGTCTGGGTCTACATGGGTGCGGCTGCCGAAGCGCCGCCTTTCCCCGAGCTCGAGACGTTGCTGGTGCCGGACGAGGAGGTTGGCGCCTCTTTCATCCTGCGCTCCTGCAACTACCTGCAGGCCCTGGAAGGCGACATCGATACTTCGCACTTCGGCTTCCTTCATGCCGGCCACGTCGAACCGGACGACGTGCCGGAGGATCATCCGATCCGCCACACGGTGACCATTCGCGCGCCCGAGTACCACGTCAGCGACACGCCCTGGGGCACCACCTACGCCGCCTTCCGCGACGCCGGCAAAGGCCAGACCTACTGGCGCTTTGCCAACTTCCTTTTCCCGTTCTGGACGCAGCAGCCCCAGGGCGAGTTCGGCGAGCACGTGCATGCCCGGGCCTGGGTGCCGCTCGACGACGATCATACGATGTTCGTCTATCTCTGGTGGAAGAAGGGCTCGGCGTCGCTGGCGCGGCCGCGGCCACCGTTGCGCGGCGGCAAGAAGATGGCGCACGGCGCCGACAACGCCTACCTGCCCAACACGACCGATTGGCTCGGCCGCTGGCGTCTGGTCGCCAACGAAGCGAACGACTGGCGGATCGACCGCGACGCCCAGAGCGACGGCGTGTTCTACAGCGGCATCGACAACATCCATCTGCAGGACCAGGCGGTGACCGAAAGCATGGGGCCGATCACCGACCACGACTTCGAGCATCTCGCGCCGTCGGACCAGATGATCACCCGCACGCGGCGGCGCCTGCTGCTCGCTGCCCGCGCCTTGCGCGACGAGAAGGTGCCGCCGCCGGGCGCTGCCGATCCAAGCGTCTTCCGCGCCGCCCGCAGCGGCTATTTCCTCAGCGAGCAGAACATCGGCTGGCGGGAAATCTATGCCAGGCGCCTGGCGGAAGCCGTCCGCCCGGCCGAGGAACGTCGGGCAGCCGACTAGGGTCGCAATGCGTCGCAGGCAACTCGCGGCAGGGCTGCTTTCGCTGGCGGCGTTGCCGCGCGAAAGCCGCGCCGAGAAGCGCTACGATTCCGGGGCATCGGACAGCGAGATCAAGCTCGGGCAGACCATGCCCTATAGCGGACCGGTTTCGGCGGCGGGGACCGGCGGCATCGCCTGCATCGCCTACTTCGAGACCGTCAACAAGCAAGGCGGCATCAATGGGCGCAAGGTGACGCTGATCTCGCTCGACGACGGCTACAGCCCGCCCAAGACCGTCGAGATGACGCGCCGGCTGGTCGAAAGCGACAAGGTCCTGTTCCTCTACGCCTCGGTCGGCACGCCGACCAATGCCGCGGTCCAGAAATTCCTCAACAGCAAGAAGGTCCCGCAGCTCTTCGTCACCACCGGCGGCAGCCGCTTCAACAATCCAGCCGAGTATCCTTGGACCATCCCGGTGCTGCCTTCTTATTTTGCCGAAGGCAAGGCGCTGGCGCGGTTCGTGCTGGAGACCGTCGCGACGCCCAGGATCGCCGTGCTCTATCAGAACGACGATCTCGGCAAGGACTTCGTCGGCGGCTTCAAGACCGGCCTGGGCGACCAGGTCAAATCGCTGATCGTCAGCGAGCAGACCTTCGAGATCACCGATCCCACGGTCGACAACCAGGTCATCGCCTCCAAGGCGTCCGGCGCCGACGTGCTCTATTACGCCGGCACCCAAAAGTTCGGCGCCATGCAGATCAGGGCGCGCTACGACCTCGGCTGGAAGCCTCTCCACCTCGTTTGCACCACGGCGAGCGGCGTCGAGAGCGT
>JAFAKN010000723.1 GCA_019235415.1 Alphaproteobacteria bacterium
GCTTCCACCTGTGCGGCGAGCCGTCGCGGCGGGCGTCCGACGCGGCTAGCCCGCCTGCCACTGCGGGGGCTATTGGCGGGAGCCCTTGTTTTTTCTCGATTTTCCTTCGGTCGAGCCGGTCCCATTTCGTTGCTCCTTGTGGCTGGCCGGCCGGACACCCGGGCGCGGCTCGCCCTTGATCTAGCGCGCGGCGGGGCGTATGTAAAGGAACGAAACGGTTTCGTTTCATTAAGAAGGGAGACGGTCGTGACCGAAGGTCCGATGGTGTCGGCAGGCGGGCAAGCAGCGATCAGCGCCCGGCACCCTTTGCAAGACCCCCTTCCGACGGCGCGCGAAGTCCGACCGACACCTGGCATTTCTGCGTCCGCTTCAGCGTCCCCTTCGCCGCGGCTGCGTGCGGCGATCTTCGCGGCCAAGACGACGGTCGCGGCTCTGCTGGCCCTTTGGGTCGCCTTCCGATTCAATCTCGACGACCCGAAATGGGCGCTCCTAACGGTGTTCATCGTGGCCCGCCCCGAGAGTGGGCAGGTCCTGGCCAAGAGCTTCTACCGCATCATCGGCACCCTCGTGGGCGCAGCAATTGCCGTCCTGCTGGTCTCGCTGTTTGCCCAGGAGCGGGTTTTGTTCCTCGGCTCGATGGCGGTCTGGATCGCCGTTTGCACCTTTGCGTCCAGGCATTTCAGGAACTTCACGAGCTACGCCTGCGTGCTTTCGGGCTACACCGCCGCGATCGTCGGCATTCCCGCCGCGCTCTCCCCGGAGAGTGCCTTCTATATTGCGCAGGCGCGAATAACGGAGATCATGCTCGGCATTCTCGCAACGGCAGCGATCAGCCATCTCGTGCTGCCCGACCGTCTTACCGTGTCGCTGCGCGCTGCAATTGCATCCAGTAGAGCGGCAGTAGTCGACGGAGCGCTGGCGCTGCTAGAGCAGCGGGACGCCCCCGCCCTGCTGAACGGCATGGCCACCCAAGTGATCGCGATTGAAAACCTGCGTTCCTCGGCGATATTCGAGGATCGGGCCGTTCGCCTCTGCAGTGAGGCCATTCGCCGTCTCGGCGCCGCCATCCTCGCCGTCGTCGATGCGGCGAGGCGGCTGGACCGCGATCCCTGGGGTCATCGCCTCTGCCTCGCTGCCCTGCCAGACCTGCAGCCTGCCGCGAGAAAGGCGGCGGCCGCCATCGAGCTTTGGCGCGACGGCAAGCTCGACGCGCGTGCCTTGGGCTACGCCTTCGCGCGAGCCAGTGCGGAGCTGCCCCTGGGGCGGGACGTCTGTCAGGACCCGCTCGGCAACGCCAACGATGCGGTCCGCGGCGCCGCTGCCATCGGTTCTCTGCGCAATTTTTTGGCCGCCTTCGATGCCTTTGCCGGAGCGCACGAAGCGTTGCTGTCCTCTGAGCCGCCGGCCACGACGCCCGTCCCGTTCGCTGTTTCGAACGACTTCGTGGCCGCCGCGTGGGCCGGCGTGCGGGCGGCGCTGGCCCTCGTCGTCGCGAGCACGTTCTGGATTCTGGCCGACTGGCCGGACGGCGCGACCGCGGTCGTGCTCGCCACTCTGGTAACCGCGCGCTTCGCGACCATGGATGGAGCTGCTGCTGCCGCGGCCAAGGCGGTCGCGCTGTTCGTGCTGATCACGGTCCCGAGTTTTGTCGTGGTCGAAGTATTGTTGGCGGACTCCTCGGGTTACCCGATGTTCTGCCTCGTGGTCGCTCCGTTGCTCTTTCTCAACGCCTGGTCCATGGCCAAGCCCAAACTCGCGGGAATGGGTTTCGCTGCTGCCCTATACTTCGCCAGCGTCGCCGGCTTGCAGGACCGGATGGCCTACGATCCGGTCGCGTTCATCAATACATCGCTTGCGGCAATCTTCGCCGTCGCCCTGTCGGCGGTGCTGTTTGCGATCGTTGCTCCCGACACGCCCGAAGCCGCCCGGCGAGGTTTCGAGAGGGCGATGCGTCGGCAGTTTGCGCGCATCGCCCAGGCACCGCACATCGGCAACGTCCAATTCGCGACCGCCACCGTCGAGGCGCTGGATCAACTCTGCCGGGTGCTGCCCGCAGACCAGACGGAGCGGGCCATCGACACCGGCCTCGCCCTGCTGGGCGCCGGCAGCGAACTCATCCGGGTGCGCGATCAGGCGCCGACACAAAAGGCCGATGCTGCCGCCGGTCGGATTGCCGCCGCGCTTGCGCAAGAGGGTAGGCCAGCCCTGGACGGCGCCGTGCGACTGGCGCGGCAGGCCTCCCTCGAATGCCTTGCTGAGCTGCGTGAGGAGCACCTGAACGTTGGCGCCGCGCGCACGAGGCAGCGCGACATGTACGCCTTTGCCGCCGCGAGCCTCGCTTTCGAGCGCACGCGCGGCCTGCTGGAGAATCGCAAACCGAAGGGAGAGCCCGTCCATGTTGCGTGAAGTCAGCCTGTTTGGGGCACTCGCTCCGTCGCTCCTGCTCTATTTCGTCGCGGCACTCGTGTTGTTCGTCGTGGTCGATCCCCTGTTTGCCGGGCTCGGTCTCTATCGCTTTGCCTGGCATCCGGCGCTCGCCCGGTTCGGGGCGTTCCTCTGCCTGTTCAGCGTTCTGGTCCTGTCTACTTGATCGGAGTCCGACATGAAGACGATGGTGAAAAGCCTCGCACGCGTGCTCGTCACGCTGCTGATCCTCCTGGCTGGTGGCCTGGGAGGCTACGAGCTGTGGAACTACTACATGCTCTCGCCGTGGACGCGCGACGCCAGGGTGCGGGCCGACGTCGTCACGATCGCCCCCGACGTGGCGGGCTTCGTGACCGACCTTCGGGTCAAGGACAATCAGGTCGTCCACAAGGGCGACGTCCTCTTCGTGATCGACCAGGCGCGCTACAAGCTGGCCGTGGCGACGGCCGAGGCCAACGTGGCGGCGCGCCATGCCGAGCTGCTCATGCGCCAGAGCGACGCTGACCGGCGCTCGAAGCTCACTAACCTCGCGATCTCCGACGAAGCGAAGGAGGACTCGCAGCACGTGGCGGCTTCAGCCTTGGGGGCGTACCAACAGGCGCTGGCGGATCTCGCAACTGCCAAGCTCAACCTCCAGCGCACCGTCGTCCACGCTCCGGTCAACGGCTACGTCACCAACCTCGGGCTAGTCGTCGGGCAGTACGCCGCCGTTGGGACCCAATTGCTGGCGTTGATCGACAGCGATTCCTACCGCATCGAAGGCTACTTCGAGGAGACCAAGATGCCGGGTGTTGCGCTGGGCGCCCCGGTTGCGATCCACCTCATGAGCGGCGGGCCGGCCCTGAAGGGCCACGTCGAGAGCATCAGCCGCGGCATCACCGATCGCGACAACCCCAACGGTCCGCAGCTCTTAGCGAACGTGACGCCCACGTTCGAATGGGTCCGGCTGGCGCAGCGCATTCCGACGCGCATCCATATCGACAGCATCCCGGACGGCGTCCTCGTCAGCTCGGGCATGACCTGCACCGTTGTCGTAGGCGAGTCCGCCGCCGAACCTCGGCTAGCATCAATGTTTCGTCTGGGCGGGTAGACCGAGCCTTCTACGGACTGCCCTTTTTCGACCGTATCGAGCTCGAGCAACAACTCTGGTCACACTCCAGGGACGAGTGCGAGGCAGCCGTTCCCCTTATCGGTGAGGGTGGCAAGATCGCTACGGGCCGGCACACCGGCCTGCTGGGGGTGAGCGATTGCCTGCTCGAAGCGGGTGAAACGGCTATCGCGAAAAAGGGATGGAAGACGCCGTCCAATAGGTGAAAGGTTGTCGTTCTGCGCTGACGAGGGCCGGAGGTACGTACGAACTCACCGGCCTCGAACGACAGCCTCGGGCCCGCTCATGAGTGCGGACCTGGAGGTCCGCGCTCCGGCTTGATCGGCGGGCCTGAACACGCCGGTCGTCAGCATCGCCATGAGCTCGTCGGTGACGTCGTCGGGGGTCATCGGCCCTTCGGGGTCGTACCATTCGGCGGTCCAGGTCAGCGCGCCAAGCATCAGCATGCGCACGACGGAGAGATCGAAGCCGTCGCGCAGCAGGCCCCTCTTCTCCGCCTCGGACAAGAGGTTCGCAAAGATCGCGGCGTACTCGCGCTCCTGCTGCATGTGCCGGTCGCGCAGGCGCTTGGGCAGGCGGCGGATCGCCCTCAGCCGCGAGGAGAAGTGCTCGCGCAGGGTATATTTCAGGTGCGCCGCCAGCGCCGCGCGCAGCCGCTGCAGCGGCGAGCTGTCGGGCCCGGTCTCGGCGATCGCCTGCATGACCTCGTCGCGTGCCCCGTACACGCCGCTTTCCAGCACCGCGCGCATGATCTCCTCGCGCGATCGGAAGTGATAGTAGATGCTGCCCGCCTCGATCTTGGCGGCGGCGGCAATGCGGCGGACCGTGACGTGGTCCGAGCCGTGCTCCTGGTACAGGCGCTTGGCGACCTCGATCAGCCGGGCGCGCGTGCGATCCGCCTTGGTGAGCTTGGCCTTGTCCGGTTCGACTGATTGCAACATCAAACGATGATCGTGAGCTTGCCGGGATATAGCATGTCCATGCCGAGGGTCGAGCGCTTGGACTTGATCTTGAACGGCTCGCTGCCGCAGTCGATGCGGTAGGCGTGCTTGCCATAGTAGGTGTCGACCACCCCGCGCTTGGCGCGGTAGGTGACGAAGTTGCAGGTGACGTCCAGCACGTTGCCATGTGCGCCGAGGATGCGCACGTTGCTGATCATGTGGCGCTGGCTCGACCGCGGGAACTCCGAATGCGCCTCGCTCTTGGTCAGCCGCACCACGCGCTCGCGCAGCCGGACATAGTCGTCGGCGATGTAGAACAGCGACGTCGCCGGGTCGGTCTCGCCGCTCTCGCCGGTCGGCGGCACCTCGTAGGTCGCGCCCTCGTCGAACAGCGCGAACCATTCCTCGATGCGCCAGTCGTCCAGAAGGTCGGCCTCGAGATAGAGAAAATCCTCGATGCATGGGCGCAGGGCCGTGAGGTCGCGGGCCATCCCGATCGGGCTCGCGTCGCCGTTCACGCCACACCCACCAGGCCGCCGACGCGGCTGCCCTCCATGCGGCCTTCCATCCGTTGGCGCCACTGACGCCAGAAGCAGCGCATCTGCTCCTCGTCGTCGTTCATCGGCTGGCCCTGGCGTGGCATGCCCTTGGAGATGTCGTTCCAGCCGACCTCGCGCATATTCTTGTAGCCGCGCTGGCAGTTCTCCAGCGCCTCCTGGTCGTCCGGCGTGGCGAAGCCGCCCGGGCCCAAAAACTCGAGGAAGTTGAACAGCCTGAGCTTGCGCAGCTCGGCGTCCTCGCCCGCTGCGCCCAGCGCCCAGGCGCTCACCGTCATCTTGTTGGGCGCGTCCGGCGTGAAGGTCCGGACGGTGATCGCCATGATGTCGTTGATCACCAGGTTCGGGAAGATCAGCATGTTGCGGCTGTACTCGGCCATGCGATGGCCGCGCTCCTCGCCAAAGCGCTGGACCAGGTTCTGGCGCAGACGCTCGACAAGCGGCCGCTTCTCCTCGCCCCACGACGGCACCCAGCGTGCGATCGGCCGGCCCCACGGCGATTGGTACTCGATGACGGCGTGGCCGTTGCCGAGATCGGTCATGCCGCGGGCGTTGAAATGGCCCGCGTTGGTCTCCATCCGCAAGCTGCCGATGTTCTTGAGGTAGTCGAAATAGGTGTTGTGCACCGGAAAGCCGTGGAAGGCGTCCACGCTGTTCTCGGCTAAAAGCTTCCAGTTGGCGTTGATGACGTACTGCTGGCCGGAGCCCACGATCTCCATGGCCTCGGCCTGGTCGGCCACCATGTCGATATAGTCCTTGGCGCCGGCAAGGTAATCGGCGAGCGCCACCGCGTTCTTGTCGAAGTTCACGAACCAGAAGTCGCGATAGCACTCCAGCCGCGGCACCTGGGCGAGGTCGGCGCAGCCGCCGCTATAGTGCTCCTTGCCGTAGTTGCCCTCGTCGAAGCGCGAGGCGAAGCGGCCGTTCACGTTGAACGACCAGCCGTGATAGAAGCAACGGAACGACAGCGCATTGCCCTTCTTCTCGCGCACCACCATGGCGCCGCGATGCGGGCAGGTATTGAGGAAGGCATGGACCGCACCCGCGCGATCGCGATTGAAGATCAGCTCGCGGCCGCCGACGGCGCGGGTGATATAGTCGCAGTTGCCGGCGATTTCCGAGCTGTGGCCGAGATAGAGCCAGCAATGGTCGAAGATGTTGCGACGCTCGGCCTCGAGCACCGACTCTTCGGTGAAGGCCCGGCGCGACACGCGGAAGAGGTTGCGCTCGCGATCCTCGACGACCATCTGCGGCGTGCTCAGAATGGTGTCCATGGTTTCCTCCCTGTCCGTCCGGCTGGACTCTGGACGAATTCCCGGCCAATAACAATACCGAACATCTGTTAGAATTCGACGCAGCATGCCTCCCCTGATCATCGTCGGCGCAGGCCAGGCCGCCGCCCAGCTGGTCGCGAGCCTTGCCCAGGACGGCTACAGCGGCCCGGTGACGCTGTTGGGCGACGAGCCCCACCTACCGTACCAGCGACCGCCGCTTTCCAAGAAATACCTGGCGGGCGAGCTCGCCCTCGATCGGCTGTACGTCAAGCCGGCGGCCTTCTACGAAAAGGCCGGTGTCGACTTGCGCCTGGGCACGCGGGTCGAGCGCATCGACCGGCCGGGAAAGGCCGTCATCCTGGCCGACGGAACGGCCCTGCCCTACTCGACCCTGGTGCTGGCGACCGGCAGCCGGCCGCGTCGGCTGGCGCTGCCAGGCTCGGAGCTCGACGGTGTGTTCTATCTGCGCACCGTGGCCGACGTCGACGCCATCCGCGGCCGCTTCGCCGACGCGAGATCGCTGGTCGTCGTGGGCGGCGGCTATATCGGCCTCGAGCTGGCAGCGGTTGCCACCAAGCACGGGCTGCAGGTGACGGTGCTCGAGCAGGTGCCGCGCCTGATGGCGCGGGGAGTGGGACCGGTGGTGTCGGCGTTCTACGAATCCCTCCACCGCAGCGAAGGCGTTCGGTTGGTGACCGGTGCCAAGGTGCTGGGCTTCGAGGGCAAGGACCGAGTCACGGCGGTCGTCGCCGAGGACGGCGTCCATCCGGCCGACCTGGCGGTGGTCGGCGTGGGTGCGCTGCCGAATGTCGAGCTGGCCGCGGCCGCCGGCCTAAAAGTCGAGAACGGCATCGTGGTCGACGCCGAGTGCCGCACCGACGATCCTGCGATCTACGCCATCGGCGACTGCACGAAACAGGTCCATGCGCTGACCGGCCAGCCGCTGCGGCTGGAATCGGTGCACAATGCGCTGGAGCAGGGCCGCGTCGCTGCGGCGGCGATTTGCGGCCGGCCGCCGCCGACGCTGCAAGTGCCGTGGTTCTGGTCCGACCAGTACGACGTGAAGCTGCAGATGGTCGGACTGTCGCAGGGGCACGACCAGGCGGTCGTGCGCGGCGATCCCGGGTCCGGCCGCTCGTTCGCCGTGTTCTACCTGCGCGAGGGGCAGCTGATCGCGGTCGATGCCGTGAACCGGGCGCCCGAGTTCATGCTCTCCAAGCAGCTGATCGCCGATCGGGCCCGACCCGATCCGGCAAAGCTTGCGGACGAGCGCGTGGCCGTGAAGGATCTGCGCAGCTAAAAGGGATTGCGAATGACCAAGATCGTGTTCGAGGAGCCCGACGGCACCGAGCGGGCGCTCGACCTCACCGACGGCCAGTCGATCATGGAAGGTGCAGTGCGCAACGGCGTGGTCGGCATCGACGCCGACTGCGGCGGCGCCTGCTCGTGTGCCACCTGCATGGTGTACGTCGCCGAGGATTGGCGCGTGCGGTTGCCGGCGAAGGACTCCTCCGAGACCGCCATGCTCGAGTTCTGCCCGCACGTGCAGGAGAACTCACGGCTCTCATGTCAGATCACGGTCAAGCCGGAACTCGAAGGCCTGCGGCTGAAGGTGCCACCCAGCCAGCAGTAAGCTGTTCAGTCGGGCAGGCGCACGCGGCAGCCGCGCATGTCCCAAGGGTTGCCCTCGGCGATGAGCTTTCCGGCCTCGACCAGGGCGACGACGCGGCCCAGAAGGAAAACGTCGCCGACCTGGATGTACTCGTCCCTGGAGTACGCCATCACGGAGCCGACAATACGGGCC
>JAFAKN010000067.1 GCA_019235415.1 Alphaproteobacteria bacterium
GAAAAACCTCGCAATATCCGAGACTTGCGACGTTCCGCCGCGCGGGTGTCCTGCGGCGATCCGATACTACTGGCTGCCGTCCAGCCGTGCTACAGCAGCGGCGGCAAAAGAAGCGCTTTTGGGGTCTTCGAGGATGGCCAGTTTCAACACGGTGGCGGGCTGCGTTCTGGCCTCCGCTCTCTTTGCGATGGTGGTCGGCAAGGTCTCCGACGCGATGGTGCACGTGCACAAGCTCGAGAAGCCTGCGCTCGCCGTGAGCGACGAAGCGCCGACTGAGACGGCCGCCGCGCCGGCGGCCACCGCAGAGCTGCCGCCGATCGGACCCAAGCTCGCCAGCGCCAACGCCGAGCGGGGCAAGCAGCTTTTCCAGCAGCAGTGCTCTACTTGCCACACGATCGACAAGGGCGGACCCAACAAGGTCGGACCCAACCAGTGGGACATCGTCGGACGCAAGAAGGCGAGCCACGAAGGCTTCAGCTATTCGTCCGCGCTGCAGGCCAAGGGCGGCGAGTGGACCTATGAAGACATCGACCACATGATCTTCAAGCCGCAGGCGTTCGTGCGCGGCACCAAGATGGCGTTCGCCGGCCTGCCCAAGGAGCAGGACCGCGCCGACATCATCGCCTTCCTGCGCACCCAGAACGACAACCCGCCGCCGCTGCCCCAGCAGTAGAGGACAAGATGGCCGGGTCGGTCGAAACCGGTTCGGTTGATAGGGGGCTGGTCAATCTCGCCGAGCGACTTGCCGATGCGGCGCGGCCAATCGCCCGCCAGTATTTCCGCACCGGCCTCGTGGTCGACGACAAGAGCGACCAGAGCCCGGTCACCATCGCCGATCGCGAAGCCGAAAGCGCCATGCGCGCCCTGCTCGCCGAGCACGTGCCGGAGCACGGCGTGTTCGGCGAGGAGCACGGCGCGGTGCGCACCGACGCCGAGCATGTCTGGGTGCTCGATCCGATCGACGGCACCAAGGCCTACATCACCGGCCTGCCGATCTTCGGCACGCTGATCGCGCTGTTGCATCGCGGTCGGCCGGTGTTGGGCATCATCGACCAGCCGATCCTGCAGGAGCGCTGGTTGGGCGTGTCAGGCGAGCACTCGACCCTCAACGGCCGGCCGATCGAGGTGAGGTCCTGCCCGTCGCTCGATCGCGCCTACATGTATTCGACGGCGCCGCTGATGTTTCCCGGCGCGTTCGGCAAGCGTCACGAGGCGCTGGCCGAGCGAGTAAAGCTCTTTCGCTGGGGCGGTGACTGTTATGCCTACGGCCTGCTGGCTGCCGGGCATATCGACCTGGTGGTCGAGAATTCGCTCAAGCTCTACGACTTTGCGGCCCTGGTGCCGGTGATCAAAGGCGCCGGCGGCTTGATCACCGACTGGGCGGGCAAGGAGCTCGACGTCCATTCCGACGGCTCGGTGCTGGCCGCGGGCGATGCGGCGGTGCATCGGGCGGCGAAGAAAATTCTGAACGCACATTAGAAGCTGTCATCCCGAGCGTAGCGAGGGATCCTTCCTGTGGCCTTAAAGATCCCTCGCTGCGCTCGGGATGACAGCGTGTCGCTGCATCCAACCCGCGCGATCCCTGTCGAACCAGACGATATCGTCGAAGCCCTTGTATTGAACGCGTCGCCGGTACGTGAGGCCGAGCCGCTTCATCACTGCCTGCGACGGCAGGTTGTCTGGCAATGTCATCGCGAAAATGAGATCGAGGCCCAATGTCTCGAAGCCGTACACGAGCGCCGCGCGCGCCATCTCGGTCGCAAAGCCGTGGCCCCACGCGTCGGGATGCAGCGCCCAAAGAACTTCCGTCTCGCCGAACTCGGGCACGAAGTTCAGCCCGCCATGGCCGATCAGCCGGTCGTCGCGAAAGACGCCCCAAGGCGCGTAGCCGCGCTCGCGCCAACCGGCTTCGAAGCGGGCGATTGTATTGCGCACCGCCTCCGCCCGATCGACGGCGAGCGGCGGCAGCCAGCGCGCCACCCCGGGGTGGAAGCGCATCGCTGCGTAGGCCTCGGAATCTCCCGGCATCAGCGGCCGCAAAGTCAGGCGCGCGGTGTGCAGCGTCGTCATCTTGCCCAGGACTTTACCTCCGCGAGAGGGAGGCGACACCTATCGGCTCCTGCTGTTGCGCGACTTCCTCTGCTCTCGTACGCGGGTCTTTGCGGCCGATCTTGCGGACCACGGTGTAGAAGGCCGGC
>JAFAKN010000194.1 GCA_019235415.1 Alphaproteobacteria bacterium
TGCGGGGCCAGGGACACGGCGATCTCGGTCGACGCATGAAGCGACCGTTCGCCGTGCTGCCGCCCGGTCCGCTGGTTCTCGTCGGCAGCGACATACCGCTGATGGGCCGGCGCCACATCTGGCGCGCCTTCCGCCTGCTCGGCCGGCACGAGCTGGTGTTCGGACCGGCAAGCGACGGCGGCTTCTGGCTGGTCGGCGCACGGCGATCTCGCCCACTGCCCAAAACCCTGTTCGAGGGCGTGCGCTGGTCGACGGCTGACGCACTGGCCGATTCCTTGGCCACCCTTCCATCGCATCTCTCGGTCGGCTTCGCCGATACGCTGGACGACGTCGACGATGGCGCCGACTACGCGCGCTATCGCGCCGCCGTCTCCTTGAGGAGTGCAAGCTCCGCGCGCACGCTCGCGAACACCGAGTCCCAGTCGCCGGGGCGGGGCTGACGGAAGATGCGCAGCGACGGATACCATGGTTGGTCGCCGCCCAGCCGCCAACGCCAGTCAACCACCGGCGGCGCCAGCAACCAGGTCCGCACGCCCATCGCCGCGGCGACATGGGTGACCGGCGCATCGACCGAGATCAAAAGATCGAGCTGGCTGAGCGCGCTGGCCGCTTCGGCGAAATCGAAGATGCCGCGGCCGACGTCGTGCACGACGCCATTCGCGCCGGACTGCTGGATCTCCTTCTGCGCCGCGCCGCCTTGCAAGCTGAACAGCAGCAGCTCCGGGTCGCCGGCCAGCGCCAGGAACCGGGCAAAGGGCGCCGAGCGCTGGCGGTCCTGCGCTTGGCCCGCCGTCACGCTCCAGTAGATGCCGATGCTGAGCCGCGTGCCTTTTAGCCGGCCGAGCTTGATGCGCGCGTGCGCGGGCGGTCGGAGGTAGGGCGTCGCACCGCCGGGTGAAGCGAAGTCGGGCCGACAGAGATGGGGCAGCGACACGATGGAGGCGTGCACGTCGAACTGAGGCAACGGCTCGCCCTCGGCCACCGCCTGGTCGATATAGTCGGCACCGGCCAGCAGGTCCTTTAGCGGCGCCTGGCAGAGCACGAGCACGCTCGCCCCCTGCGCCTTGAGCTCGCGGGCGAAGCGGATGAACAGCAGGACGTCGCTCAACCCCTGCTCGGCATGCAGCAGGATGCGCTTGCCGCCGATCGGCCCGCCGTCCCAGGCCGGCCGGCTGAACTCGGGTTGAGGAGTCTCGGGCAGGCGCTTGCGCTCCTCGTATGCCGCGAAGCCCGTCAAAAGATCGCCGCGCATCAGGAGGGCCAAGGCGAGCTCGACCTTGGCGCGGCGGCTGGCCGGATGCAGCGCCAGCGACCGTCCGAAGCAGCCGACCGCCTCGTCGAGCCGGCCGAGATCGCGCAGGCAGAGCGCGAGGTTGAAGAACCCCTCGGCGTAGGTCGGGCTGAGCGTGATCGACTTGAAATGGTGGCGCACCGCCTCCTCGAGCCGGCCCGCGGCGCGCAAGGCATTGCCGAGATTGGACTGCAGCGCCGGATTCTCGGGATCGGCGGCTAACGCCAGCTGGTGGTGCGCCAGCGACGCTTCGAGCTTGCCGGCGAGCCGCAAAGCGACCCCGAGGTTGTTGTGCACCTCGGCGTGATGCGGCTGCACGGCGAGCAGCTTCAGGTAGCCCGCGATCGCCTCGTCGAGCCGCCCGGCGCGCTGCGCTTGCGCGGCCAGCCGCAGCTCCTGGGCGAAGCGCTGCTCGGTATCGCCGAACAACGGGACCGGCGAGGCCGCGGCCTGCGATTCGGGTTTGAGGGGGTGGATCGACGGGCTGTCGCTCACTTTGAGATATTACATCAAGTGGAGTGCGTAAACATCGGGAACCTCTGTCATCCCGAGCGCAGCGAGGGATCTTTAGGGCAGCAGGAAGGATCCCTCGCTTCGCTCGGGATGACGGGTCGCTGCGCTCGGGATGACAGGGAGGCTCCCTTCAGATGTAGCTCTTGACCAGCTCCTCGGCGATCTGGATGGCGTTGAGCGCCGCGCCCTTGCGCAGGTTGTCGCTCACGACCCAAAGCGCGAGGCCGTTCTCGACCGTGGGATCGACCCGCACGCGGCTCACGAACACGCCGTCCTGGCCGGTGACCTCCTGCGGCGTGATGTAGCCGCCGGGCTCGCGGCGATCGACCACCAGCACGCCGGGCGCGGCGGCGAGCACGCGGCGCGCGTCGTCCTCTTCGAGCGGCCGCTCGAGCTCGAGGTTCACCGACTCAGCATGGCCGATGAAGGTCGGCACGCGCACGCAGGTGGCATGCACCTTGATCTTGGGATCGAGGATCTTCTTGGTCTCGACCACCATCTTCCATTCCTCCTTGGTCGAGCCGTCCTCCATGAAGACGTCGATGTGGGGAATGACGTTGAACGCGATGTTCTTGGTGAACTTCTTGGCCTCGAGGGTCTGGTTCACGAAGAAGCTCTTGGTCTGGTTCAGAAGCTCGTCCATGGCCTCCTTGCCGGCGCCGGAGGTCGACTGGTAGGTGGCCACGACGACGCGCTTGATGGTGGCCGCCTCGTGGATCGGCTTCAGCGCCGTCACCATCTGGATGGTCGAGCAGTTGGGATTGGCGATGATGCCACGACCCTTGTAGCCGGCGATCGCCGGCGCATTGACCTCGGGCACGACCAGCGGCACGTCGGGATCCATGCGCCAGTAGGAGGTGTTGTCGATCACCACGGCGCCGGCCTTGGCGGCGCGCGGGCTGTGCTCGGCCGACACCTTGGCGCCGGGCGAGCTCAGCACGATGTCGATGCCCTTGAAGTCGAACTTGGCGAGGTCGTGGACTTTCAGCACGCCGCGATCGCCGAACGAGGTCTGCTTGCCGGCCGACCGGGCGGACGCCAGGGCCACGACATCGTCGGCCGGGAAGTTGCGCTCGGCCAGGATCTGCAGCATTTCGCGGCCAACATTGCCGGTCGCGCCGACGACGGCTACTCGATAGCCCATGAGGATGCACCTGTGGTTGAAGGAGGCAGGGAGATACGCGCGCAGGGCGGCCGTTGCAAGGATCTCCTCCCCATTGCGGATTCCGCAATGGGGAGGTGGCCCGCAGGGCCGGAGGGGTCAAGATCATGAGTGATGACCCCCCGTCGGCCTATGAGGCCGACACCTCCCAAGCGCGGAATCCGCGCTAGGGAGGAGGACTCCAGCGAAGAGCGCTGTGGCGCCGTCAAAGACCGACCGAATGCGCGACCAGCTTCGAGAGCTGGCGGCGCAGGCGGTCGACCGTCTCGCGTTCGCTCTTCTTGGCGATCAGGTTGTGCATCTCGTAGGGATCGCTCTTGAGATCGTAGAGCTCGTCGCACTCGACGCCGTCGAGCGACTTCTGCGTCCAGTGGATGTACTTGTGGCGCCGAGTGCGGATCGCCTTGTAGCTCATGCCGATCAGCCACGGCATAGCGTTCTCGCTGAAATACTCGCACATGAAGGCGCTGCGCCAGCCGGCGCGCTTGCCCTTGGCCAGCGGCTCGAGCGACAGGCCCTGCATGTGCTCGAAGTCGGCCGCCTTGCCACCGGCGAGGTCGACGATCGTCGGCGCGATGTCGATCGCCAGCACGAGCGCGTCGATCGTCGTGCCCGGCTTGAACCACGCCGGATAGCGCGCCAGGAACGGCGAGCGGATGCCCTCCTCGTAGGCGAAGCGCCGCTCGGGCCCCAGCCCGTGCTCGCCGAAGAAGTAGCCGTTGTCGCCCAGGAAGATGATCAGCGTGTCGTCGAGCCGGCCGGTGTCTTCGAGGGCCTTGAAGACATCGCCCATGCCCTCGTCGACCGACGCCATCATCGCCGCCCGCAGCCGGATCTCCTCGTCGCTGCCGGCCTGGATGCCGTCCAGCACCTTGCGCGAGGCTTCGTTGGCGCGCAGCTGGAACGCCTCCGTCCAGGCCGGCTTGTCCTTCACCACCTCGACGGCCGGCAGGGCATTGGGGCGGCGGAGGAAATGCTCGCCCTTGTAGAGGTCGGCATGGCGCGGCGCCGGCCGGTAGCCGCCCCTGCTGAGGTCGATGGTGCCATCGGCCGCCTGGAAGGCGTCGGGATGGACCGCCTTATGGGCGAAGAACAGCGCGAACGGCTTGTCCCGCTCCTTACGCAGGAACTCGACGGCATGCGTGTTCAGCAGATCGGTGATGTAGCCTTCATGCTGGCGCTCGTCGCCATCGATGTTGAGCACCGGATCGACGATCGAGCCGTGGCCCGGGAAGCTCACCCACTTGTCGTAGCCCGGGCGCGGCCCGCCCGAGTTGCCCATGTGCCATTTGCCGACATGCGCCGTCTCGTAGCCCAGGCGCTGCAGGATCACGTGATAGTTGGGCAGGCGATGGCTGTGGGCGTCGCGCGCCACGTTGTCGATGATGCCGTGCCGGCTGGCGTACTGGCCGGTGAGGATCGACGCCCGGTTGGGCGAGCAGAGCGGCGTGGTGTGGAACGCCGCGGTGAACCTCGCGCCCTCGTGGCCGATGCGGTCGATATGCGGCGTCTGCATGAAGGGATGGCCGCAGATGCCGAGCTCGTCGAACCGCAGATCGTCGATCAGCACCACCAGGAAATTCGGTTTGCGCTTCCTGCCTGCCACTTTGCCCCCACTCTGTTGGCCGAGCACGCCGCGTGCCGGAACAAGCTAGCGAGCGGCCTTGACGCAGGCCAGAGGCCCGCGCCCTTAATCGAGGCGAACAGTTGGTCGAGGAATGGGAATGAGCGAGGAACGCGAATGAGCGAGGAACGCGAATGAGCGAGTCTGGCCTGCCGCTGGCAGGATTGCGCGTGCTGGACATCAGTTCCTTCATCGCGGCACCGGCCGCCGCCGTGGTGCTGGGCGATTGGGGCGCCGACGTCATCAAGGTCGAAAGCCCCGAGGGTGATCCCAACCGGCGGATCATGCACGATTCGTCCAACTACCCGAAGGCCGAGGTCAACTATCCGTGGCTGATGGACTCGCGCAACAAGCGCTCGATCGTGCTCGATCTCAAGAATGCCGACGGCCGCGCGGCGCTCGACCGGCTGATCGCGGTGAGCGACGTGCTGATCTGCAACTTCCCGCCGCCGGTGCGCGACAAGCTCAGTCTGGGCTACGAGGACGCCAAGCGCGCCAATCCGCGGCTGATCTACGCCTCGCTCACCGGCTACGGCGAGTCAGGGCCGGACCGCGACCGGCCGGGCTTCGACGTCACGGCCTACTTCGCGCGCTCCGGCCTGCTCGACGCCCAGCGCTACGAGGGCGGCCCGCCCGGCGTGCCGGTGCCGGCGCAGGGCGACCGCGCCACCGCCATGACCTTGGTCTCGGCGATCCTGATGGCGCTGCTCCATCGCGGCAAGACCGGCGAGGGCGCGTGGGTCGGCACATCGTTGCTGGCCAACGGCCTGTGGTCGTGCGGCGTGGTCGCCCAGGCGGCGCTGGTCGGCGCCTACCTGCCGCATCGCCCGCCGCCCGAGCGGCCGCGCTCGGCGCTGGGCAACATCTACCGCACGTCGGACGACCGCTGGCTGCAGCTCACCATCGTGCGCGAGGACAAGATGTGGCCCGGCATCTGCGCGACCGTCGAGCGCCATGATCTTTTGACCGACCCGCGCTTCGCCACCATGCCGGAGCGCCGCCGCCATTCCGAGGAGCTGGCGACCATCCTGCGCCGGGCCTTCGCCAGCCGGCACTACGAGCACTGGCGGGCCGCGCTTGCCGAGCACGGCATCACCTTCGGGGTCATCAGCCGCCCGCAGGACGTGCCGGGCGATGAGCAGGCAGTGGCCTGCGGCGCGGTCGTCGACAGCGCCATCACCGACATGCCGCGCACGCTCGCCAATCCGATCAAGCTCGGCTTCGCCGAGCCTCGGATGGCCAAGCAGGCGCCGGCGCTCGGCCAGCACAGCACCGAGATCCTGGCCGAGGCCGGACTCAGCGCCATCGAGATCGAGGCCTTGCGCAAGAGCGGCGCCGTGCGATGAGCGAGGCCCTGCCGCTTTCCGACCTTCGCGTGCTCGACGTGAGCTCGTTCATCGCCGCGCCGGCGGCGGCCGTGGTGCTGGCCGACTTCGGCGCCGACGTCATCAAGATCGAACCGCCCGGCGATGGCGATCCGCACCGCGGCAGCTATCGCAACGCGAGCTACCCGCAGAGCGACAAGAACTTCCCCTGGCAGCTCGACGGCCGCCACAAGCGCTCGCTGGCGCTCGACCTCAAGAACGCCGAGGCGCGCCCCGTCCTGGAGCGGCTGGTGCAGCGCGCCGACGTCATGATCGTGAACTTCCCGCCGCCGGCGCGCGAGCGGCTGCGGCTGCGCTGGGAGGACATGGAGCCGATCCATCCGCGCCTCGTCTACTGCTCGCTGACCGGCTACGGCGAGAGCGGCCCCGATCGCGACCGGCCGGGCTTCGACGTCTCGGCCTATTTCGGCCGCTCCGGCATCCTCGATGCGGCGCGCTACGAGGGCGGCCCACCCGGCCTGTCGCTGCCGGCCCAGGGCGATCGCGCCACGGCGATCACCCTGGTGGCGGCCATCCTGCTCGGCCTGCGCCAGCGCGACCGAACCGGCAAAGGCTGCTGGGTCGGCACCTCGCTCTATGCCAATGGCGTGTGGTCCAACGGCACGTCGGCCGCCGGCGCCCTGCTCGGCGCCCAGCTGCTGCCGCGCCAGGGGCCCGACCGGCCGCGCAATGCGCTCACGAACCTCTATCGCACCAAGGACGACCGCTGGCTGCAACTCCTCATGGTGCGCGAGGACCGATTGTGGGAGGCATTCTGCACGGCCATCGAACGACCCGATCTGCTGGAAGACCCGCGCTTCACCAACCGCGCCGAGCGCCGCGCGCGACCCCTGGAGCTTGCGCGGGAGCTAGTGGCCGTGTTTGCGGCGCGAACCTACGCCGAATGGGAGCGCGCCTTTGCCGGCACCGGCATCCCGGTCGGCGTGATCGGCCGGCTGGCCGATGTCGTCGAGGACGAGCAGGCCGAGCACGCCGGCATTTTCGCGCCCACCACCAACCCCGAGGTGCCGCGCACGGTCAACAACCCGATCCGGCTGGGCTTCGCCAAGCCGCGCACCGCCGGTCCGCCGCCCGCCGTCGGCCAGCACAGCGAGGACATCCTGCGCGAGCTCTCCTACGGCGACGCCGAGATCGCCAACCTGCGCAAGGCCGGGGCGCTCGGCTAGGCTCGCTCACGAATTGCTGAGGCGGGCGATCCGCCGCCGATACCGACGCGTAGGGAAAGCATGCGCCGCCTGCTGGCCCTGATTCTGCTGTTGCTGGCCTCGCCCGCACATGGCGAGGCGCCGTCACTGCCCTGGGCGAAGTGGGACCCGGCGCTGTTCGACCGCGCTGCGCGCGAGGACAAGTACATCCTGCTGCACATGGCGGCAGTGTGGTGCCACTGGTGCCACGTCATGGAGAGCACGACCTATCGCGACCCCGAGATCCAGCGCCGCATCCTGGAGAAGTTCATCCCCGTCCGCGTCGACCAGGATGCCGATCCCGCGCTGTCCTACCGCTACGAGAGCTGGGGCTGGCCGGCCACCATCATGCTCGACAAGGACGGCAACGAGATCTTCAAGCGCCGCGGCTACATCCCGCCGGAGCTGCTCGGCAAACTGCTGACCGCGGTGATCGAGGACCCCTCGGCGCTGCCATCCGCGGCCCTGACGGACGGCGAGCCGGGCCGCGCGCTGCTGTCGGACGAGCAGCGGCAGCGAATCGAGAAGCGGCTGCTGCAGGGCTACGACAAGGTCCATGGCGGCTTCGGCGACACTCATCGCTTCATCCATGGCGACACCGTCGAATGGGCACTCGAGCGCAGCCGCGCCCTGCAGCGCAACCCCGATCCCGACCTGTGGCGAGACGTGGCGGCGAGGACGCTCGCCGGCGCGCGGCACCTGATCGATCCGGTCTGGGGCGGCATGTTCCAGTACTCCGACAAGCTCGACTGGACCGGCCCGCACTACGAGAAGCTTTTAAACATCCAGCGCGATGCGGTCCGCAGCTACGTGCTCGCCTGGCAGATCGGCCGCGATCCCGCCGACCTTGGGGCGGCGCGCGACGTGGCGCGCTGGCTGATGGACTTCATGCGCTCGCCCGAGGGTGCGTTCTACACCAGCCAGGATGCCGATGCCGGCCCGCAGCTCAGCGGCGATGCCTTCTATGCGCGCTCCGATGCGGAGCGGCGGGTCGGGCTGCAGCCCGCGATCGACCGCCATCTCTATGGGCGCGAGAACGGCTGGGCAATCGCAAGCCTTGCCGCGCTCTACGACGTGACCGGCGAGCCGGCGCTGCTCGACGCGGCCAAGCGCGCCTTCGACTGGACGCTCGCTCATCGCCGAACGCCCAACGGTGGCTTCGGCCACGGGGCCGCGGACGACGCGGACGTGCATCTCGGCGACAGCCTTGCCATGGCCGAAGCTGCCCAGGCGCTCTATCGCAGCACCGCCGAGCGCTGCTACCTCGCGCTGGCCGCCGATCTCGCGACTGCAATCCTGCGCGACCACCGAGATCCGGCCGGTGGCTTCGTGGTGCGCCGGCCGAACCCGGGCGCCAAGGGCGTCCTGGCAACGCCCGTCAAGCAGATCGACGAG
>JAFAKN010000218.1 GCA_019235415.1 Alphaproteobacteria bacterium
AAGTGCTGTGGGACGACACCGTCCGGCTCGGCATCGAACTTCGCAAGAAGTTGCGCGCGATCCGCCGCGAGTTCGAGGAGCGCGAGCGCGACCCCGCCCGGCGCTGGTTCTTCGACGCCTTCGTGCCCGACCGAGTCGGCAACGTGCCGTGGGAGGAAGTGTCGACCGAAGAACTCGCCGCCGATGCGCGCTACTGGGAGCTGGCGCCCGACGCCGCCTGGCACGGCTTCAGCAAGCTCGCGCCCGGCTACGCACTGACCGATCCCAACAAGCTCACGCTGCTGACGCCTGGCTTCGAGCCGGACGGCGGTTATGCGCCTTTCGGCATCCCCGCGCCGGTCGTGGCGCAGTACCTGCGCGAGAACCAGGTCGTGCCCGAAAAGAACGACCTCAATTCGCTGCTCTTCCTGCTGACGCCGGGAGTCGAGTCGAGCAAGGCCGGCACGCTGCTGAGCACCCTGGTCGCCTTCAAGCGCCTGCACGACGACAATGCCAGGCTCGACGAGGCGATCGGCGCGTTCGTGCGCCGCCGGCCGGCGCGCTATTCGGGCGTACGACTGCGCGATCTCTGCGGCGAAATGCACGCCTTCTTCCGCGATGCCGGAGTGAGCCGGCTGCAGCGCGCGCAGTTCGAGCCCGAGCACCTGCCGACGCCGGTCATGCCGCCGCACGAGGCGGTGCGGCACCTGGTGCGCAACAACGTCGACTACGTGCCGATCGACAAGGCCTGGGGACGGATCGCAACGACGTTGTTCGTGGTCTATCCGCCCGGCATCGCCAGCATCGTGCCGGGCGAGCGGCTCGACCAGCGCGCGCAGCCGATGCTCGACTATCTGCTCGTCTTCGAAAAAAGCGCCAACCTGTTTCCCGGCTTCGAGGTCGAGATTCAGGGAATCTATCGCGAGACCGCAGCCGACGGCGCGGTGCGTTTCTACACCTACGTGGTGCGCGAGTAGCCGAACCCGCTTGACGTGTCATCAAACTCTTTAGGACCGCGGGCGTCCCGCCCGCTCATGATCATGATACGGGCGGGACGCCCGCGGTTCTAAGACACGCCCCGGCGCTACCCGATCTCGACCGCGCGCTCGCTGCCGCCCGGGCCCAGCTCGCGCTGCATCAACAGGCTGTCGGTCCAGCGGCCGAAGCGCCAGCCGACCTTCTCCAAGAGCCCGGCGCGACGGAAGCCGAAGGCCTCGTGCAGGTTCTGCGACGGCAGGTTCTCGGCATCGACGTAGGCGATCATCTGGCGGTAGCCCGCCGCCGTGCACGCCTCGATCAAGGCCGGCAACAGCAGCCGTCCGATGCCCGAATGCAGATGGTCGGGGTGGACGTAGATCGAATGCTTGACGGTGTAGCGGTAGGCTGGCCGTTTGCGGAACGGCACGGCATAGGCATAGCCCACCACCTTGCCGTCACGCTCGGCCACCAGGTGCGGCAGACGGCGGCGCAGCATATTCTTGCGGCGCCGCTTGATGTCCTCGTCCTGCAGCGGTTCGGGATCGAAGCCGCTGCCCAGCCCATGCCGGATGTGATGCGAGTAGATCGCGAGCATGGCCGGCACGTCCGCTTCGACCGACGGCCGCACGGCGAAGTCGCGGGTTTCAGAGGAAGGGGAATTCACGGCGCAAAGGTTCAAGCACGAAAGCCATGACGCTTTGATGTCAACCGATCGCGATGTCAATGGTCGGGCCGCAACAGTCGGCTCGGCGTTTCGCTGTCGGTTCGGCCGTGCAAAATAGGGACACCCGCCGACGGCGATTATCGCTCTGCCGGCGGGCGTCCCCGCCCCCTCGTCCAATTCCTCGACGCCCGGGAGCTTAGTTGTCCACCTGCGTTCGGCACAGCGGCCCGTTGGTATCAATTGTTGGTATCAATCGTTGCGATCAATGGTCGATTGGCCGCCGGGCGAAGTGCGCCCGCACGTGGTCGGCGAGGTCGCGCGCGGCCGGGCTCAAGCCGGGCGGCGCATAGAGGTTGATGCGGAACTCCGGCAAGGCGGGAAGCCGCGCCTCGCGGCCGAGGACCTCGAAGCGCTCGGGCACCGACGATCGCAGCAGCGGCGCCACGGCAAGCCCGGCCTCGATCGCGGCATGGACCGGCTCGAGCCGGCTCACCTCGCACACCGCGCGCCAGTCGCGCCGCACCTTGCCGAGCGCCTCGATGGCCACCGGACGGAACACGCAGGTCGGCGCGCCGAGCGACACCGGCAGCGGATCCTTCACATGCGCATCGCCCCCCGAGGCGCCGACCCAGACCAGGCGGTCGGTACGCAACGTCTCGCCATGCCGCCCGCAGTCTGTCTCGGTGGTGAGCGCGAGATCGACGGCGCCCGATCGCAGGCGCTCGCGGACCACCTTGGAATCTTCGCAGACCAGGCTCACGCGCACGCGCGGCTGCGCCTTGGCAAAGCGGCGCAGGATCGGCGGCACGACGCTCGCGATGATGTCGTACGGCACGCCGAGCCGCAGCTCGCCCTCGAACGGCGGCTTGCGCATCGCAGACCATACTTCGTCGTTCAGCGCCAGCAGCCGCCGCGCTTGCGCGATCAGCCTCTCGCCCGCCGGCGCCAGCGCCAGCCGGCGACCCTCGCGTTCGAACAGCCTGCAGTCGAGCGCGTCCTCCAGCCGCCTGATCTGCTGGCTCACCGCCGCCTGCGAAAGTGCCAGCATGCTCGCGGCGCGCGTTACGCCGCCCGCGTCCACCACCGCGAGGAAAGAGCGCAGGAGCGATATGTCGAGATCTTTGTTCATAAGAGAATGCGAACGAATATATCATGAACATTCGATTTTGTTATTTGTGAATTGCACCTACTGTCGTCTTGAGCCAACTACCTGTCATCCCGAGCGCAGCGAGGGACCTTTCCCGTTGCCTCAAAGGTCCCTCGCTTCGCTCGGGATGACACGGTCTGGCGCTCAGGACGACAGGAGGAAGCCCGTGATCGCTGGCCTGTGGTTGCCCATCGTCACGCCGTTCCGCGACGGCGCGATCGACTTCCGAAGCTACGAGCGACTGATCGATCACTATCTCACGCTCGGCATCGACGGCTTGTTCCCGCTTGGGACGACCGGTGAATCGCCGACGCTCGAAGACGCGGAGATCGACGAGCTGGTGGAGCGGACGGTGGCGCGCGTGGCTGGCCGCGTGCCGGTGTTCGTGGGCGTGGGCGGCAACGCCACGCGCAAGGCGGAGAAGGCGCTGCGGCGGCTCGAGCGGTTCGCCTTCCAGGGCATCGTCTCGGTCTGCCCCTACTACAACCGGCCGAGCCAGGACGGGCTTTTAGCGCACTTCCGCGCCATCGCCGATGCCACCGACCGCGACGTCCTGATCTACAACATCCCCTATCGCACCGCCGTCAACCTGGCCAACGACTCGCTCCTGCAGCTCGCCGAGGTGCCGAACATCGTGGGCGTCAAGGACAGCTCGGGCAGCCTGGCGCAATCGCTCGAGCTGCTGGCGCGCAAGCCCGCCGGCTTTTCGGTGCTGACCGGCGAGGATGCACTTTACTTCACCATGCTCGCCAACGGCGCCGACGGCGGCATCCTGGCAGCGAGCCACGTCATGACCGAACGGTTCGTCGCGGTGAAGCAGCGGTTCGCGGCCAACGACGTGGCTGGCGCCCGCGCCAACTGGGCGGGTCTTGCTTCCTTCGTCCCATTGCTGTTCGCCGAGGCCAATCCCATGCCCATCAAGTATTTGCTGTGGCGGCAAGGGTTGATCGCGTCGGCGGAATGCCGCCTGCCGCTCACCCGCATCTCTGACGGGCTGGCACGGCGGCTGGACGCCGCGCTCGGAGAACGGCTCGCCGCCTAGCGGTGCCGCGCGGAGTGAGCGCCCTCCAGGATCTCGGTCTTGCAGAGCTGGCACGGATTCGATCGGCGGTCCGCTGCTCGCTCTCAACAACGCCCATGCCAGCGAGCTGTCGTGGCTCGGCTCTGACGGCTTCGCAAGGCTGATCGAGCAGGCCTTCGTGGCACGCCGAACAGGCATCGAGGCCTTCCTCCTGCACTCGACAACGACGCCGACTACGCCAGCCCGAGCTTCCAGGGGTTTCGTGACCGCTATGAAAGCTTCACGTCGACCGCGTCGTCGTCGCGCCCGCGGCGCGCGGACGTGGCCTCGCGCGTCGCCTGTACGAGGGTCTGCTCGAGGGCGGCGCGCCGTGCCGGCCATCGGCGCGTCGTCTGCGAAGTCAATCGCGAGCCGCCCAACCCGGCGTCGGTTGCCTTCCATGCTGCGTCGGGCTTTGCCGAGGTTGGCCGCGCGCGCATCCACGGCGGAGCCAAGACGGTGCGCTGTCTCGTGAAGGCAATCGAGCCTTAGTCTAGTTAGGGCCGCGCCTTCAGGATGTCGCGGATCTCGGCCAGCAATTGCTCTTCCTTGCTGGGCGGCGCGGGCGGCGGCGGTGCGGCTGCTTCCTGGCGGAACATGCGGTTCATGCCGCGCACCACCAGGAACAGCACCCAGGCGATGATCAGGAAGTTCACCGACACGGTGATGAAGCTGCCGTAGCCGATCGCGGCGCCCGCCTTCTTGGCGGCGTCGTAGGTCGGCGCCTGGCTCGCCGCCGGCGTCAGGCCGACGAAGTAGTTGGTGAAGTCGAGGCCGCCGGTGACGCGGCCGATGATCGGCATGATGATGTCGTTGACCAGCGAATCGATGATCTTGCCGAAGGCGGCGCCGATAATGATGCCGATCGCCAGATCGACGACGTTGCCGCGCATGGCGAACTTCTTGAACTCCTGCAGCATCATCCCCTCCTCGCATTCCAGGACACGTGCAGCCACACGAGCAAAGCAGAAAGCATGACCACCGAGAAGGCGGTTTGATACCTACGCGGCGGTCCGCGCCAGCGGTGCCGAAGAAACAGAACCGACAGTGCGAAATGGCTCACGAAGCCGTTTCAGCGAGACGCTCGAAGCGCTGCCCGGAAGCGCCGACGGCCCGCGAGAGAGCCTCCCGAGATGACGTCTACTCAGCTCCTGTAACCGATTAAAAATTTGACATAAACACCCAAGATACAATAACCTTTTCCAGGCAATTCGAGGCCGCACCGCTCCTCCTCGCCAAAGCGGCCCGGGAGATATTCCATGCGTCTGTTGATGGCCGGCGTCCTTGCCGTCGCGGCCTTTGGGTTGGCCGCTCCGTCCTTCGCCCAGCAGGAAGATCCAGTCCCCGCGCCGACGCCTCAGGCACCTGCGCCGGTCCCGGCGACCAAGGCCAAGCCAGGCACCGTGGCCTACTGCCAGAGCCTGAAGGGCAGCTCGCAGCGCAGCTCCTGCCTCAAGAAGGTGCATGCCCAGGCGAGCAGCAAAGCGACCACGACGGTCAGCGCCAAGAAGACCAAGAAGCCCTCCAGCACCCCGACCGCCAAGTCGCCGGCGCAGCCGGCCGATGCCGCCCAGGCGCTTCCGCCCATGACGCCGCCAGCCGCCGCTGCCGCGGCGCCGCCGCCCGCGCCGACCGGCCCGGTCGCCGTCCCGCCGCTGCCGCAGAAGACCATCTAAGAGTAGACTCCGCCCTCCTGAGAAAGGAGGGTGACATGGCACATTCGGCCGCGCTGATTTCGACCGAAGAATTGGCACGGCGCAGCGATGCACCCGCGCTGCGCATCTTCGACTGCACGACCTATCTGCGGCCCCGTCCTGAGGGCGGCTACAACGCCGAAAGCGGTCGGGCCAACTACGACAAGGGGCACATTCCCGGCGCCGCCTTCCTCGATCTCGGCGGCGAGCTCTCCGACCGGACTTCCAAGCTTCGGTTCACCCTGCCCCCGCTCGACGAGCTCGTGCGGGCCTTTGCCGCCAAGGGCATCGGCCACGGCACCTTCGTCGTGCTCTACAGCCACGCAACGCCGACCTGGGCGACGCGCGTCTGGTGGATGCTGCGTGCCATCGGCTTCGACGACGCGGCCGTCCTCGACGGCGGTCTCGACAAATGGCAGGCCGAAGGCCGGACGCTCGTCGCGGAACCTACCGTATATCCGCCCGCCACGCTCACCTTGCGCGCCCGGCCAGGCGTTTTCGTCGGCAAGGAGGAGATCACGACGGCGATCGGCAAGCCGGATACGTTGACGCTGAATGCGCTGAGCGTCGACCAGCACAAAGGAACGGGCGGTGTCGTGTACGGGCGGCCTGGACGCATCGCGGGTTCTTCCTGCGTGCCGGCGGCGAGCCTCTTAGGGCCGGACAAGACGCTGAAGCCGATCGCCGACCTGCGCACCGCTTTCGACGGCGCAGGCGCCGCGCCCGACAAGCGCGTGCTGGTCTACTGCGGTGGCGGCATCGCCGCGACCCTCGATGCCTTTGTGTTGACCGCGCTCTTGGGCCACAGGAATGTCGCGGTGTACGACAACTCCATGCAGGAATGGTCCAACGACCCGAGCCTGCCCATGGAAGTCGGCTGAGGAGGAGACCGAAGTGCCTGCCTACATGATCGTCGAGGTCGAAACGACCGACGAAGCCTTGATGGCCGAGTACCGCAAGCATACGCCGGGCCTGATCGCCAAGTTCGGCGGCAAGTTCATCGTGCGCGGCGGCAAGACTCGCACGCTGGAAGGTGACTGGAAACCGTCGCGCGTAGTGGTGATCGAGTTCCCCGACTACGCGTCCGCCGAGCGCTTCTACGACTCGCCGGAATACAAGCCGGTGCTCGACATGCGGCTGCGCGCCGGCAGGTCGAAGGCGATCATCGTCGACGGCCATGCTGGATGACGACGGGGGTCGATGCCGCCGCCTACCGCGCGGTCGGCACCCTCTACAATGCGCTGATGACGGCCCTGGTGCTGGGGCTGGTGACCCGCCGCGGCGAGGATACCGCGCGCGAGTACCTGTTCCGCCACTTCCGCCACCAGCATCTCGAGAAGTTCCTGCCCGGCCTGCAGAAGCTCGGGCTTGCCGACCAGCCGGATGCGGTGGCCTGCGCGCTCTATCACTATCACTCCAACGCGCTCGGCGGCGTGAAGACGGGCTATCTGCGCGAGAGCGATCGCAAGGCCTGGGTGCGCTACCCGCCGCCGCGCTGGATCTGGCGCGGCACGGCGATCGCCGCCATCCCGCCGGCGGTGTCGGCGGCCATGCTGCACGGCTGGCACGGCCACAACGGCGTGTCGCTCGGCAACCCGGGGCTGGGGTTCGTGTGCACCGGCATGACGGTCGACGGCATGCCGGGCCTGGAGGGCTACTATTTCGACTACGGCCGCCCGCTCGCCGAGCATGAGCGCGTTCGCTTCGCCTATGGCGAAGAGGAGATGCCGCGCATCGACTGGACCAGCCAGCCCAGGCTCGCGACCGAGAGCTGGCCCGAGGAGCGCCGGCAACGGACCTTCCGCGCCTATGCCGTCGAGTACCTGCGCACCATGCTGCCCACCTTGCAGGAGCAATTGGGACCGGCCGATGCGGGCGATGAGCTTGGCCGTGTCGCGCGCCTGGTCGGCCTGCAGTTCCACGAGGAGACGGCGCGCGATCTCGACCTGCCGACCGACCTCGAGCGCGGCGACCTCGACAGTGCGCGCACCTTCGCGCGCTGGCTGTCGACGATCCTCATCGCGCAAGGCGAGGAGATCGAGGTGCACGAAGACGATAACGTAGTCACCGTAAGACAATCGGGTTGGCGCGCGGCCCAAGGTCTAACGCTTGTCGATCCGCTCAAGGCGTTCGACGCCTGGAGCGAGATGTGGCTCGGCGCGGCGGCCGCGCAGGACAGGTTCCTGAAGCTTCAGCCGATACGCTCACTCGACGATCAGGGCTGGCAGATCGCCTGGCGAATCGCGGCCCGATAGCAGGCGGGCAGCGGATGGCCCCTGACGACGTCGCCAAGCTGGTCGATCGGCAGCCATTTGGCATCGAGATGCTCGTGGCTCAGCCTCACCTCGCCCGGCTCGGTCGGGCGGCAGGCGAACGGCAGGATGCGAACGACGACGCCGGGCAGGACTTCGAACAAATGCTCGTCCAGTGCCTCACCGACTTGCACGCCGAGGCCCGTTTCCTCCCGCACCTCGCGTTCGAGCGCCGCACGATGATCCTCCCCGGGATCGGGGCGACCGCCGGGGAGTTCCCATTCGCCGCGCTCGTTCAGCAGCAGCAGAACGCGTCCGTCGTGAAAGACGACGCCTTTGACGGAGGTGGGAAGAGCAGTCATCGGCTACACGATACCTGTCATCCCGAGCGTAGCGAGGGACCTTTGCTATTGCCTTAAAGATCCCTCACTGCGCTCGGCATGACAGGGCCACGCTCGTGCTGACAGACGTTCGCGCCCAAGATTGCAAACGCAGCCGCGTACAAAAGAAAAGGCCGGGGATTTCTCCCCGACCTTTCCCAACCCTGGAGTGCGTGGGCTTTAGAAGTCCATGTCGCCGCCCATGCCGCCGCCCGGCGGCATGGCGGGAGCCTTCTTCTCCGGCTTCTCGGCGACCATCGCTTCGGTGGTGACGAGCAGGCCCGCCACCGAGGAAGCATCCTGCAGCGCCGTGCGCACGACCTTCACCGGGTCGATGATGCCGGTCTTGACCAGATCGGCGTAGTCGCCCTTCTGGGCGTCGAAGCCGTAATTGCTGTCCTTCTGGTCGAGCATCTTGCCGGCAACCACCGCACCGTCGAAGCCGGCGTTCTCGGCGATCTGGCGTACCGGCGCCTGCAGCGCGCGGCGCACGATCTCGACGCCGACCTTCTGGTCGTCGTTGGCGGTGCGCAGCTTCTCGAGTGCACGCACCGAGTACAGGAGCGCCGCGCCGCCGCCGGCCACGATGCCCTCTTCCACGGCCGCCTTGGTGGCGTGCATGGCGTCGTCAACGCGGTCCTTCTTCTCCTTGACCTCGACCTCGGTGGCGCCGCCGACCTTGATGATCGCCACGCCGCCCGCCAGCTTGGCCAGGCGCTCCTGCAGCTTCTCGCGGTCGTAGTCCGAGGTGGTCTCCTCGATCTGCGCCCGGATCTGGCCGCAACGGCCCTCGATGTCGGCTTTCTTGCCGGCACCGTCGACGATCGTCGTGTTCTCCTTCTCGACGATGACCTTCTTGGCCTTGCCGAGCATGTCCAGCGTGACGTTCTCGAGCTTGATGCCGAGGTCCTCGCTGATCAGCTGACCGCCGGTCAGGATCGCCATGTCCTCGAGCATCGCCTTGCGGCGATCGCCGAAGCCCGGCGCCTTGACGGCGGCGATCTTGAGACCGCCACGCAGCTTGTTGACCACCAGCGTGGCAAGCGCCTCGCCCTCGACGTCCTCGGCCACGATCAGGAGCGGCTTGGCCGACTGCACGACCGCCTCGAGCACCGGCAGCATCGCCTGCAGCCCCGAGAGCTTCTTCTCGAACAGCAGGATGTACGGGCTCTCCAGCTCGGCGATCATC
>JAFAKN010000285.1 GCA_019235415.1 Alphaproteobacteria bacterium
CCACCGTGCGGCCCATCGGCCCCAGCACCGAGATCGGCGTCCAACCCATGCCGCGGCGCTCGACCGCCACCATGCCGGGCGACGGGCGGAAACCCACCACGCCGCACATCGCGGCGGGAATGCGCAATGAACCGCCAGTGTCGGAACCGGTGCAGACCGGCAGCATGTCGGTCGCGAGCGCCACCGCCGAGCCGCCCGACGAGCCGCCGGGGTTGAGCTTGGGATTGAACGGATTGCCGGTCGCGCCCCATACCGGATTGCGGCTGTTGGCGCCGGCGCCGAACTCCGGCACGTTGGTCTTGCCGACCACGATCGCGCCCGCGGCGCGCACGCGGCCCACCATGACGTTGTCCAAGCTCGGCACGAAGTCGCGATAAAGCGGCGAGCCATAGGTTGTGAGGAGATCCTTGGTTTCCTCGAGGTCTTTGATGCCGGTCGGCAGCCCATGCAGCAGCGGCAGGTCCTCGCCGCGCCGCACCGCCGTCTCGGCCGCCTTCGCTTCCTGGCGTGCGCGCTTGACGCACATCGCCGTCACGGCGTTGACGGCGGGGTTCACCTCCTCGATGCGCTCGAGACACGCGTCGAGCAATTCGACCGGCGAAATCTCCTTGGTGCCGATGCGCCGCCGCAGCTCGATGGCGCTGAGCGAAATCAGTTCTTCGTTGGACATTGCTCCCCCGCGATGACGCTGGACCTTAGCGCTTCCGGTTTGCCGAGGGGAAGGGCACGATGGCCGCGGGAGGAAGCTCGAGCATGACACATCCGCTGCGCGAGAAGGCGGCCGTGAGCGGCATTGGCGAGACGGCCTATACGCGCGGCACCACCAAGAGCGGGCTTGCGCTGCAGCTCGAAGCGAGCCTCGCTGCCATCGCCGACGCCGGATTGAGTCCGCGCGACATCGACGGCGTCGTTCCCTACTTCCCCGGCGGCGGCATCGCGGAAGACTTCGTCGCCAATCTCGGCCTGCCGGATCTCAAGCTGTCGGTGTTCGTGCCGATGGGCGGCGCGACCTGCGTGGCCGCGATCCAGACCGCGGCGATGGCCGTCGCGTCGGGCGTCTGCAACCACGTGCTGATCTCGGTCGGCCGCACCGGCTACTCCGGCGCGCGCGTCACCACCCGCCTGCAGCAGTTCCCGCAGTTCGCGCTCGCCGCCGAGTTCGAGGCGCCGATCGGCATGTTCGCGCCGGCCCAGCTCTACGCGCAGGGTGCCCGGCGGCACATGGAGCTCTACGGCACCACGACGCGCCACTTCGCGGAAGTGGCGGTGGTCACGCGGCAACATGCGATCCTCAACGGCAACGTCGTGATGAGCAAGCCGCTCACGGTCGAGGAGCATCATGCCTCGCGCATGATCGCCGATCCATTCCGCCTGTTCGACTGCAGCCTGGAGAGCGACGGCGGCGCCGCGGTCGTGATCAGCGCCGCCCAGCGGGCGCGCGATTTGCAGAGACCCCTGGTCACGGTGATGGGCGTGGCGGAAGGCCATCCCGAATCGCCGGCGTCGATCGCGCAGCGGCCCGACCTCCTGGAGTTCGGTCTCGCCAAGGCGGCGCCGCGCGCTTACGCCATGGCCGGTATCGGGCCGCAGGACATCGACGTCGCCGAGATCTACGACTGCTTCACCTTCACGGTCATCAACCAGCTCGAGCTTTTGGGCTTCTGCAAGAAGGGCGAAGGCGGCCCGTTCATCATGGGCGGCCGCATTGCGCTCGGCGGCGAGCTGCCGATCAACACCCATGGCGGCTTGCTGAGCCAGGGCCACGTCGTGGGCCTCAACCACGTCATCGAGCTGACGCGCCAGCTGCGTCGCGCGGCGGGCAAGGCGCAAGTGAAGGACGCCGAGGTGGGCCTGGTCACCGGCTATGGCGACATGGGCGACGGCTCGGTCGCGATCTTGGCGAGGGCGGCATGAGCACGACGACTCCGGCCGCGCCCGAGCGGCCATTGCCGACGCCGACGCGCGACAGCCAGGCCTACTGGGAGGGCATGCGCGAGGGTCGCTTCGTGCTGCAGCACTGCGCGGCGTGCGGCAAGGTGCGGCACTATCCACGGCCGGTCTGCCCGCATTGCTTCTCGATGGAGAGCGA
>JAFAKN010000286.1 GCA_019235415.1 Alphaproteobacteria bacterium
ATCTCGACATGGATTCCCGCCCCGTCGCCGGTCTTGCCGTCGGCGTCGACGGCGCCGCGATGCCACACCGCCTTCAGGGCATCGATGCCGGCTGCCACGACGTCGCGGCGGCGGCGGCCGTCCAGCGCCACGACGAGGCCCACGCCGCACGAATCCTGCTCGCGGCTCGGGTCGTAGCCGTAGGCCGCGGTGAGCCTGGCGGTGCCGCTCTGGTAATCGCGGACGAATTGCTCGGGGTTGAAAGGGTGGGTCATGAGTGAAGGTCCTCCCCGTTGCTTTCCCCCTCCGGCCCTTCGGGCCACCTCCCCCGTCAGACGGGTGAGGTAGGGAGGGGGCGAGCAGCAGGACGGGCGTTGGAGGTGAGACGTCAGGATTCGGAAAACAGCTTTCCGGATTCCGCCCAGTTCTCTTTCTTGACGTCGGTCAGGATGATCTGCACGGCGTCGGGCGTGCAGCCGAGCGCGCGGCAGGTGGCCTCGGTCAGCTCCTTGGCGAGCTTGCGGCGCTGCTCGGGCGTGCGGCCCTCGAACATCTGGACGTTGATCATCGGCATGGTGTCTCTCCTCGTCTCACTCACTTGGGTATATTCACGCCACGCTTCTGCAGTTCGGGCTGCAGCGAGCTGAAGACTGCGCGAATGACCTCGACGCCCATTTGCTGGCCGAGCTCCGACGATTCCTTGAGGATCGCCGGCATCTTCTCGACGACCTTCTTGCCCAGAGGCGAATCGTAGAACGCATTCAACTGTTTGAGCTCGTCCAGCGTAAAGACGCGGGCATAGACAGTGGCGATCTCGTTGTAATACTTCGGCAGCCGTGTCTGGAGCTCACTCGCCACCCGGTCGGCGATCTTGTCGAGCAACTCGTCCTTGTCCTTGCCCAAGTCGACGGCCTGAACCATCGCCATGATTTGGGTCCTGGCCGCTGCCGCCTGCTGCTTGGCAAGGGCATCCATGCCGATCTTGTCCATCATGGCACGCGCCTCGCGCAGGGCTTCAGGATCCACGGCCGGTTGCGCGCCGGCCGGGCCTAACGTCAGGAAAAGAAAGGCGAACAGGAAGGCGAGCAGGCGCATGGCGTCCCCCTAGCTCTTGTGGTCCATGGTGACGTGCCCGGGCTGCGATGCGACGCGGGCCAACCAGGCGTTGGTGTGCGGGTAGGCATCGAGGTTGAAGCCGCCCTCGCCTGCGACGTGCGTGTAGCCATAGAGCGCGATGTCGGCGAGACCGTAGCGCTCGCCGACGAAGAACGGATGACGGGCGAGATGCTGCTCCATTACCCCTAAGGCGGCGTAGCCCTTGGCCATGCGCTCCGGCAGGTCGAGCTCCTGCAAGGGCGAGAGCTTGGTCAGGAAATGCCGCCAGAAGCGCGCGACCGCAATGTTCGGCTCGTGGCTGTACTGCTCGAAGAACATCCATTGCAGCGTCTGCGCCCGCTGCAGGCGATCGGCCGGCGCAAACGGTGTGCCTTCGGCGAGGTACCACAGGATGGCGTCCGATTCGGCGAGATGCGTGCCGTTCTCGAGCTGCAAGGTCGGGATGCGGCCGTTGGCGTTCTTCTTCAGGAACTCCGGCGTGCGCGTCTCGCCCTTGAGGATGTCGCATTCGACGAGCCTGTATGGCACGCCGAGCTGCGCCAGCAGCAGGCGCACCTTGTAGCCGTTGCCCGAGCCCATGAAGTCGTAGAGCGTCAGCATGGCTCAGTCCGCGGCGAGGCAGGCCGCCTCGGCGGCCTTGGCTGTGAGCCAGCCGTGAATGCGCTCCGCCGCATCGCGGCCGTCGCGGATCGCCCACACCACCAGCGACGCGCCGCGCACGATGTCGCCGGCGGCGAACACGCCGTCGAGGCTGGTCATCATGCTCCTCCAGTCGATCTTGATCGTGCGCCAGCCGGTCACCGCGAGATCCGGCGCGGCCATCAGGCTCGGCAGGTCCTCGGGGTCGAAGCCCAGCGCCTTCAGCACGAGGTCGGCCTCGATGTTCTTGTGGCTGTTGGGGATCTCCTGCGGCGTCTGCCGGCCGGTCGCGTCGGGCATGCCGAGATGGATCCGCACCGAACGTACATGGCTCACCTTGGTTTTGCCGAGAAAGGCCTGCGGCGCGCTCAGCCAGACGAACTCCACGCCCTCCTCCTCGGCGTGCTTCACCTCGCGCTGCGAGCCCGGCATGTTGGCGCGATCGCGCCGGTACAGGCATTTCACCGACTTGGCGCCCTGGCGCACGGCGGTGCGCACGCAGTCCATCGCGGTGTCGCCGCCGCCCAGCACCACCACGTGCTTGCCCTTGGCGTCGAGCTCGCCGGATTCGAAGGCCTCGACCGCATCACCGAGCCCGTGCCGGTTGGAAGCGGTGAGATAGTCGAGCGCCGGCACGATGCCGGGCAGCGCGACGCCGGGAGCGGCGATGTCGCGCGCCTTGTACACGCCGTTGGCGATCAGGATCGCATCGTGGCGCGCCCGCAACTCGCCGAGCGGCACGTCGCGCCCGACCTCGCAATTCAGCACGAAGCCGACCTTCGACTGCCGCAGCAGCTGCTCGCGGCGCTGCACGACCTCCTTCTCGAGCTTGAAGTTGGGGATGCCGTAGATCAGCAGGCCGCCGACGCGGTCGTAACGGTCGTAGACTGTGACCTGGTAGCCCTTGCGCCGCAGCTGCTCGGCGGCGGCGAGGCCGGCCGGGCCGGCGCCGACGATGCCGACGCTCTCAGGCCGCTCGCGGCGCGGCCGGATCGGCTGCACCCAGCCCTGGTCCCAGGCGGTGTCGGTGATGAACTTCTCGACCGAGCCGATGGTGACCGCCTGGAAGCCCTTCTCGATGACGCAGTTGCCCTCGCACAACCGGTCCTGCGGGCAGATGCGGCCGCAGATCTCCGGGAAGGTATTGGTCGCGGCCGAGAGCTCATAGGCCTCTTCCAGGCGGCCCTCCGCGGTGAGCTTCAGCCAGTCGGGGATGTTGTTGTGCAGGGGGCAGTGGATTTGGCAGAACGGCACGCCGCATTGCGAGCAGCGCCCGGCCTGCTCGGCCGCTTTTTCGCGTGCGTAGCGCGCATAGATCTCCTCGAAGTCGCGCCGGCGCTCGGCAGGTGGCCGCTTCTCCGGCATGGCCTGCGGCGTGCTTACAAACTTCAGCATCCTCTCGGCCATGGCTCCCCCGTCGGCAACTAAGTCAATATATTTGACCTATTTCATGACTCATGTCCAGGCCGCTTAGCGAATACACTAAGTCCGCGAAGGTTTCCCTACAATATAGTACCGATTTCGTACTACCTACGCTGGAGCGTGCTGGTTGTATCGACCGCCGGCACGGAAGCGATCCAGGTAGGTCGGCAGGATGACCTCCGCTGCCGTTGGCTGGATTCCGAGGCTCCCGAGGCCATTCGCACCGGCCTGCACGACATTGTCGTGCAACAGGAGATCGACCTGATCGCGCGTGATGGGCGGCGTCAGGCCGACCAACGCCGGCAGCCCGGCAAAGAAGGCGCCGACCTTCATCAGGCCGGCCGGAACGCTCACGATCGGCTTTGCACGGTCGATCTCTTTCAGGGTGAGTGCCGCGAGCTCGCGATAAGTGTAGATGCGCGGCCCGCCCAGCTCGAACACCGACTTGGCGGTTTCGGGTCGCGCCAGC
>JAFAKN010000382.1 GCA_019235415.1 Alphaproteobacteria bacterium
GGTCGACACGCACATCTTCCGGGTCGGCAACCGCTCCGGGCTGGCTCCCGGCAAGACCCCGCTCGAGGTCGAGCTGAAGCTCCTGAAGCGCGTGCCGGAGGAGTATCGGCTGCACGCGCACCACTGGTTGATCCTGCACGGCCGCTACACCTGCAAGGCACGCAAGCCCGAGTGCCCGCAGTGCGTCGTGAACGACCTCTGCCTGTTCAAGGGCAAGACGGTGATGGCCTGACCAAACGGGAGGCTTCGATGTCCCATAGTGCAGCGCTTCGCTTCGCGGCGTGCCTTCTGGCGGCATTTTCATGCCTGCTGCCCGGCATGGCCGGCGCACAGCCCGAAGCGGCGGGCGCCAAGGACTTCCCGCTCATCAAGCGCTACGAGGGCTCGCGTCTCATTGGCTATGACATGCGCGCGTTCGATGCTTTCAAGCTGCTGCTCGGCAAGCTCAAGCTCGGCGACAGCGGCCAAGCGGCGTTCGATGCCGCCAAGGAGGTCGAGGGTCGGCACACGCGCCTGCTCTATCTGGCGCCGCCGGGACGAAGCTCGCTCGAGGTGTTCCGCAATTACGAAGCCGACCTCGCCGCCAAGGGCTTCACTGTTCTCTACAAGTGCTCAGGCGAAGAAGAGTGCCAGCCGTCGTACGGCACCGAGCTCTATCGTGTCCTCTACCCCCTGACCAAGACCTTGCAGAGCACCGACCTGTCCAAGGTCGCCTTCAACGTGCCGGTCGAGCCGCGCTACCTTTCCGCCAGCCTGTCGCGGCCGGAAGGCGATGTCTTCGTGTCGCTCTACGTCGCCAAGGAAAGCGGCGCGGCGTTCCCCGACACCAAGGACCGGGTCGCGGTCCTGCTCGACGTCGTCGAGGCCAAGCCCATGGAGGCCAAGATGGTCACCGTCGACGCCGCGACCATGGCCAAGGACATCTCGGCGACCGGCAAGGTCGCGATCTACGGCTTATACTTCGACACCGACAAGGCCGAGCTGAAACCCGAATCGACGCCGTCGCTCGACGAGATCGGCAAGCTGCTGAAGGGCCAGCCCGACCTGAAGGTCTACATCGTCGGCCACACCGACAATGTCGGCGGCTTCGACTACAACATGGGCCTGTCGCAGCGCCGCGCCAAATCGGTGGTCGACCGCCTCGTCCAGACCTACGGCATCGCGCCCGATCGCCTGAAGCCGGTCGGCGCCGGCCTGATCGCCCCCGTGGCCTCGAACGACGACGAGCCCGGCCGCGCCAAGAACCGCCGGGTCGAGATTGTCAAGCAGTAGACGTCGCCACGCCGCTGTTACGCGGCGTCGGCGATGACCTTGTCGCTCTCGTTGTCGACCACCACCGGCGTCTCGAAGTAGCGGATCTCGGGCGGCGTGCCGTAGCGCTCGGCCATGTAGGTCTTCCATTGCGGCGTGTAGACCGCATCGGCGTCGGCCCGGCTCTGCCAGAGATAGACGCCACCCCCGATCCGGCTCTGCTCGTCGAACAGGTAGTACTTGCGCACTAGGCCTTTCATGCCGCGGTACTTGGGCGCCGAGCCCTTGAACAGGTCGGCCGCCTTGGCCGCGTCGATGCCGGCGGGCAGCCGGAAATTCACGATGGCGGTGATCATGCGCTCCTCCTCATGCGTCGGCCTGTTCCTCGCGGACTTGCGCCTCGCGGACTTGCTCCTCGCGAACCGGCCACAGCAGCACAAAGCCTAGCACCAGGAACAACAGCACGCACGCTACGCCCAGGCGGTTCGACCGCGTGAGGTCGGTGACGAGCCCGATGGCGAGCGGTGCCATCCAGGCCGTGGCGCGGCCGGACAGGGCGAACAAGCCGAAGAACTCGCCGGTCATGTGCGGTGGCGCCAGCCGGCCGATCAGCGTTCGACTTGCCGCCCCCATCGGTCCCGTGCAGAAGCCGAGCAGCAGCGCGAACGCCATGAACACCTGCTCCTGCGTCGAGCCGAACAACGCCCGGTCCGCCCGCAACTCGGCCGCCGGCAGCACGAACAGCACGCGATCGGTGCTGACGCTCACCAGGCCGATCGATGCCAGGATGACGCCGGCGATGGCAAGCTGCACGGTGCGCTTGCTGCCCAGCCGGTCGTCCAGCCGGCCGCCCCAGAAGGCGCCGGGGATCGCGAACACCGTGAGGATGATGCCGAAGACGCCGAGCGTCACCGTGCTCCAGCCGAACGTCGCCGAGGCATAGACGCCGCCGAAGGCGATGATGGCGGCAAGACCGTCGTTGTAGAGCATGAAGGCGAGCAGGTAGAGCAGCGTGTTCTTGAACTGCTTCAGGCTTTTCACCGTCCTGAGCAGCGACCGCAGCGCCTGGCGCACGGCAGGCAGGACCGGCCGGCGGCGTGTCGCATGGTCGGGCGTGAACAGGAACATCGGCGCCACGAACAGCGCCAGCCACAGCGCCGAAGCCGGCCCGACCAGCCGCTCGACCTCGTACGTCGCCGGGTCGAGCCCGAACAAGGGCGGCGCATCGGATGGCGCGAGACCGAACATCGCCGGCCGGCTCACCGCCAGCACCGCGAACAGGGCGATCAGCCCGCCGCAATAGCCCAGTCCCCAGCCGAAGCCACTCAGCCGGCCCATGCGCTCGGGCGCGACGATCGTTGGCAGCAACGCGTTGTTGAACACGATCGACATCTCCGCCCCGACGGTCGCGGCGACGACTGCCCAGCTGACCGGCGCCACGAGATCGGGCCGCTCCGGATAGGCCCACCACAGCGCGGCGCAGCCCAGCGCCAGCACCAGCTCGAAAGCGAAGATGTACGGCTTGCGCCGTCCGCCGGCATCGGCCATGGCGCCGAGGAACGGGCTCAGCACGGCGATCAGGATGCCGGACGTCGACTGCGTGAAGGCCCACTCCGCCTGCCCGCGCACCGCGTCGCCGACCATGACGTTGGCGAAGTACGGCCCGAAGATGAAGGTCGTGACGACGGTGAAGAACGGCTGGTTGGCCCAGTCGAACAGCGCCCAGCTCAGCCGGGCCAACTTTGAGGCCGCAGGTCCCGACGTCATTTGCCGCCGAAGGGTTCTGATCGCGAGGAGCTATCTGGTATCGCGCTCGAAGCGAACGGCTTCAACCGGACTGATGGGAAGCTGCACCTTCGACCGTTTCGCCAATCTTGCAAGCATTTCTTCCATCGTCGGCCGCGCTGCGAGTTGGCGCACTTCCCGGAGCAAGTATGCCGACAGTGACATCCCCGATCGCGCCGCGCGTACCTTGAGCCGCCGATGAAGAGCTATCGGCACGTTGCGGATATAGATGGTACTCGCCATGAGGCCAGCATGGCCTTGCCCTCCCCGATGTCAATGGTCGCCACGCAAGCGCTGCGGCAAGAGCGCGATCGCCGCGCGGTTGGTGGGCGAGAACACCTTGTCCTTCGCCTGCCCCCAAGGCAGCCACAGCTGCGCGATGTGCTCCTGCGGATCGAGGATAGCGACCGTCGGATTGTCGACCAGGAAGCCGAACACGTGCTCGGTGTTGTGGGTGACGTCGGGCGCGTAGCGGGCGCGCCATTGCGGCCAGATCTCGTA
>JAFAKN010000543.1 GCA_019235415.1 Alphaproteobacteria bacterium
GAATCGATCTCCAGCCAGAACAGGTTGAACGGCTCGCAGGCGCGCGCGACCTTGATGTAGCCCTCGGTTTTGAAGTTGAAGTTGGTGTCGAGCAGGATGCCGATGTCGTGGCCGGCGCCTTCGCGGAACGCGGCGAGGCCATCGGTGATGGCGCCCAGCACCGCGTTGTCGGGATTGAGCTCGGGGTAGCCCGGCCCACGCGCGAAGCCTGGCTGATGCATGAAGGGCGGGCTCTGGTCGAAGCGGAAGATGTTGGTTTTTAGCGCCTTGAAGCCCCGCTCCTTCACATGCTTGCCGAGCGCCACGAGATCTTTCACCGAGCGCACCGGCTCGACGCCCATCACCGCTGCATTGCTGAAGCGGTAGGAGCCGCAGTGCGACCAGTAGAGCGGCAGGCGATCGCGCACCGGACCGCCGAACAGCGCGTAGACCGGCACGCCCAGCGCCTTGGCCTTGACGTCGAGCAGCGCGTTCTCGATCGCCGCCATCGCCTGCTGGTTCAGGCCGCCCGGCGCCTGGCGCGTGCTGGCGTACTGCCGTGTCATGATGCGCTCGATCGGCCGCGGGTCCTGGCCGATCAGGCCCTCGACCATACGGCGGATGACGGCGGTGAGCCCGGCGCTGCCGTAGCCCTCGTTGTATTCCGACCAGCCGACCAGCCCGTCGTCGGTGGTGATCTTGAGGAACGAGAAGTCGCGCCAACCGGCGTTGCAGTGCAGGTCTTCGATCTTGGCGATTTTCATGAGCATTTCCTCTTAGCGGTCTTCTTTTCGTTTCTACCGACGACGTCGGCGGCCAAGCACCGTCCGCAGGATGACAATGAACAGCAATATCGTGACAGGCCAATGGAACCAGATCCTGTTCGGATTGCTGAAGAGATTGATCAGAATCAGAAATGCGGAAATGGCCAAGGCCGCTGCAATCGGGCGAGGCAGATTCGCGAACCATTGGGAGAAGGAACCCATCGGCGTCGCCGATCCCTGCGCCGTATCGCTGCCCGATGATGCACCGGTTTGCGCGGATGCCATGGCATCGCCCTGAGGAACGGCACTTCCGCCAACCCGGTAGCTGCGTCGAGCAGCGGCCTCGCCGGCGGTGGTCACACGATAGCTGACGACGGGAGCAACATTCTTCATCGGCTGCTGGCCGAGGCAGTCGAAACCGATGGACAACTTATTGTGCACCTGATCGTAGACGGAATTGGAGACGACGATGCCGCCGGGATCGGCAAGCTCCTGGAGCCGTGCGGCGATGTTGACGCCGTCGCCATAGATGTCGGCGCCGTCGACCATCACATCTCCCAGATTGATGCCAATGCGAAACCGCATGCCGGGCGCGCTCGACGGCTCCGAGTCCTGGTTGGCAACCTCCTGCTGGATCTCGACGGCACACTGCACGGCCTCGACGACGCTGGGGAACTCGGTGATCACCGCATCGCCCCACGTATTCACGATCCGCCCGTCGTGGCGCTCCACCAGTCGCGCCATGGCGGTGCGGCAGCGGCGCAGCGTTTCCAGCGTTCCGGTTTCGTCCGCCTCCATGAGACGCGAATAGCCGTGCACGTCTGCGCACAGCACGGTCGTGAGCCGCCGTTTCACCTTGTCGGTCATCGCTTCTCGCCAAAGTATGTGGCGTCGAATCTAGCGCCGTGGCCCACTTTGGCCACAGCCGATTGAGGCACCATCGCAAGTGTGGGTAACGTACAGAAATAGCACAAAGGAGCTGTTTCATGCCCCTGCACGGCAAGGGAATGCTGATCGTCTTCAATGAGGTGAAGGCAGCCGACGAGCGCGATTTCAACGAGTGGTACAATCGCGAGCACATCGACGAGCGCATCAACCTGCCGGGCTTTCGGCGCGCTCGCCGCTATGTCGCGGTGCGCGGCGCGCCCAAGTACCTCGCGACCTACGAATGCGACAGCGTCGAGGATCTTGCCGCTCCGGGCTACCTGCAGCTGCTCGCCAACCAGACGCCGTGGACGCAGGCGGTGATGGCCCGCTTCACGCGCTTCCAGCGCATGACCTTGCGCGTGCAGGTCGACCTGACGCACGGCGTCGGCGGCGCGGTGGCCGCCGTCCGCTTCGTGCCCGACCCGCGCGAGCGCCACGCGCTCAGCGCCTGGCTGCAGGACGCCGCGCTTCCCAAGATCGTCGCGCGGCCGGGAATGGTGGGCGCGGCGGCAATGGAGAACGACCTCGAGGTCGCCAATGCGCCGCTGCGCGACAAGGGCATGGACCATCCGCGCGCCGACGAGATCGAATGGGTGGTGCTGCTGGAGGGCGGCGAAGCGGGCGCCGTGGGGACTGCCGCCCGCTCGGTGTTCACGCTCGCGAGCCTCAAGAAGTTCGGCGTTTCCGTGGCACCGGTGATCGGGACGTACCGCCTGCTGTTCGGCAATCAGAGATGACGTGTCTTGGGACCGAGGCCCACACGTTCCTGTCATCCCGAGCGAAAGCGAGGGATCTTTAAGGCCCCAGGAAGGATCCCTCGCTGCGCTCGGGATGACAGAGCGGGCCGGAGGCCCGCGGTCCAAGATGAGGAGAGATGACGCAACTTTGACCTTCCCTTGAACGCCGCTTCGCGTAGCTTGCCGGCCGTGACCGCCATCCAAAAGATCTTCTGGCTGCGACTCGTGACGACGGTCGGCCTTTGCCTGCCGGCGCTGAACCTCGCCTGGCGCTGGTACA
>JAFAKN010000567.1 GCA_019235415.1 Alphaproteobacteria bacterium
ATTGATCAGCGCATTCACCTGCTGCTGCGGGTCAGGCATCTCGATGATCTCGACGCGGTCGACCTTGACCACCTTGCCGCCGGCCAGACCCGATGCGGGCTCGGCGCGCGGCTTGTACTTGGGGTTCTTGCTGTAGACGTGCTTCTCGCCGGGCTTGGACTCGGCGTTGACGTAGATGAACGGCCCGGAGCCCACCTGGCTGTCGATTTGCTTGAAGGCGTCGGTCTCGGCGACGCGCCTGGGCATCATGAAGGGCACGTTGGACGAGGGCTTGCCGAGCGAATCGAGCACCAGCCCGTACGGTTCCTTCAGCACCATCTGGAAGGTCTTGTCGTCGACCTTCTTGAACTCCTTCACGAAGTCCATGAGCTTCAAGCCCATCGCGTCGCGCTTGCCCCAGCGCTGGATGGAGGCGATGCAATCCTCGGACGTCACCGGCTTGCCGTCGTGCCATTCCAGGCCGTCGCGAAGGGTGAAGGTCCACACCGTCTTGTCCGGCGACACCTCGTACTTGTCGACCATCTGCGGCTGCACCGCGTTGTTACCATCGGTGGCGAACAGCGTGTCGTAGATGAAGTAGCCGTGGTTGCGCGTGACGTAGGCCGTGGTCCAGATCGGGTCGAGGATGGTGAGATTGCCGTTCTGAACGAAGCGCAGGACCTTGCCTTGCTGCGTAAAGCCCGGCGCCGCGGCGCTCAGCGCCGCGCCGGCCGTCAAAGCTCCAAGTGTTCGCCTGGTCAGTCTTGTCATTGAATGTCCCTTGGGTTCCTCCCCATGGAAGAAGGCGGCTTTGGTTGGCCGCCTTCGATGAGCGCGCAGCGTGAGGCTCCGCGCGAGGTCTACTTCTTGGTCATGTTCCAGAAGATGGTCACGGGGGCCACGAGCGCGCCGTCGACGTTGTTGCGCAGGGCGGCCGGCTGGTACCACTGGCCGAGGTTGATGTGGGTCGGATGGTCGACCCAGTACTTCTGCAGGTTCTCGACGATGGCCTTCTGTTTCGCCGGATCGGTTTCGTGGGCGAATTCGTCGCGGAACTTCTCGATCGTCTGGTCGCACGGCCAGCCGAACATCGCCTTGTCGCACGCCGCGTTGAAGAAGCCGGCCATGACGGGGTTCAGGATGTCGGCCGCCACCCACGAGGTGAGGAAGGCGTGCCAGCCGCCTTTGTCCGGCGCATCCTTCTTGGTGCGGCGCGCGACCAGGGTCTGCCAGTCCATCGACTGCATGTCGACCTTGAAGCCGGCGTGCTCCATCAGCTGCTTGGCGACCGGCGCGAGGTTGGTCAGCACCGGCAGGTCGGTCGACTGCATCAGCACGATCGGCGTGCCGTCGTAGCCTGCCTCCTGCAGGAGCTGCTTGGCCTTGGCGGTGTCGCCGTTCAGCACCTCGGCCATGCCGGCGTCGCTCGCCAGCGGCGTGCCGCAGACGAAGGGGGCCTTGCAGACCTTGTACCACTTGGGATCGCCGATCGTGGCCTTGAGGAACTCCTCCTGCTGGAAGGCCACGAACACGGCGTGGCGCACCTTGGGATTGTCGAACGGCTTGGCCGTGCTGTTGAAGCGGAAGGTGTACTGGTTGCCGAGCGGATTGCCGTTGAACAGCTTGATGTTCTTGTCGGCGGCGAGCAGCGGCAAGAGGTCATGCGGCGGCGATTCGATCATGTCGATCTCGCCGTTCTGCAATGCCGAGACCTGGGTCTGGGCGTCCGGCATGGCGATCCATTCGACGCGATCGAGCTTCACCACCTTGCCGCCGGCCAGGCCCGAGGGCGGCTCGGTGCGCGGCTTGTACTTCGGGTTCTTGACGTAGACCGTCTTCTCGCCCGGCTTCCATTCATCGGCCTTGAAGATGAACGGGCCGGAGCCGATCACGTCCTCGACCTTGATCTGCGTGCTGGGATCGGTCTCGGCCGTCTTCTTCGGCATCATGAAGGGCACGTTTGACGACGGCTTGCCGAGCGACTCGAGCACCAGGCCGTAGGGCTCCTTCATCTTCATCTTGAAGGTCTTGGCGTCGACCACCTCGAAGCCGGCGACCGAGCCCATCATCTTCTGGCCCATCGAGTCCTTGGCCGCCCAGCGCTTGATCGAGGCGATGCAATCGTCCGAGGTGACCGGCTTGCCGTCACTCCATTCCAGGCCGTCGCGCAGGGCGAAAGTCCAGGTCAGCTTGTCGGTCGAGACGTCGAATTTGTCGACCATCTGCGGCTTGACGTGGAACTGCTCGTCCATCGCGAACAGCGTGTCCCAGACCATGTAGCCGTGATTGCGTTGGATGTAGGCGGTGGTCCAGATCGGATCGAGGATCTTCAGATCCGAGTGCATGACTACCTTGAGGGTCTGCGCCTCGGCGGGCGCTGCGGCCGCCATGCCGGCCAGGCTTGCGGCCGCGATCAGGCTCGCAACCGACCTCCTCCAATGAAACATGTTCTTACCTGCTCCCTGTTGGGGCTCTTCTTTGCAAAAATCGAGCCGCTCCCCTGGCCGACAGTAACAGCCGCCGACCCCCCTCTGACAAGACGATTCAGGGTGAGGTCTGCTGTGGCGCGCCCTTGTTCAGGGCCTTCTCGAGGAGCTCCAGGATCCCCTCCGAGGCGGCGGTGGCGACGATGTCGCCAAAGCCGGCCCAGGTGCCCCGCGCGGCGGTCAGGGGGACCGGGTTGCCCTGCTCGATGTCGCCGACCTTGCGGCCGCCCGGATCCTTCAAGAGCCATTTGACGACCAACTGCCCGCGCTGATCGTCGAGCGGCGTCAAGGTCACGGTGCCCGCGACGCTGAACACGTCGGGGCCGGGCGCGTCCACGATCACGATCTTGCTCGAGCCCAGCGCGCGCCGCATGCCGGAGTAGAGCTGCTTGTTGCCGTCCGAGGGCGCCCCCGTCACCGGCTCGACGAGCACCTTGATCTGCGGCGGCTGCTGTTGCGCGCCGGGCGCTTGCGGCATGCCCGTTGCGCTTCCCGTCGCCGCCGCAGCGGCCGCGGTGGCGGCAGCGACCTGGGCATCGCTTGGCTGCTCGATGGGTGGCACCGTGAGCCCGGCTGCGACTTCGCCCGGCGAGCGCGGCTGGAAGGTCGGCGGCTTGCCGATCAATGTGGCGACGCGGGGCGCGGCCTGCTGGGCGATTCGCGAGATCAGCCGGTCGCTCGCTTCGGCATAGTCCTCGGGCCTGGCGCGCGTGCGGACCGACGCCTCTTGAGCCGTCGGCGCACCCGCGACCCGCCAGTCGATCTGCACCTCGATGCCCGACTCCGCATCGTGCGTGCTCATCGTGCCCTCGACCTGGATCGGCGCGTCGGCCGGCGCCACGGTGGCCACGACCCCGTAGGACTGCAGCTCGATCGCTAGGGCGGCGGCCACACGCTGGGCCATCTCGGGCGGCATGTTCCTGGGCGGCACCACCGCGAGCTCGGCCTTGTCCTGCGGCAGGGCGCGCAGCGAGGTGCGGACCTTCTCCTGCTCGAACGGCCGTGGCGGCGCGATGCAGCCTGCCAGCGCCAGCAGGCAGAGCAACATCACAGCATGGCGCACGTGGCCACGATCCCAACGAGGCAGCAGACGATCAGGATGACGAGGTAGGGCATGTCAGCCGGCGAGCGCTATGGCGCTGAGCCCGCGGCCGTAGTCGCGCTCGCCCTTCAACGTATTGCGGCGATAGCTGAAGAAATCCTCTTCCCCGGTAAGCGTATCGTGCCGGGTGGCGCTGGCCGAGACGCCGGCGAGCGCCAGCCGCCGCAACAGGTACCCCGCGAGATCGAAAAGGAAGTGTCCGGTGCGGGTGGCGGGCCGGAAGAAGGCGGCGTTGGCTTCGTCCTGGGCCAGGAACGGCGCCGGGAACTCCGGGCCGACCTCGTAGGAATCGCGGCCGATGCACGGCCCGATGACGGCGCGCAGCCGCTCGCGCCGCGCACCCAAGCGCTGCATGGCGGCGATCGTGCTGTCGACGACGCCGGCCAGCGCTCCCTTCCATCCGGCATGCGCAGCGCCGATCACCTGGGCCTCGGGATCGGCCAGCAGCACAGGTGCGCAATCGGCCGCGAGCACGCCAAGCGCGATGCCCGGCCGGTCCGTTACCAGCGCGTCGGCCCTCGGCGCGCCAGGCGAGGTCCAGCGTTCGGCGCCGACCGTCATCACCTCGGTCGAATGGAACTGATGCACCGTCAGGAGCTCGGGCTCGGCGAGCGCGAACTGAGCCGCCGCGCGGCGCCGGTTTTCGCGCACATTGTCCGGCGGGTCGGCCGAGCCGTAGCCGCAGTTCAGCGACGAATACAGACCGCTGCTGACGCCGCCGCGGCGCGTGAAGAAGCGATGGTTTATGCCGCCGAGCTCGGCAAGCGATGGGGCCTCGATCATGTCGCGCTCGCGGGGAAATTTGAAAAGCCGGCCGGCGCGCCGCCTCTCGCGTCGCCCACGGCCATGACGCGAAACAACGTGCCCATTTGGTCCGGCGCGATCAAGCGCGCCAATGCCGCGTCGATGGCCTGTCGCTGCGGCTCGTCCGCATGAGCCTTCAGTGCAGCCGCGCGTTGTAAGGCGCCGAGCCGCTGCAGGAATTCGCCCTGACCGACCGGACCGAAGCTCGGCAGGCCGCCTGCCTTGGCGAGTGCGGTGAAGTCGACGTGGGCGCTGAGGTCGGTCTCGCCGGGATGCGCGAGCACATCGGCGCCGCGATGGCCGCGCACACCCTGCAGCGACAGCGCCCGACCGGCCCGCTCGTCGCCGTAGTCGACGATGAGAGCCCAGCCGCCGTGACGCCGAATGCGCTGGCCAATCTGATCCGCGATGGCCTGGGCTGCCTCCGAGAGCTCCGCTTGGGAGCCAACCGGCGCTTCCGGCAGCAGTGACGCAAACGGCGACAGGCCGGGCGCCAGTGCGAACCGCAGCGTCTCGCCATCGGCCGCGAGCCCGACCATGCGCTCGACCCAGCCCTTGTCCGTCCGCTCGAACTGGCGCACCGGCAGGGCATCGAAGAACTCGTTGGCAACCACCAAGGTCGGTCCTTCCGGCACGCTGTCGAGGCGGGCGTGCCATGTCGGCCTGAACGGTGCCAGCGCCGTCGCCTGTAAGCCCCGCAGCGGCTCGTCGATCTCTATCAGGTGCAGGTCGATCGCGTCGTGGAAGCCGGGCAGGGTGCGCGTGGCGCGCAGCGCGTCGGACATCAGCGTGCCGCGCCCGGGTCCGAGCTCGATCAAACGGACCGGCGCGGGCCGGTCGATCGCCATCCACCGCTCGGCCAGCCAAGCCCCTAAAAGCTCGCCGAAGATCTGCGAGATTTCCGGCGCGGTCGTGAAGTCGCCGACAACGCCCAACGGCATGGCCTTCCGGTAGTAGCCCAGCCGCGGATGGCCGAGCGCCTCGGTCATGAACTCGGCGACGGTGATCGGTCCGGTGAGCGAGATGCGTCGTGCGATCAGCCGGCCGAGCTGGCCCGTACCTTCGCCGGTCACGCCAGCCGCGGGCGGCGCTCGGCGCGGGTGATCAGCCAGCCGCCGAACAGCAGCAGCGGGATCGACAGCAGCATGCCCATGGTGAGCGGCCCCCACAGATAGCCGAGATGCGCGTCGGGCTCGCGGAACAGCTCGCCCACGATGCGCGCCACGCCGTAGCCCAGGCAGAAAGTGCCGGTCAGCAGCCCCGGCCGGCATCGGCCGTCGAACAGCCGCCACACGACCAGCACGACGGTGAACAGGACCACGCCCTCGAAGAAGGCTTGGTAGAGCTGGCTGGGATGGCGCGGAAGCGGCCCGCCGCGCGGGAAGATCATCGCCCACGGCACGTCCGTCGGGCGACCCCACAGCTCGCCATTGATGAAGTTGGCGATCCGCCCGAAGAACAGCCCGATCGGCGTCACGATCGCCACCAGATCGGAAAGCATGAAGGGATCGACCTTGTTGCGCCAGGCAAACAGCAGGATGGCAGCGACTACGCCTAAAAGGCCGCCGTGGAACGACATGCCACCCTCCCACAGGGTCAGGATGGCCAGCGGATGGCTGGCGTAGAACAGCGGCTTGTAGAACAGCACGTAGCCCAGCCGGCCGCCCAGGATGACGCCCAGCGCCGCCCACAGCAGGAAATCGTCGATCTTGGTCGGGGAGAGCAGCCGGGGTGGCCGCTCGCAGACGCGCCGCATGATCTGCCAGCCGATCACCAGGCCTGCGATGTAGGCCAGCGCGTACCAGCGGATGGCGAAGGGTCCGAGCTGCACCAGGACCGGGTCGATCTCGGGGTAGGGGATGACGAGGGGGTTCATTCGGCGGGTCTTATAGCCCTGCAATCATGGCCGCTGAAATGGCCCTGAATCGTCGCGGCGCCGGTCGTGAGGACCGGCGCCGCTGAAGGAGTCCGACTTTGTAGGTCTTATTGTTGTCGTTGCGAGAGAGGGGACGTCGGAGGCTCCTTTTCTCTGAAATTTCTTGCAGAGCTAGGCTTCGCCGACCGTCTCGAGGATCGACGCGGTCATGGCCTCGGCTGGCGTCTTGCCGGCCCAAACCACGTACTGGAAGGCGGGGTAGAAGCGCTCGCTTTCGCTGATCGCCACCTCCACCAGGTCGTTCAGCTGCTCGGGCATCAGGCCGGAGGTGCCGCGCAGAGGGATGGCGTGGCGGAACATCGGCAAACCCTCATCGCTCCACAGGTCGAAGTGGCCGAGCCACATCTTCTCGTTGATCAACGCCAGCAGGACATGGATGTCGGTGTGCCGCTCGGACGGGATGCGCACATCGTAGGCACATGTGAAGTGCAGCGCCTCGACGTCGTCGCGCCAGCTGAAGAACATGCGGTAATCGCACCAGCGGCCGGCGACCTCGACGGCAATCTCCCGCTCGGACGTTCGGTCGAACGGCCAGTCGTGGGCCGCGACGATCTTCTCGATCATCTCGAGCGGGTTGAGATCGATTTTTTTCTTGGTCCGCTCGTGTCGCGACAACGCCATCGACCCACTCCCCAAACTTTTTCCGCCCTGCGGTGCCTTGTGGCCCTTTAGCGAGACGGTGGCCGACATATCGTGGTGGGTGCCCAGCGACCCACTAGACATAGACTGCCACAGGGACCGGTCTTCAGGCAATAAGAAATGCAAGGTGGAGAGGGAAAATAGTCAGTGATTACAGAAATTTAATCCCCAACCTTCATGTAGACGTCTGTTTTGTTCCTCTGCGGTCGCGCCTACCAGTGGCATACCGCTTGCCTTCACTGACCGGAACAGGGAGGAACCGATCATGATGCGGGCTGAAGTGACCGAGAAGATCCTGTCGGCCAAGCGGCTGAAGGGCCTTACATGGGAGGAGATCGCGGCCAAGATCGGCGGCACCTCCAAGATCATCGTCACCGCCGCCTGCCTGGGTCAGATGAAGATGACTCGGGAACAGGCGGCCAAAGCGGCCGAGCTGTTCGGGCTGGGCCAAGAGGAGACGCTGCTGTTGCAGGAGGTCCCCTATCGCGGCTCGCTAGTGCCGCCGGCCGATCCGCTGATCTACCGGTTCTACGAGCTGGTGCAGGTCTACGGGACGACCTGGAAGGAACTCATCCAGGAGGAACTCGGCGACGGCATCATGTCGGCCATCGACTTTGACATGTCGCTCGAGCGCCTGCCGGATCAGAAGGGCGACCGGGTGAAGATCGGCATGTCCGGCAAGTTTCTTGCGTACAAGACGTACTGAGTGCGCGCGGCATTTCCTGTAACGGCACCTCTCGTCCGTACGTCGTTCGATTACGGACGAACGGCAACCGGACGAGGAAAGCATGGATGGCCAGAGCTTCTGCGGCGGCGCGATCGCAAAACTGGCGACACGCAGTCTAAAAAAGGGCCGCCCTTTCCGGTGTCGGAACAGGACGAGCCGGTTCTCACTCGTCTGCATAATGACTTGCTGATCAGCTACGTCGTCGATCAAGGGGACCGGTTTCAATATGTCCAGCGTCGGCATCTGAGGGCTGAAGATGTGAGCGAGGCGGACCTGCATCGAGGCGGGGTCGCCAGTCTGGAGATGCGGCTGACACACAACGGCGCGGAGGTCCATCCTTGTGCCGACGTCTTTGTTCTCGTGTTCGATGGCCATTTCGATGCCAGCCTGATCCTGGTCGATCGCCTATGGGATGAGGATCTCGCCGGCTTCGCCCCGAGCGGTTTCGTGGTTGGATTTCCGAAGAAGAATATTCTGGCGTTCTGTGATGCGAAGTCTGACGTTGGCCCTGTGCAGATCCAGCGCATCATCGAGCATGTTGGCGGCGGAGATCATCCGACAGCGACGTCCTTGTACTACCGAGACCCCGTACTTCGGGACTGGCGTTCGTTTCGAGAGACGGATTCGAGGTTGAACTGACACTGCAGCAAATACACGGCTTGCCGACGGAGAGTGGTGGTGATGGCCAGCAGGTTGCGCGTGCCGACCGACCCGTCGGCGTTGCGGAAGCCCTTGAAGGAATAGCCTTCGAGTGGTTCGAATGGCGGCGCTTTGCGCGTCGCGAGCGGCAGCCCCTCGAGCGACCGTGGCTGCGGCATCTCCAGCCGGGACTCGTTGACCCACGAACCCGCCGGCAGGAAGTCGGCGGCAAAGCCGATCAGCACGTCGTAGCGGCGCACGGGCGCGCCTTTCGGGGTGTCGGCCAGGGCAACCTTGTGGCCCTGCGGCACGCGCTCGCGCAGGCTGAGCCCGTTCGCCTCGGCGCCAGCCGGCAGCCCCAAGTCGTTGGCTACGATCGCGACATTGTCATTGCCGTGCATGCGAATGAGGCGGGCGGCTTCGACAGGACGGGACTTGGGTTCGGTTGCCAGGTCGGTCATCGAGGGTCCTTCCATCGGCGCGAGATGCCCTAGGGATAGAGTAAGGTGCCGGTATGAGCCACCTGCCTCTGCGGTCGGTCGAGGCCTTTGCCGTCGTGGCGCGGACCCTGAACCTCGCCCAGGCGTCGGCGACATTGAACATCACGATCCCGGCCGTCAGCCGCCGCATCCAAATTCTCGAACGCCATCTCGGCGTGTCCTTGTTCCATCGCCTGCCCAAGGGATTGGCTCTGACGGCGGCTGGCGAGAAGTACATCGCCGAGCTCGGCCCGGCCTGGGACACCGTGCGCGCGGCGACGGCAAACGCCAAAGCCTCGGATCGCCGGGGCGCCCTCAAGATCAGCGTGATGCCGACCTTCGCCGTCCACTGGCTCTTGCCCAGACTGGCGCGTGACCGGGAGATTGCCGACCTGGAGGTCGAGCTCGAGACGTCGCCGGATATCGTCGATCTCGGGGAGCGTTCCGACCTCGACTGCGCCATCCGGCTGGGACGCGGTCCGTGGCCCGGGATCGTTGGTCACAAGGTCCTGCCGGTCGAGGCCTACCCGGTCGCGAGCCCCGGCTTCGTCGCCGCCAACGGCCTGCGAGGATCGCGCGACGTGGCGCGTCATCCTTTGATCGGCTCGAACCACCAGCCCGACTTCTGGCCAGAGTGGTTCCGCCTGACCGGGACCGCGAAGGGTGGCGGCGGATACCGGAGCTTCGACAACCTGCAGCTGGTCTACGAAGCGGCCACGGCCGGATTGGGCATCGCCATCGGCCTCGATCCTCTCGTCCAACCCTATCTGACGAGCGGCCGTTTGGTGCGCTTGTCGCCGGGCGGCGTGACCCTCTCCCGGAGCTTCCACCTGGTGCGGCGAGCGGATCGGTCGACGCATGTGCGCTTCGATTCCTTCCGCCGCTGGCTGGTCGCCCAAGCGGCGGCGTGAAAAGGGGTTGCAATATCCTGAACTGGCCGGGCCGAGGACTGAATGGCCTCTCGGCGTGCGCGCGCGTAGACCCACCGCTTCCCGAAGTTTTGCAGCGGTGCCGGAGCATGACTTCCTATCGCCTTCACTATTTTCCCGAGTCAGGCAACAGCTACAAGCTCGCGTTGATGCTCACCCTTTGCGGCCAAAGCTTCGAGCCGGTGTGGACGGATTTCGCGGCGGGCGTCACGCGGACGCCGCAATGGCGCGCCGAGGTCAACGCGATGGGCGAGATCCCGGTACTGGAGGAGGGACCGTTGCGCCTGACGCAGACCGCTCCCATCCTGCTGCGGCTTGCCGACCGCTTCCGCCGATACAATGGCCGGACCGACGCGGAGCGCTTCGAGATCCTGCGCTGGCTCTTCTGGGACAACCACAAGCTCACCGGCTACATGGCGACGTATCGCTATCTTCGAGCCTTCACCCGCTCGCCCGATCCCGCGGTGCTGGCGTTCCTGCGGCGACGGCTCGACGACTTTCTCGGCATCTTGGACGACCATTTGCGGTCACGCCGCTTCGTCATCGGGGAGGAGCCCACCATCGCCGACTTTTCGCTGATGGCCTACTTGTCCTTTCCCTCGCACGAGAGCGGCTACGACCTGGCGGCCACGCACGGCGAGGTCGCGACGTGGCTAACCCGCCTGGCGTCGCTGCCTGGATGGCGCGCGCCGTACGACCTGCTGCCGGGGAAACGCATGCCCTGCTTCGTCTGAGCGTTTCTGT
>JAFAKN010000013.1 GCA_019235415.1 Alphaproteobacteria bacterium
CGTCGAGCCGGTTGGAGATGAAGATGTGCAGCATCTCGGTGGCGGCCGTACCATTAAAAAAAAAATTGGCTGTCTTGGCGATCCAGTCCTGAAATACCGGCGCGGGCAGCGTCTCGCCGGCCGATACGGCGACGCGCAGCGAGGAGAGATCGGCGCCCTCGTCCTTGGCCGCCAGCATGGCGCGATAGGCGGTCGGCGCGGTGAAGCAGATGGTGGCGCGGTAGGTTTCTATGATGTCGATCATGTTGGCCGGCGAGGAGTCTTCCAGGAGCGCCGCCGCCGCGCCGAAGCGCAGGGGGAAGATCGCCAGCCCCAGGCCGAAGGTGAAAGCAAGCGGCGGCGAGCCGACGAACACGTCGTCCGGGGTCACGCCCAGGACCTCCTTGGCGTAGCCGTCGGCGACGATCAGCAGGTCGCGATGGAAGTGCATGGTGGCCTTTGGCACGCCTGTGGTGCCCGAGGTGAAGCCGAGCAGGGCGACGTCGTCGCGGCCGGTATTGACCGCCTCGAAGCGCACCGACTTGGTGAGCGCCATGCGGTCGAGCTCGGCATCGTGGTTGGCGGTGCCGTCGAAGCCCACGACCTGCTCGAGGGAGCGGCTCTGCTTGGCGCAGGCCACCAGCTCGTCCATCAGCCGCGTGTCGCAGAGCGCCAGCGCCACCTGCGCCTTGTCGACGATCTGCGCCAGCTCGCGGGCGCGCAGCATGGGCATGGTGTTGACGACGACCGCGCCGGCCTTGGTGGCGGCCAGCCAGCAGGCGACCATCGCCGGATTGTTGGCCGAGCGGATCAGCACGCGGTTGCCCGGTCGCACGCCGTAGTTCTCGACCAGCGCCCTCGCCAGCCGGTTGGTCCAGTCGCTCAGCTCCTTGTAGGTACGCTGCCGGCCGTTGCCGATCAGGGCGGTGTAATCGCCGAAACCCTTCTGCACCATGCGGTCGGTGAGCTCGACGCCGACGTTCAGCCGCTCGGGATAGTCGAAGCCCTGCAGCAGGAAGTCCGGCAACTGGTCGGCCGGCGGAAGATTGTCGCGCGTAAACGTGTCGATATGCGCGCTCGGCCCCAACATTGGCATCACGTCCCCTCGAACACCGGCGTCTTCTTGGCCACGAAGGCATGATAGGCGCGCTCGAAGTCGCGCGTCCGCATGCAGATCGCCTGGGCTTGTGCTTCGGCCTCGATGGCCTGGTCGAGCGCCATCGACCATTCCTGGTTCAGCTGAGTCTTGGTGATGCCGTGCGCGAAGGTCGGGCCCGAGGCGATGCGCTGCGCCATGCCGAGCGCGTCCTTCTCCAGCGCCGCGGCATCGACCAGGCGATTGTAGAAGCCCCAGCGCTCGCCCTCGGCAGCCGACATCGTCCGGCCGGTATATAAAAGCTCGGCGGCGCGGCCCTGGCCGATGATTCGGGGCAGGATCGCGCAGGCGCCCATGTCGCAGCCGGCCAGTCCCACGCGGGTGAACAGGAACGCCGTCTTGGCCTCCGGCGTGGCGATGCGGATGTCGGACGCCATGACGATGATCGCGCCGGCGCCCACCGCGACGCCGTCGACCGCGGCGATGATCGGCTTGCCGCAGGCGAGCATCGCCTTCACCAGGTCGCCGGTCATGCGGGTGAAGCCCAGCAGGTCCTTCATCTCCATGCCGACCAGCGGGCCGATGATGTCGTGCACGTCGCCGCCCGAGCAGAAGTTGCCGCCGTTGGGCAGGAAGACCACGACGTCGACGTCCTCGGCATAGCGCAGCGTGCGGAAGGCGTCGCGCAACTCGGCGTAGGACTGGAAGGTGAGCGGGTTCTTGCGCTCCGGCCGGTCGAGCCGCACGGTCGCCACCTTGCCCTCGACCTCCCACAGGAAGTGCTCGGGTTCGAAGCCTGCCATCCGCGTCATGCCCGTTCCTCCCAGTTGCTGCGAAAGGCTTTTAGCATCGAGGTGAGCCGCCGCGCGTCTGCCTTGGAGACGTCGCCCAGGACTTCGTCGACCCAGCCTTCGTGCGCTGCAGCCATCGCCTGGAACAGCGTGCGGCCTTTGTTGGTCAGTCGCACGATGGAGGTGCGGCGATCTCCGTCGCGCTGCGCGCGCAACGCATGGCCCTCCGACACCAGGCGATCGACGATGCCGGTGACGTTGCCGTTCGAAACCAGCAGGTAGCGCGAGAGGTCGCTCATCATCATGCCCTCGGGCGTGCGGTAGAGCGCAGCCATCACGTCGAAGCGCGGCAAGGTCGTGTCGAACTCGGCCTTCAGCCGCTCGCGCAGCTCGGCCTCGATGATGCGTGAGGCGCGCAGCAGCCGGATCCACAGCCGCAGCCGGTCCTTGCTGTCGGGCGCCGAGCCCTCGCCCGCGGCCGGCAACGGCCCGCTCACCATGTCTCGCCTCCCGACAGCGAGATCGCCTGGCCGGTGATCGAGCCGGCTTCCTCGCTGCACAGCCACAGCACCGCGGCCGCGACCTCCTGCGGTTGGATGAAACGCCCCTGCGGGTTGGTGGCGCTGAGGCTGGCACGCGCCTGCTCGACGCTGCGGCCGGTCTTCTCGACGATGCGCTTGACCGACTCCTCCAGCATCTCGGTCTCGACGAAGCCGGGACACACCGCGTTGACCGTGACGCCGGTGCGCGCGAGCTCGGTCGCCAGCGCGCGCATCAGGCCGACCACGCCGTGCTTGGCCGCGACATAGGGCGCGACATAGGCGTAGCCCTTCAGGCCCGCGGTCGACGCCACGAACACGATGCGGCCCGACTTGCGCGCAGTCATGCCGGCCAGCGCCGGCTTCACCGTGAGAAACGACCCGGTCATGTTCACCGCGATCGTGTGCTGCCAGTCGGCAAGCGACGTGCGGTGCGCGGGGCTGCTGCCCGACATGCCGGCGTTGGCGACGACGATGTCGATTGGCCCGCGCGCCTTCTCGGCCTCGGCGAACAGGTTGGTCATGGCCGCCTCGTCGGTGACGTCCGCGACGATCGGATGGATCCCCTTGTGCTCGCGGGCCACCGCGTCGAGCGGCTCCTTGCGCCGTCCGCAGATGGTGACGGCGATACCCGCTTGCGCCAGCGAGAGCGCGATCGCCTTGCCGATGCCGGCGCCGCCGCCGGTCACCAGCGCATGTTTGCCGGCGATCATACGCGCATCCCCTGGGTGACGGTTCGCTCGCTCAACCGATAGAGCTGGTCTCGGCCGGGCAGGTAGGGATTGGGCCACTGGACGTCGCGATCGCCCAGCGTCGCCGCGGCATGCAGGGTCCAGTAGGGATCGGCGAGATGCGGTCGGGCCAGGCAAACGAGGTCGGCGCGGCCCGCCAGCAGGATCGAGTTCACGTGGTCGGGCTCGTAGATGTTGCCCACCGCCATGGTCGCCATGCCGGTTTCGTTGCGGATGCGGTCGGAAAGGGGAGTCTGGAACATCCGGCCGTAGACCGGCCGGGCGCGCAGCGACGTTTGTCCCGCCGACACGTCGCAGATGTCGACGCCGGCTGCCTGCAACAGCCGCGCGATCTCGACCGCCTCGGCCGGCGTGATGCCTTCGCCCTCGACCCAGTCGGTCGCCGAGATGCGCATCGAGATCGGCTTTTCGGCCGGCCACACCAGGCGCACTGCCTCGAACACCTCCAGCGGATAGCGCATGCGGTTCGCCAGCGAGCCGCCGTATTGGTCGGTGCGCTTGTTGGTGAGCGGCGTGATGAAGGAGGAGAGGAGGTAGCCGTGCGCGGCGTGGATCTCCAGCATGTCGAAGCCGCAGCGCGCCGCCATCTCGGCCGACGCCACGAACTGATCGCGCACCTTCTTCAGGTCGGCGCGATCCATCGCCTTGGGGACCTGGTTGTTGGGCGACCACGGCACCTCGGACGCCGCCATCACCGGCCAGTTGCCGTCAGGCAGCGGCGCGTCCATTTGCTGCCAGCCGAGCTGCGTAGAACCCTTGGGTCCCGAATGGCCAATCTGGGCGCAGATCTTGGCCTCGGTCTCGCCGTGCACGAAGTCGACCAGCCGTTTCCATGCCTTCTCGTGCTCGGGTGCATAAAAGCCGGTGCAGCCCGGCGTGATGCGCCCTTCGGGGCTGACGCAGGTCATCTCGATGTAGATCAGCCCGGCGCCGCCCTTGGCGCGCTCGGCGTAGTGCGCGAAGTGCCAGTCGGTCGGGCAGCCGTCGACCGCCTTGTATTGCGCCATCGGCGACACCACGACCCGGTTCTTGAGCTTGAGATCGCGCAAGGCGAACGGCGCGAACATCGGCGTGCGGTGGACATTCTCCGAGTTGCCGGCGCGGCGTTGGAACCACGCCTCGGCGTCGCCCAGCCATTCGGGGTCGCGCAGGCGCAGGTTCTCGTGGCTGATGCGCTGCGAGCGGGTGAGCAGGGCGTAGTTGAACTGCACCGGATCGAGGTCGAGGTAGCGCTCGACTTCCTCGAACCATTCGAGCGAATTGCGCGCCGCGGACTGCAGCCGCAGCACCTCGGTGCGCCGCGCGCTCTCGTATTTCTCGAAGGCGGCCGCGAGCGTCGGCTCGGAATGCAGGTAGTCGGCCAGCGCCACGGCGCTTTCCAGCGCGAGCTTGGTGCCCGAGCCGATCGAGAAGTGCGCGCTGGCCGCCGCATCGCCCATCAGGGCGAGGTTCTTGTGCGACCAGCGCTCGCACAGCACGCGCGGGAAGTTGATCCAGGCCGAGCCGCGCAGATGGCTGGCGTTCGACATCAGCGGCTGGCCGCCCAGGTGCTTGGCGAAGATGCGCTCGCAGGTGGGGATCGACTCCTCGCGGCTCATCTCGCCGAAGCCCCACGCGGCCCACGTCTCCTCGCTGCATTCGACGATGAAGGTCGCGGTCTCGGGCTCGAACTGGTAGGCGTGCGCCCACACCCAGCCGTGCTCG
>JAFAKN010000301.1 GCA_019235415.1 Alphaproteobacteria bacterium
TACTACGGCCGCAACGAGGAGTGCGGCCTGCGCTGCGCCTTCCACGGCTGGAAATTCGATGTCGACGGCAACTGCGTCGACCTGCCGACGTCGCCACCCGAGTCCGACTACAAGAGCTCGATCAAGCTTTTGGCCTATCCGACCCGCGAGTGGGCCGACATCATTTGGGTCTACATGGGCCCGCGCGAGCGCATCCCCGAGCTGCCCCAACTCGAGATGGGGCTGGTGCCGGCTACAGGCCGCTACGTCTCTAAGAAGTGGCAGGATTGCAATTGGGTGCAAAGCCTCGAGGGCGCAATCGACACCGCCCACTTCTCCTTCCTGCACAAGGTGCCGACCAAGGACGAGAAGACCAGGCTCGAGATCTTTCGCAGCACCTCGGCAATCGGTGCCGGCCAGGAGCTGCAGGACCGCGTCCGCTGGCTGATGGACGATCCGCGCCCAAAGTTCGCGATCGCCGGCCACGATACCGGGCTGGTCATCGGGGCGGCGCGCAAGACCGACTCCGCGGACAAGTACTGGCGCATCGCGCAGTTTCTGATGCCCAACCACGCCCTCGTGCCGGTCGCCTTCCCGGGCGACGTTTACCACGGCCAGTGCTGGGTGCCGGTCGATGACGTGAATTGCTGGATCTACACCTACAGCTGGCTGCCCGACCGGCCGTTCAGCAACTCCGAGCGCGAGAAGTACGCCAAGGGCCTCAGCCTGCACGCCGAGGTCGACGCGGATTACGTTCCCGTACGCAACATGCGCAACGATTACATGCTCGACCGCGCCAAGCAGAAGACGGAGAGCTTCACCGGCATCATGGGCGTGAGCGAGCAGGACGCCGCCATCCAGGACAGCCAGGGTCCGATCCAGGACCGTACCCGCGAGCACCTCGGGCCGACGGACGTCGGCATCGTCGAGTTCCGCAAGCTGGTGATGGGGGCGGCGCGTGCCCTGCAGCGCGGCGACGAACCCAAGGCAACCCATGACCCGACGCGCTATGCGGTACGGGCGGGCGCCTGGGTTGCGGCGCCTGACAACGACCTCGCCACGGTCATGACGGAACGTTTCGGCCATCGGCACGGTTATGTCGGTGCCGAGCACGGTCTCGGGGAATAGTTAGACCGATGCCCCGCCCTGCATTATCGTCCCTGGTCGTATCGGGTTGGGGAGAGTCACTGTGACGATCAAGATCTATGGACCCGCCGCGTCACGCGCCTCCCGCGCGCTGTGGATGGCGCACGAGCTCGGCATACCGTTCGAGCACATCCCGATCGAGATGAAGGACCTCAAGGGGCCCGACTATCTCAAGGTCAATCCCAACGGCAAGGTGCCGACCCTGGTCGACGGCGACTTCAAGCTGTTCGAATCGATGGCCATCAACCTCTATCTCGCCGCCAAGCACGGCAAGGACGGCTTCTTTCCGGCGACGCTCGAGGAGCAGGCGCTGTGCCATCAGTGGAGCTTCTGGGGCATGACGGAGCTCGAGAAGCCGCTGCTCACCATCCTGATCGACAAGTTCATGACGCCGCCGGACAAGCGCAAGCCCGAGGCCGTGGCCGAAGCGGAAAAGGCCCTGCCCAAGCCGTTCGGCGTGCTGAACGGCGCGCTGCACGGGCGCGAATACCTCATCGGCTCGAAGTTCACCGTCGGCGACCTCAACCTGGCGGCGATCTGCAGCTGGTCGAGGCCGATCAAGTACGACCTCGCCGCCTACCCCAACGTCGCGGCCTGGCTCGACCGCTGCCTGGCGCGCCCGGCCTACAAGGCGTCGCGCAAGTAGCTATTCGGCGTCGCTATTCGGCGGGCGCCGGCACCGCGAGGGCCATCGAGCGCTCGCCGCTCGGAAGCAAGGTCGCGACCGCCGTTATGACGATGGCGACTCCCGCCAGGCCGAGGAACAGAGCATCGAGGCTGCCGGTCGCCTCGCGCACCCAGGCGATCGCCATGATGGCCAGCGGGCTGGCGCCCAGCGCCACCACGAACTTGGCCCCGAAGCCCAGGCCGTGATAGCGGCTGGGCGTGTAGCGCGCGATCAGGATGTTCTCGACCGGCCCCGAAGCCGAGCTCAGCACGGCGGAGAGGATGGCGCCCAGCAAGGCCACGTAGCCGCCGCCCAGCGCCAGCGCCAGCATGGCGATCACCTGTAACGCCGAGGCAGTCACGTAGGTGTTCTTCAGGGGATAGCGGTCGATCACACGGCGGCCCATCGCATACTGGGCGAGGCCGGAGATGACGTAGATCAGGGTGGTGGCGAGGCCGACCCACAGCACCGGCTGGGTGGCGATGCCCCACGAGGCAAGCGTGTCGCGCAGCCGGGCGATGTCGGCCGCGAGCCGCGATTCGAAGACCAGCGCCGCCCCGAACATGACCGCCGACCATAGAATGCCTTCCAGCGCCATGGTGACCGACAGCACGGAGAACACGCGCCAGAACTCGCGGCGGCCGGCATTCACGCCGGCGGTCGCAGGCATCGGCCGGTCGCCGATGCGGCCGCGGGCGATCTGCCAGGCGAGCACCGCGCCGATCGCCAGGCAGACCACGCCCGGCACGATGAAGGCGGCGCGCCACGAGGCGAGCGTGATCAGAACGCCCGGCACGACGCCATAGAGCGCCAACCCGACGCTGCCCCACAGGCCGTTGACGCCCATGGCATGGCCCTGGTGCCGGCTGGTGCGGATGATCCAGGCGATGCCGGCGGAGTGGTAGATCGCGCCGAAGACGCCTAGCCCGCACAGCGCCAGCATCAGCGCGAAGGTGTCGCCTCTTGCCACCAGCCCGCAGGCGATCGACGACAGGCCGAGACCGGCGAACATCACTACCATCATGGCCGGCGCGCCGAAGCGATCCGAGGCCCATCCGGCGGGCAGCGACATCACGCCCAGCAGCACCGCCGACGGCGCGTAGAGCTCGAGCAGCCGTTCCGCGGGCAGCCCCCACACCACCGCGAGAGTCAGCACGATCACGGCGTAGAACGCCGTCATCATGTGCATCAGCGCATGGCCCAGCGAGGAGAACAGCAGGATGCGCCGCCCCATCGCGGGATCGAAGGCCAGCGCGGACGGTTCGGTCATGGACCCTGTATCGGACCTGCCGGCGACGCCCGCAAGCCGGCTTGCGGCACCGCAGCCATTCGCGCTACACGGCCCTCTTCCGGTCGGGGCGTAGCGCAGTCTGGTAGCGCATCAGTCTGGGGGACTGGGGGTCGTGGGTTCAAATCCCGCCGCCCCGACCATTTTGCTCAATCAAATTAGTTAGTTACGAGGTCTGCGCGAGGGCGCTCAGTTTAAAAAAGTGAGCTGAGCAACCTCTGGGCAACCTTTGGGAAGGGCTGCCAGTAGGCCGGTTTTGGCCGTAGAGCGCGCTTGGGGTTGGGGCTTGCCGCTGTAGCGGCAGATATGGGGCTGTGGCGCCTGCCCTGGATGGGGTCTGGCAGCTAGAGGCCGGATGTCGGTCGCGCCGGTCCAGTTCGCGGCCAGCCATCCATCCACCTCGCCGCGCTGTATGCATCCCGCGATGAGGTTCAGCAACGCGCGCTTCGCCTTCGAGATCCCCGACGAGTGGTGGAACGCCGCCGACATGGCGGGCTTCGTTGCCGAGCGCACGGCCTATCGCGCCGGCCCGCCCGGCGGCCCCGACCATGTGACCATCGTCGTGCCGGTCGACGGTCTCGCCGTGCCGCCGCGCGGCCCGGGCGTGCCGGACTTCGGCCGCGATCGCATGGTGCGCGTGCTCGAGGCGATCCGCCGCGACGAATCTTTGGAGCCGATCCAGATCACCAAGGCGAGCGAAGGCCGCGGCCATGTGCTCTACGATGGCCGACACCGGCTGGCGGCCTCGATCGCCGTGGGCTACGCCCAGATGCCGGCGGTCGTCCTGCGCACTACATGTTTAGGGCCATGCATACTTCACTGCCGACCGCTCGGCTCCGACACATGCTCACCGTCGCGCGGCGCGACATTGCCGATGAGCCGGACGACCTCTCCCTTCGTGATCGGGCCTACACCCTCTGGCAAGCCCTCGGGATCGTGCAGAGCGGCAGGCGCACCGACCCGTTCTTCAGCGGTCTCGTGGATCGCGTGCTGGCGCCGCGTTGAGCCGGACGCCGGCACCGAAAGCCCGGCCCGATCTCCTGGAGAGACAGAATGGAGCGAGAATGGCAGAACGTTTCACGTCCGAGTCGTCACTGCTGCCGGCCAGCAGAGCCACGAATTGCCCTGGAGCGACTTGCAAGACGCGCTGCGCGCCTACCGCGATCGCTGAGACGCCGGCCCGCCCTCGAGCGCCAGCCGGTACGCGACGTCCGGATGCTCGGGGTGATAGTCGAGGCCGAGCACGACATCGGTGAAGCCGCGGGCGTGGAAGCGCTGCCCGTCCAGGAAGCGCACGACCGCCCCCCGGTCGAGATGAAACTCGTTGGTCCAGATCACCAGCACCCGGCGCGCGTAGGGGCCACCCTGGAACGGCTTCGCGGCCTTGGTGTCGATGATCTCCTGAACGCGCGTCAGGAACGACGGCTGGTCCCATCGGAAGAGGCTCCAGTTGCCGGTGCGCTTGCGCGCTTCCCCGCTGACCAGCTCCGTCACCTCGATGCCGACCCGCTCGCCGTCGAGCGTGGCGACGCAGTCCGGCGAATCAGGCTGCATCCGGGTCAACGCCTCAACGGCAAAGCCCGAGGCCTCAAGAACGGTGCGCACCCAGTCGAGCTCCTGAATTGGTCTTTGATCCCTTGGAACATCCATCGCCCGAGTAAACGGCATGTGAAGGCGGCCATCAACGGTGAGTTGTCGTGGATACACGGTGCGTTGATCTCCACGGCGTGTGTATGATGGCGCGATGGCGACGCTCCCTGAAATCTTTATCGAAATCGTCGGAACCGGTCTCGAAAGGCTCGACGTCCCTGGCACCTCTGCCGGCAAGGCGGCCTGCACATCCTGAAGCTGGCTTGACGGCTGCGGCATGGCTGGCTCCAGCACTGGCAGTCACTGCGGAAAGGGTATGCCACCGGCGCGCCGCAGCGCGCATCATGCGCTGTTGACATCTGCCGGCCGCGTTCTCCCCGCGGTAAGCGTTGTGGACTTCGACTTTGCGCGCCGCCTGCTAGACCGGCTTAGGTCGCCGGTCGCTCCAGTGGCAATGCGATCTCTCTCCAAGCGGGCCGGGATCTAAAGTGCAACTACCACAGGCCGTACAGCATTCGCCTCGCACCGGCGCATGGACATCCGCGTCGGCGCCCGCCCTGGACCTCCCTTCCCCCAAACCACCCGAAGCCGAGCCAGGGCGGGCGACAGCCTCCAGCGCCGCGCCGAGGAGCGGGACGAGAAGCGCAAGCTACCGAAGTTTCTGCGATCCGTAGCGTGAAGTTGGCGGAGGTCGCTGTCAGTTCGGCAGCGTCAGAACAAATTCCGTCCCAGGCTGGCGTGCATGCACCTCAAGTGTGCCGTTGAGCTGACGGACGAAGCCACCGACGATGCGCATGCCGAGGCGCTTCGGCTTGGTAATGTCGACCGCAGGAGGTAGGCCTGCACCTTCGTCGCGCACCGAGATCGAGATCTTGTCATTGTTCGTGCGACGCACGGTGATCCAGATCTCGCCACCGGTAGTGCTCTCGTAGGCGTATTTGGCGGCGTTGGTGACAAGTTCGTTGATGATGAGCGCCACCGCCACTGCACGGTCGCTGGAAATCTCGATGTCTTCGTCAGCCTCCGTTTGGATATGACAGTGAGCAACACTGGCATCGAGATCTCTGCAGATGGCCTCGACGTACTTGCCGAGGTTCATTCGCTCGACGTCGCCGTCGACCTGTAGCTGCTCATGCGCTTTGGCGACTGCTGTAACTCGTTGGGCCGCTACCTCAAGATGGCCGCCGAGAGCGGGGTCGCCAACTCCACGGGCTTGCAGCTGCAGGAGGCCAGAGACGATCATGAGGCTGTTCTTGACACGATGGTTCATCTCCCTGAGGAGAACCTGCTGCCGTTCGAGCGCCGCCTTGATATGCCGTTCATGCCGCTCGCGCTCAATCGCCATCCCGAGAACGTTCGCGGCACCCTGCAGGAAGGCAAGATCATGCTCGACGAACTTGTCTTCCGCTTTGCTGTCCACCTCCAGCACCCCGAAAGGCTTGGCTTCGCCCTGCAGGATGACGTTCATTGCGCGATGGATACCGTGCTGCCGAAGGATTTCGGGAGTGCGAAACCGCTGCTCATTCTCCAGATGGTTGGAAATCACCGGCTTGCCGGTGCGCAAAGCATATCCAGCCGGCGAAGCGAGGTCTGCCCCGATGGTCGCGTGGCCAACGATGCCTGGCTTCCAGCCGATCCCCGCCCGCACCAGGAACCGGTTCTCTGCGGGAAGGTATTGCAGCACTTTGCTGAACTGCGCCCGCAGTCCGTCCGCCGCGATCCTCGCCGCTTCGGCAAGCAACATGTCGAGCGACACGCCGTGGAGCGCGGTCACGCCCAATTCCGACAGCAGCTCTTGCTGCCGGATACGTTGCTGCAGATTGCGGATTGAGAACTCAGAGTTGTCCGCCGCTGGCTGGGCCTCGATGGCGGGATCGGCCTCGGGTTCGCTGGGCATGCCCATCGGTAGCTGCAATGCGGGTGGCGCACAAGCACGCTCATAGGCTCTACTGGAACTGCAGACTGTTTCCTGCACTCGCGAACGCGAATGGCTACCCAAGACGCCGAGCACCATTCACGCGATGATCAGCCGTCTGTCGGAGAAGTGCCTTGACGGCCTTCGTAGCGTACGCGTGCGGTGAGGACCGCCTTGTCGGCGGCAGGGGAGATGAAAGCGAGCCTCCGTCACCACGGCAATGGCGGCGCTGACTGCCGCAAACAAAGCCAAGTTCAAAACTTTGGTGGTCGCTGTTGTCCTACTGGGTTGGTTCTTCTGCTGGATCGGAACGGCACCTCGGCGGTCGGCCCGTACAGGGCGTATCAACGACTTGTGCGAGGCCAACTGGCATCTGACAACCGCATCCCATGCGATCGCATTCTTGAGCTAAACCCAGCGTCTGCGCCCGCGCACCTTGGATGTCTGCCAGTTGCGCCTTCAAGGCGTCGACGTGGGCCTGACGCGCAGCGGCCTCCGCTTCACGCTCGGCCCGCTTGTCTTCCTGCGCGGCTTGAATGACGAACTGCAAGGCCTTGTCTGAATCTGCAGCAAGCGCCTGCTCAACACCGTCAAGGGCTATCGACACCGAGCGCGGGTCTTGGCGATCTGTGCGACCTTCTCAGTCGCCTTGCCTGCGTTGCTGCCAGCGATCCCTTCGGCGACGGCCGGCGCGAGATCGAGCAACAGGGGCAGAAGTGCGAAAGGCATCTCGATATCCTCGGACGTAGTGAGTTAGAGACCAAGCGCACGTCGAGTCATAGGTCTGACCACGCCATCCACAGTCAGTTGATGCTCGCGCTGGAAGTCGCGCACGACCGCGTCTAGGCCTTCGTCGAAGGTTTCGGAATGCTCCACACCAAACGCGCGTGAGCCCGTTTGCGAACAGTCGTGGCAATGCAAGGCGCTCTCACATCGCGACGACTGACGCGACAAGGAACGTAGCGTCGATGGTGAAGTTCAGCATGCACCGCCGCGCCGAGTCGCGGGCAATTGCAATGCCAACAGCAGCACATCGGGAAAGGGATCCGCTGATGGAAAACCTGGTAGCAGTCTATGCGTCGCGCGCCGCCGCCGAACGCGTTCGCGACAATCTCGTCGAGTGCGGTGTCGCCCAAGCCGACATCGCGCTCAGCCCGGACACCCAGCTCATGCCCGCGCCGGCCGAGCATGAGACAAACCACAGCTGGTGGGACTGGTTGTTCGGCAGCGACGTGCCCGACCGCGACCGAACCACCTATCGCGACACGCTGGGAAGGGAACGGACCGCGGTTTCCGTGCACCTCAGGGACGGCGCGGAGCAGCGGACCACCGTCGAGAACCTGATGCATGATGCCGGCGCTCTCGAATTTTCAGGCAGCGAGGAATCGCTTGGCGGCGAGGCGAGCACAACCGGTGCCGCAACCGGCCTGTCCAGCGTCGAGCAGCCGGTCGAGCGGCGGGCAGCTCCGCCCGCTGCGTCACCGGTCCAGGAAAGCGTCGTGGAACGCGGGCCTCAGGCAACGCCCGTGGCCGCCGGCGAAGCCGGCGAGACCCACATCCCGCTGGCCAGGGAGGAACTGGTCGTCGGCAAGCAGCAGACCGAGCGGCGCGTCCACGTCCGCGTCTATCCCGTGACGCGGCCGGTCGAGGAATCGGTACGCCTGCGCGACGAGCGCGTCGTCATCGAGCGCCGACCGGTGAGGGGCGACGCGATGTCGGGCAACGCAGGGGCCCCCGACCTCTCGGCGCCGCGCGACGTCGAGATCGTCGAGCGGCATGAAGAGCCGGTGGCGAGCAAGAGGAAGACGCTACCGAAGAGGTGGTCGTGCGCAAGGACGTCGACGAGCGCACCGAGACGGTGCGCGACACGGTGACGGAAACGAAGGCCGACGTGGACCAGCCGGACGCCGAGCGGAAATAGCGACGTGGGTGGGGGCGCGTCCGGGCGCTCCCCCGCCTTGGGGTTCTGGAACTGTACCAAGAACTTCGCGACCAAATCGATCCGCTGCTGGTAGGGCCTCTGTTCGAGAGCGTCAAAGGGGTGGACTGCGGCGTGCCTGCCTACGGCTCGCCCTCGGTCTCGCCGCGCGAGGCGTTTCAAATGCGCGTCGAGATCGGCCACCTGTGCGGCACACCCGAGGCACGCCATCTCTTGCACGGGCAAGACAGCCATCTCAAGTCTCGTACTTTCCACCGGCGCAAGCCGCGCGCCGGGCGGCGCATGTTACACGGTCAGTGGCCCTTGGCGCGCTTGGGCAGGCCGACCTCGCGCGGGTCGTTGGATTTGCGCTCGCCGGCCTGCTCCTCCATTTCGGCGTCGAGCTCGGCGCCCAGCAGGACGACCACGGTGCTGAGCCATAGCCAAACCATCAGCGCCACGATGCCGGCGAGCGAGCCGTAGGTCTTGTCATAGTGCGCGAAGTTCGCCGCGTACCAAGAGAACAAGAGCGAGGAGACCAGCCAGAGGATCGACGCCACGACGCTGCCGGTGGTAACCCAGCGCCAGCGCGGATGCTCGCGGTCGGGCGCAAAATAATACAGCACCGCGAGCGCGAGCGTGATGGTCGCCAGCAGCAACGGCCAGCGGCCGACCGCGATGAGGGTGTCGGTGGCACCGCCGAAACCGACATAGGCCAGCGCCAGTGGCACCACGACCGTGGCGGCGACCGCCAGCACGGCGAGCACGATGGCTCCCAAGGTCAATGCCAGGGAGGCGAGGTTCAGCCGGATGAAACCGCGGCGCTCGCGTTCGCCGTAGACGATGTTCAGCGCATCGATCAGCGACTTGGTCCCGCTATTGGCGCTCCACACCGACAATGCCAGCGAAACCGCCAGGGTGATGCCGAGCGTGCTGCGCGGATGCTCGATCAGTCTTTGCAGCTGGTCGCGCACGACGTCGACCATACCGCCGGGCAGCACGCCCGACAGCTGGTCGAGCAGCGCGCCGATGCGGCGGGAGTCGGCGAACAGCCCATAGAGCGACACCGCGGCCGCGAGCGTCGGCGAGAGCGAGAGGATGGCGTAGAAAGCCGATCCGGCCGCCAGCACAAGGATGCGATGATCGGAGACGTTGCGGTAGATGGCGCGGCCGATGTCTTTCCAGCCCCGCGCCGCGGCTTCGGCCGGCGTGGGGTCCGCCGCGCTGTAGTTGGCCCGCGTGTGGTCGGCGTGTCCGGCACGAACGTTCGCCATGCTTTTCTCGCCGTTCGATTGGCAAATGCGCAGGTAAACATCTTGGCCAGCGCAAGCGTTGCACCGGTCGACCGGAGCGTATGTCAGGCGATCCGCGACACGTAGAACCACCTCGACGGCCGCCGGGCCGGTCAGCAGCGTGCGCGAGACCAGTCGACGGCCGCGAGCCGCCACGGCCGGCGGACACCCGCCCGCGCAGCAGGGCCTCGCTCCAGCTGTCGGCCGACCTGGGCACGGCCAGGAAGACGATGCCAGCCGCGTAAAGCGGCTTACTCCGCCAGATTGAACGACTGGAGGGAAGTTTGCCCGCCGTTCGGCCCGATATTGGTTGAAGATTGCCAAGGACGGCGGCGTTGCGCATACCCGTACCAGATCCGTGGCTGGCCTTGGTCACAGGTTGACCACCGGTTTATCATCACCGACGCGGCTAAGGTTGCGACGCGCCTCCCCAAGGCGCACCCCCATGGGGCTTGCAACTCCACCCCACACCCCAATGCAAGTCCCTACGCGCCTGGCCCGTCTCCCAAACGGCCAGGCGCTTTTCGTTTGGCCCTGATCGCGTCAGGCGTCGCACGCCTCGTCCGCAGCGCGACGGCCCCGCTCGGTAAGCTTGCAGACCATCCAGTCAGGCTTCAGCGGGTTGTTGAACCAGGGCTCGGCCCAGCCGCGCTCCAGGCAGCGGCGGACGAGCATTGCATCGATCTGTTGCCCGTCGAGGTCGAAAAGCGGCAGCTTGCCGCCCGGCTGCGCCAAGCCACGGCGCAGATACATCAGCTCGGCGAAGCTCGGAGGATCAGCCTCCAACTCGTTGTCATTGCTCGCGAATACATGAAATGAAACCGATTCTGACGATGACTGGATAACATCTGCAAACACGGCGCGCCCCCTCTGACGTTGCCGGTTCTAAAGGACCAGACGGTCGTCGCCCCTTCTTGCGACGGCCATCCGATGGTGAAGCCCTGAAGAGCGCCCTGTCGTGACCGCGAGCGTTGCCCCCCGGCAGAGTTCGCGGTCGGCCGTCAGTTGCTCGTCTTCAGGGTATTGCGCAGCTGCGACAGCGCCTGCTCGAGATCCTCCAGCACCGCCTCGATCTCGCGCCGCTTGTGCAGGTCGAGCATCGCCGCACGCGGCGTCGAGGTCGACGGCTGCGGTCCCGTCCGCGGCAGCGGTTGGCGCGTGCCGCTGGTCATGGCCTCGGCGCGGGCCGACACGATGCGCAGATTTTCCAGCGCGCTTTCCGCTGCGAGGTCGATCCGCTGCTGCTGCGGCAGCCGGCCCCGGCCCTCCTTCAGCAGGCGCTGCACGCCCTTGATGGTGTAGCCGTCCTCGTAGAGGAGCGTACGGATGCGGCGCAAAAGGTCGATGTCCTCGGGGCGATAGTAACGGCGCCCGCCGCCGCGCTTCAGCGGCCGCACCTGGCTGAACTTGCTCTCCCAGAACCGCAGCACGTGCTGCGGCACATCGAGCTCGGCCGCGACCTCGCTGATGGTGCGAAACGCCTGTGCGGACTTCTCGACCCGCCTCTCCGCCCCGTGAACCGATACGGCCATGCAAAGCCCCCCGAAAAAGTTACGACGGCCCGTGATGCTCCTCGGGTGCCGCGTTGATCAGACTCTTGAGAACGTTCGATGCCCGGAACACCAGCACGCGCCGTGGCAGGATCGGGACTTCCTGCCCGGTCTTGGGATTGCGGCCGACGCGCTGGCCCTTGTCGCGGACGGTGAAGCTGCCGAACGACGAGATCTTGACGGACTCGCCACGCGCCAGCGCCTCGACCACCTCCGACAGGATGGTCTCAACGAGGTCGCTCGATTCGTTGCGCGACAGGCCCACTTCCTGGAACACCGCCTCGCTCAAATCTGCGCGCGTGATCGTCCGGCCTTCCATCCGGTCCCTTCCTTGCCCCACTTAATCCATACTCTAAGGATGGAAAGCGGTCAATATCAGTAGGATAGCGGCTGGCCTTGAATCAGCGTCGAATCGGCGTCTGTTCGCGTTCCGTTTGAGGTACGACCCTACCAGCGAACCAGGGAGGCGCCCCAGGCAAGACCGCCGCCGATCCCCTCGAGCAGCAGCAGGTCGTCCCGCTTGATGCGGCCGTCCTTCACCGCGGTGTCCAGTGCCAGCGGTATCGATGCTGCCGAAGTATTGGCGTGCTTGTCGACGGTGAGCACGATCCTGTCGGCAGCAAGACCGAGCTTGCGCCCGGTGCCGTCGATGATGCGCTTGTTGGCCTGATGCGGCACCAGCCAGTCGATGTCCTTGGACGTCAATCCCGTCTTGTCGAGCACTTCGCCGACCACCGCCGCCATGTTGACGACGGCATGCTTGAACACCTCGCGCCCTTCCATGCGCAGGAAGCCCGTCGTCCTGGTCGAGGAGGGTCCGCCGTCGACGTACAGGATGTCGTGATGGCGGCCATCCGAATGCAGCGCATTGGCCAGCACGCCACGATCGGCCGACGCGCCCGTGCCCTCCTCCGCGGCGAGTACCATCGCGCCGGCGCCGTCGCCGAACAGCACGCAGGTCGAGCGGTCGTGCCAATCGAGGATGCGCGAGAAGGTCTCGGCGCCGACCACCAGCGCCTTCGACGCCGTCCCGCTCTTCAGCAGGCTGTCGGCGACCGACAGGGCATAGATGAAGCCGGCGCAGACCGCCTGGACGTCGAACGCCGCGCCGTTCCTCATGCCGAGCGCCGCCTGCACGCGCGTGGCGGTGGCGGGGAACGTCTCGTCCGGCGTGGCGGTCGCGAGCACGATCAGATCGAGGTCGGTTGCGTCGATGCCGGCGTGCTCGAGAGCGCGCTCCGACGCCTTGATCGCGAGGTGCGAGGTGAACTCGCCCTCGGCTGCGATGTGTCGCTGCTTGATGCCGGTACGCTGTTGGATCCACTCGTCGGAGGTATCGACCTTCTTGGCCAGTTCTTCGTTGGTGACAATCCTTGCCGGCAGATAGCCGCCACAACCCTTGACGACGGACCGTATCACTCGGCTCCTCCGCTTGCCCGAAGGGCCGGCGATTCGGTTGTCTCGGCGGTCGACGTGACCTGCCGCAGCTTCGCCAACCCCTCGACCAGCTTGTTCTTGTACTCGTAGCGCACAAGATCGACGGCGACGCCGATCGCATAGGCAAAACCCAGAGCGTCGGTTCCGCCGTGGCTTTTCACGCACACGCCGTCGAGGCCGAGAAACACGCCGCCGTTGTAGCGCCGCGGGTCGACCCGCTTGAACAACTTGCGAAACGAACCCGACGCGAAGACGTAGCCGACCTTGGCGAAGCTCGAGGTCCGGAAAACCTCGCGCAGGAACTGCGTGTAGAGCTTCGCGGTCCCCTCGATCGCCTTCAGAGCCACGTTCCCGGTGAAGCCGTCGGTCACCACGACATCGATCGCGCCGGCGCCGATATCGTTGCCCTCGACGAAACCGTGGAAGTCGATCGGTGATCCCTCGCGCCGCAGCCAGGCAGAGGCTTGGCGCAACTCCTCATGGCCCTTGAGCTCCTCGGAGCCGACGTTCAGCAGGCCGACGCGCGGGCGGTCGAGCCCCAGCAGCACCTGAGCGAACACGCTGCCCATGACCGCAAACTCGGCGAGATTGTCGGCGTCGCATTCGACATTGGCGCCGAGGTCGAGCATCACCGTCTCGCCGCGCGCGGTCGGCAGGAACGAGGCGAGCGCCGGACGATGGGCGCCCTCGAGCATGCGCATGGCGACCATCGAGATGGCGAGAAGCGCGCCCGTGTTGCCGGCCGAGACGACCGTGTCGGCGCGACCTTGCGCGGCCGCATCGACGGCCAGCCACATGCTGGACTTGCGTCGGCGGCGCAGCGCGAAGGACGGCTTGTCCTCGGCCAGCACCGCGTCCTCGGCCGGCACGATCTCGAGCGTCGATGCCAGACCCTTGCGGCGATCGACCAGCGGCTTCAGCCGGGCGGGATCGCCGAACAGCAGGAACGACGTGCCCGGGTAGCGTTCGCGCGCAATGTCGGCGCCGTTCACGACGACCTCGGGCGCCCGATCGCCGCCCATGCCGTCGAGCGCCAGGACGATCTTCGAATCGGTCATGGCGATATCCGGCCTGTGCAATGCCAGCCCATGGCCGGCGCGCGACTGGGCTACTTCTCGGCCGACACGCTGTCGGCCAGGACCGGCATGTCCTCGCGGTAGTAGCCGCAATGCGAGCACACCGAATGCGGCCGCTTCAGCTCACCGCAGTTCTTGCACTCGACGTAGGCCATCGACGGAAGCGCGTGATGCGCGCGCCGCATGTTGCGGCGGGACTTCGAAACCTTCTTCTTGGGAACTGCCATGACGATCTCCAACGGGGCTGGCCTCTCCGCCCACCCCAAAAAACGGCAGCCGCGCTCCGAAGGCGCGGCAGGCGGCTCTGTCTATATAAATCGTCCCACCGCCGCAACAATTTAGCGCCCGCGGCGCGGCTTGTCTCGGAGCGCGGCGAGGCCTGCGAACGGATGCCGGCGCTGCTCGGCCGGCGCCTTACGGCCATCGCGACGCGGCCGGGGCATGATGTCCTCCAGCCGCACGCCCTGCCGACGGGGATAGGGATCGGCCGCAAGCGAGAGCTGCTCAGCGACGATTTCGCCGACATCGAGCAGGTTCCCGGCCAGCGGCTCGGGGGCGTCCGGTTGGGCGCTCAACACCGTTTCACCGCTTTCGGGATCCCGCTCGTCGCTGAGATCATGCTTGAAAACGATTCGGAACGTCTCGTCGAGGTCCTGAGTGACGGGATCGAGCGTGAGAACACAGGCTTGGACGATACGCCCGCGCAGGCGACCTTCGACCACCACTTGGCCGCCCGGCCGGCGGTCCACGGTCACGCGCGCCGAAAGCGCCGGCAGCGCCAGGAAGCCGAAGCGCTTGGCCAGAGCCGCTCGCTCATTGTCGCTGGCGGCGATTTCGAGGGCCGTGCCGGCCGGCCCCATTCGGTCGACATCGACGGTTCTTTCAATCTCAGATTTGTCTTTATTACTAGGAAGTTGTGACATATTCTTAATGCTTCGTAAGATCCGCACGACGGGCCGCTGCGAGATGTTCGACATAACCGCGGACATGGGCTTCGAGGCGAGCCACTTGGCCGTCAGAAGGGGCCGTACCGCCATAGGCGTTGCGGCGCAAGACCTCCGACAGCGGAGTCGTGCCACCGGCCAGCGCGGTCCTGTAGGCCAGGGCACGACCGTGCAGGCCCTCGGCCATGATCTTGATCCGTCGTCCTACGCCGAGATCCTGCACGCCGATCTCACGCAAAGTGAGATCGAGATGCCGGAACATGATGTCGAAAAAAGCCTGAGCGAGCGGCTCGCCATCGGGCTCGCGCCGCAACCGGTCGATCATCAGCGCCGCGTGCAAGGCGAGCGCATCGAAGCGCCCGTCGAGGGTGTCGGGTATGCCGCAGTCCTCGAATAGATGCGGCCGGCGGGCATCCGCCGTGGTACGCGCATAGAGCGCGGCGGCGAACTCCTCTCCCGGCCTCTTGCGGCGAAACAATCGCGATCCCTCCTGAGCGTCGTCCACCGCGTCGTCGATTGACCGAGCCGCTCGCTCGCGACATGGTGGGTGCCCTTCTTTCAACGAAGTCGAGAAGCCGTCCATGCGTCGCACCGTCCCGCTTGCCGTTGCCGCCTTGGCACTTGCCGCAGCGTGCCAGAACAACGAGGAGATCCGTGGCTTTGCACCGGCGCCGGGTGCGGTCGACAAGCTCGAAGTCGGCACGCAAAGCCGCGAGGACGTGCAGCGCCTGATCGGTTCGCCGTCGGCGGTGGCCACCTTCAATCCCAACGTCTGGTACTACATCAGCGAAAAACAAGAACAGTGGGGACCGTCCAGGCCTTGGGTGTCCGACCAGAACGTCATCCAGATCACGTTCAACGAATCGGGTCGCGTCGATAAGATACGGTACTACGACATGAACGACGCGCAGAACATCACCATGGTGGCGCGCACCACACCGACCTCGGGCAAGGAGCTGACGGTGCTGGAGCAGATCCTGGGCAACGTCGGCCGCTTCAGCGGCCCTGCCCATCAGAACACCCCCATTGGGGCTCCAACCAGCGGCGGTCCGTAAGCGCTCTTTTCATTCACCTCCCCAACGAAGTTGACAACGAAGTTGGGGAGGTGTCGGCGTCTTACCCGACCTGCCTTCGCCGAAGCGAAGCCGCTTCGGCTTCGCGAAGGCAGGCGGAGGGCTCATGAATCGGAATCACGGCGCACGACCCCTGCGGTCGCTGCGCGACACACCTCCCCATCGCGGGTTCCGCGATGGGGAGGAAAATGAAGATCACTGCGCCAGGCCGGCCAGCAGCAGCAAGGCCACGATGTTCGTGATCTTGATCATCGGGTTCACGGCGGGGCCGGCTGTGTCCTTGTACGGATCGCCGACCGTGTCGCCGGTGACGGCGGCCTTGTGGGCCTCCGACCCCTTGCCGCCGAAATGGCCTTCCTCGATGTATTTCTTGGCGTTGTCCCAGGCGCCACCGCCAGCCGTCATGGAGATCGCCACGAACAGACCAGTGACGATCACACCCAGCAGCATCGCGCCGACCGCGGCGAATGCATCGGCGCGGGTGGCGATGAGGCTGATGACGATGAACAGCACGATCGGCGACAGCACCGGCAGGAGCGAGGGGATCATCATCTCCTTGATCGCCGCCTTGGTCAGCATATCGACTGCGCGCCCGTAGTCCGGACGGTCCTTGCCCTGCATGATGCCGGGCTTCTCCTTGAATTGGCGGCGCACCTCCTCGACGACCGATTGCGCCGCACGGCCGACCGCCAGCATCGACATGCCGCCGAACAGGTAAGGCAGCAGGCCGCCGATCAGCAGGCCGACCACCACGTACGGGTTCTGCAACGAGAACTCGACGGCTTTGACGCCGAGCTTGCCCTGCCCGATGAAGTAGTTGAGGTCCGAGGTGTAGGCGGCAAACAGCACCAGCGCGCCCAGTCCCGCGGAAGCGATGGCGTAGCCCTTGGTGACCGCCTTGGTCGTGTTGCCGACCGCGTCGAGCGCGTCGGTGTTCTTGCGCACTTCCTTGGGCAGGCCCGACATCTCGGCGATGCCACCGGCGTTGTCTGTCACCGGACCGTAGGCATCGAGCGCCACCACCATGCCCGCCAGTGCCAGCATCGCTGTCGTGGCGATGGCAATGCCGAACACGCCGGCCAGCAGATAGCACACCACGATACCGGCACAGATCAGCAGCGCCGGCAGGGCAGTCGCCTCCATCGACATCGCAAGACCGGCGATGACGTTCGTGCCGTGGCCGGTGACCGAGGCCTGCGCGACCGCCTTCACCGGGCGATAGTCGGTACCGGTGTAGTACTCGGTGATCCAGACGATGAGGCCGGTAATGGCGAGGCCGACGAGTGAGCAGAAGAACAGCGTCGTGCCGGTATAGGAACGGTCACCGACCTTGAGCACCGTGTCGGTGCCGACCACCCACTGGGTGACGATCCAGATGGCCGGAATCGACAGCACGGCGGCCGCGATCACGCCCTTGTACATGGCCCACATGATGTTGCCATCCGAGCCCAGACGGACAAAGTAGGTGCCGATGATCGACGTGATGATGCAGACGCCGCCGATCGCCAGCGGATAGGTCATCAGCTTGCTGACCAGGGCAGCATCGCCCGCGAAGAAGATCGAGGAGAGCACCATCGTGGCGACCGTGGTCACGGCGTAGGTCTCGAACAGGTCGGCGGCCATGCCGGCGCAATCGCCGACATTGTCGCCCACGTTGTCGGCGATGGTCGCCGGGTTGCGCGGGTCATCCTCGGGGATGCCGGCTTCGACCTTGCCCACCATGTCGCCGCCCACGTCGGCGCCCTTGGTGAAGATGCCGCCGCCCAGGCGCGCGAAGATCGAGATCAACGAAGCGCCGAAGCCCAGCGCCACCAGCGCGTCGATCATTTCGCGGCTGCCGGCCGTGATGCCCATGTTGAGCAGGATGGTGAAGTAGCCCGCGACGCCCAGCAGCGCGAGACCTGCGACCAGCATGCCGGTCACCGCGCCGGCCTTGAAGGCGAGGTCGAGGCCCTGCCCCAGGCTCTTCTGTGCCGCCACTGCGGTGCGCACGTTGGCGCGGACCGAGACGTTCATGCCGATGAAGCCGGTAGCACCCGACAGCACTGCGCCGATCAGGAAGCCGATGGCGGCGAGCTTGCCTAGCAGCACCGCCAGCAGGATCAGCACGACGATGCCGACGATGGCAATGGTCCGGTACTGGCGGCGCAGATAGGCCGCGGCTCCCTCCTGCACCGCCAGCGCGATCTCCTTCATGCGCGGCGTGCCTGAATCGGCCGCCATGACCTGCGAGGCGGTGACGATGCCGTACAGCACGGCGATCACGCCGCAGGCTATGACGGCCCAGAGAACGGTAGACATTTTCGGCTAACCTATTGTTTTGACGGCATAGAACGGCCCAGCGCTTGCCGAAGTACAGGACCTCCCCCGGCGCGAGGCCGGCGGAAAATGGCAGAACGCCTTGTTCTTCGCAACCCGCACCTGGAAAAAGCCACGGCGCCTCAAAGGCTTGCAGGCATCAGGCAAAGCCGCGCGATCAAGTGCGCGCGGCCTGGCGCAGGCGGAACAGCGCGATCACCAGGAACGCGACCAGCACGAGCGCCAGCGCCAGGTAGTTCAGCATGGCCCAGCCTTTCACCTCGAGCACGACGCTGGCCATCAGGCTCGCCGTCGTGGTCGTGCCGAACACCATGAAGTCGTTGAAGGCCTGTGCCTTGCCGCGCTCGGACGGACGGTAAGTCGTCGTGAGGAGCGTCGTTGCGCCGACGAACAGGAAGTTCCAGCCGACCCCGTTCAAGCCGAGCGCGATGCGGAAGTTCCATTCGCTCAATCCCATGAGGGCCACGGCCACGCCGGCGACCAGAAGCGCGATCCCCGCCATCATCACGTTGAACACGCCATGACGGGCGATCAATCGACCGGTGAAGAACGCCGGAATGAACATCCCCATGACGTGCACGAAGATCGTCACGGGCGCTTCGGACTTGCTCAGGCCGCATTGCACGATGGCAAGCGGCGAGGCGGCCATCACGAACGACATGACCCCAAAGGCGATCATCGCCCCGGCGGCGGCCACCATGTAGGCGGGCTGGGTCACGATCTCGAGCAAGGGCCGCTGCGGCCCGTGCGAGTCTTCCGCCCTGACCGCCGGGAACTCGATCAAACCCAGCAGGACGAAGACGATGGCGTGGATCAAGATGACCGCGCAGAAGCTCGCCTGGAAGGTCGGCAGCCAGAGATCGGGCGTGAAACGAGCGAGCCCGGGGCCGATGATGCCCGCCAGCACGCCGCCCGCAGTGACGTAGGAAATCGCCTGCGCGCGGAAATGGCCGGGCGCCAGCTCGACGGCGGCGAACCGATAGAGCTGCATGCTGGCGATGCCGTAGCCGAGGAACAGCCCGCCCAGGCACATCACGGCGAAGCTGCCGAGACTCAGTCCGAGGGCGGCACAGGAGGCGCCGACCATGCCCATCGCCGAGCCCGAGCGGAAGCCGAGCTTTCGGCCGCGCCGCATCATCAGCGCCGACGCGGGGAACACCGACAGCATGACGCCGAGATGCTGCATTGTGACCGGCAGGTTGGCCCACATGCGCAGGTCGGGCGAGACGATCGTCAGCACCGCCAGCGCCGAGGAGGCGAACATCAGCGTGTTGCTGCTCTGGGTCAGCGCCTGGCACATCGCGAGAAGCCCGATATTGCGCAGAGCGCGCCGCGGCATCCTCGGTGCCGCCGCGGTAGTTTTCTCGACCTGAGTGAAGCCGTCCATTGGGCGCGCACTGTAGTCGGCCCTGCGCCGCCCGCGCCACCCCCGGGGCGGGACGCTGCTGCGTTGCAAACGCGAGACTTCAGAGGATCGCGGGCGTCCAGGTCCGCATGCCAGGTCCGCATGTTTGTCATCCCGAGGCCGCAAGCCGAGGGATCCTTGTGTTGCCCTAAGGATCCCTCGCTGCGCTCGGGATGACAGAAGGCCCGCGGTCCACTTTCAGAAGTGAGCGTAACCCAGCTGTTTCGCTACTATCGGCTTGCCTGCAAGCGTCAGCCGAACGCCCTGCCCGTGCTCGCAGCGGCCGATCTCGGTCACCGGCACGCGGGCAAGCCGCGCCGCCTTTTGCAAGGCCTCGACCTTGCGCAGCGGCACCACCATCACGAGCTCGTAATCGTCGCCGCCGCCCAGGACAGCAGTCCACAATCCCGGCTTCTGAGCGAGGACGCGCCGTGCAGCCGCCGACAGCGGAACGCGCTCACGATCGATCACGACTGAAATCCCGGACGCTTCAGCGATGTGTCCGGCATCGGCTAAAAGTCCGTCGGAGACGTCGGCCGTCGCCGTGGCGATGCCCAGCAGGCGCGGGCCCAGCGACATGCGTGGCTGCGGTCGCCGGTACCGGTCCTCGAGGAAGCGGCTCGAAATCTTCCTGCGCGCCGCCAGAAGGCCGAGCGCCGAATCGCCGATCGTCCCGCTCACCCACAAGCGATCGCCGGCGCGGGCGCCGGCTCGGTCGAGCCCGCGGCCGGGCGGCACATGGCCGAAGGCAGTGATGGTGACGGTGAGCGGCCCGGGAGTCTGCACCGTGTCGCCGCCGCTCAGCACGATGCCGAAGCGCCGCTGGTCGGCCAAGAGCCCGCGCGCGAAAGCCGCGACCCAGCGCTCCGTCCAGCCTTGCGGCAGCGCCAGCGACAGCTGGTAGGTGAACGGCGTGGCGCCGCCGGCGGCGAGGTCGGACAGGCACACGCGCAACGCCTTGGCCGCCACGATCCCGGGCGCCTCGTCGGCCAGGAAATGTACCCCGGCCACGACGGTGTCGGTCTTGACCACGAGGTCGTGCCGCGGGTCGGCCGGCAGGAACGCATTGTCGCTCTTCAATCCTCCGGCGCCGGCGAAGCCCTGCGCGAGGGGCGCGAAATAGCGGGCTATGAGCTCGAACTCGCCGATGCGCTCGAGGCGGGGCACGCGCCCGCTACCCTGTCAGCTCGGATGCGCGCGCCTGACGGGCCACCCGATCGAGCACCGAGTTGACGAAGCTTGGCTCGCCCTGATCGTAGAAGGCGTGGGCGATCTCGACATATTCGTTGATCGCCACCCTCACCGGAACGTCCTTGCGGTGCAGCAGCTCGTAGGCGCCCGCCAGCAGGATGGCGCGCACCAACCGATCGATACGCGTCCAAGTCCAGCCGTCCGCCAGCGCCGCCGCGACGATCTGCTCGAGGTCTCCGCGATGCGCGACGCTGCCTTCGACGACGTCCTTGAACAGCGGCCGGTCGGCGTCGCGCCGCATGCCGCCCTCGCCCGCCTCCGAGGTTCGCACGCTCAGGAACTGCTCGATGATCTCGGCCGGCGCGTGCTCGCCTTCCTGCCACTGGTAGAGCGCCTGGACCGCGGCCAGCCGCGCCGCCTGCCGGCGGCTGGGCAGGCGGCGTTCGGCGGGCGTCGCACTCACGCCGTCCGCCAGCGGCGGCTCAGCGCCACCATGACGAGGCAGGCGTGCGCGGCGTCGCCCCCCTTGTCGCCACGCTCGACGAGCGCGCGGGCCTTGGCCTGATCCATCGTGTCGACGGTCAGGATGCCGTAGCCGATCGCGAGCTTCTTGTTGATCGCGAGGTCCATCAGGCCACGGGCGCTCTCGCCGCAGATGTAGTCGTAGTGCGTGGTCTCGCCGCGCACCACGCAGCCCAGGGCGACAAAGCCGTCATAGTGCTCGGCGGCAAAGGCGATGGCGCCCGGAATCTCGAAAGCGCCAGGCACCACGACCCGCTCCGACGACGCCTCGTTCCTGGCGATCTCGCGCTCGGCGCCGTCGATCAGCGCCCGGGAGATGTCGAGGTAGTACGGCGACTCGACGATCAGGATGCGCGCACCCTTGGCGCCGGCGACGGCCGGCCGCGTCGTCGGACTTTCCGCTCGGGTGGCCATCTCAGGGCTCCGTCGGAACCGGCTTCTGGCCGACGATTTTCAGGCCGAAGCCTTCCAGGCCCACGACGCTCTTTCGGCTGTGCGTCAGCAGCACCATCTCCTTGACCCCGAGATCGATCAGGATCTGCGCGCCGACGCCGTAGTCGCGCAGCTCGCCGCCAGCCGGCTTGATGCGCTCGCCGGCGCGGCGGCGCTGCTCGGACAGCATGATGGTCGGCGCCTCGCGGATCAGCACGACGACGCCGCGCCCCTCCTTGGCGATGTAGCGCATCGCGGCTTCGATCTCGCCGCCGCGGCCGGTGTCGCGCTGGCCGAGGGCATCGGTGAAGATGTTGACCGCGTGCATGCGGACGGGAACCGGACCGCCGGTCGCGGGGTCGCCCTTCACCAGAGCGAGATGCTGCGCCAAGGTCACCTTGTTGACGTAGATGACGCAGCGGAAGTCGCCGCCGTAGATGCTCTCGAAAGTGGTCTCGCTCAGCCGCCGCACGATCGAATCGTAGCGCCGCCGATAGGCGATCAGGTCGGCGATGGTGCCCATCTTGAGATTGTGGCGCTGGGCAAAGGCGATGAGGTCGTTGCGACGGGCCATCGTGCCGTCGTCGTTCATGATCTCGCAGATCACGCCGGCCGGCGTGAGGCCGGCCAGCCGCGCGAGATCGACCGCCGCCTCGGTATGTCCGGTCCGCTCCAGCACGCCGCCGTCACGGGCGACCAGCGGGAAGACATGGCCGGGGGACACGATGTCCTGCGGCCCGCACGAGGGATCGATCGCCACGGCGACCGTCCGCGCCCGGTCGGCAGCCGAGATGCCGGTCGTCACGCCCTCGCGCGCCTCGATCGAGACGGTGAACGCCGT
>JAFAKN010000057.1 GCA_019235415.1 Alphaproteobacteria bacterium
AAGCGGATCGACGGGCGCCTCCCATGGCTTTTCCCGCAGGATCCGGCTGGCATGGTCGAAGCCGGCCCGCCAGCGATGGTCGATGCCCGCGCGCGTGAAATCGATGTCCTTGGTGTGATCCTCGCCGTCGAGCCGAGGCACCAGGAACTGGACGAGATGCATCTGCGTGCCGCAGCCGTACTCGGCGAGATCCTGCACGACGGGGTCGGCCTGCTCCTGCGGCGGGAGGCGCTTGGCGAGCTTGCGCACGACGTGCCGCAAGCGATGGAGCTGGGCCTGGCGAGCGATGTGGCTCTTGCTGCGGCTGGCGAACTGGATGTCCTTGTGGCGCGCCATGACCTGCTGGATGGTGGTCGGGTGGTTGCCGCTCGGCTGCCAGACATTGACCGAGAAGATCAGCGAGTTGCGGCGCGGCACGTCCTCGAGCACGACCTCGATCGGGGTGTTGGAATAGACGCCGCCGTCCCACCAATACTCGCCGTCGATGGCAATCGCCGGAAAGGCCGGCGGCAAGGCGCCGGACGCCATGATGTGCGATACCGTGAGCGGCATGTCGCGCGTATCGAAGTAGCGCATCTCGCTGGTGCGCACGTTCACGGCGCCGACCGAGAGCCGCGTGTGCCGCTGGCCCAGATGATCGAAATCGACCAGACGCGCCAACGTATGGCGCAGCGGTTCGGTCGTGTAGTAGGCGGCGTGGTCGATGCCGACCGGCCAGGTCGGTCCCAGGGCGGCGCGCGAGTTGGGCGAGAAGAACCCGGGTATGCCCGACATGACGGTCGACATGTTGGTAAGCGCATTGCCGAACAGCGCCGCCGGCCAGACGCCGTCGAACGAATGCCGCTGCGCCATGCCGTCCCAGAATTCCTTGAGCCGGGCAACACGGGCGTCGGGTGCATTGCCGGCGATCAGGGAGCCGTTAATCGCCCCGATCGAGGTGCCGATCACCCAATCGGGTTCGATGCCGCCTTCCATCAACGCCTGGTAGACGCCGGCCTGGTAGGCCCCGAGGGCGCCTCCGCCCTGCAAGGCCAGGACCACCTGTTCCTTGATCGCGCGGGGCTTGTCGACACTGGTCGATGCGACTCCGCTGATGGTGTCCATGATGGCGTTCCTCCGAGATGGTTCAGTGGGCAGCAACGCTCGAGGCGATCGACGCCGCGACTTGCGTCGCCATGTCGAACTGGGCCTCGCGCGTCGATACGCCGTGGCGCTTGGCGATCCACGCGAAGTCGGTGTAGGCCACCCACACTGCCCCTTGCGCGTCGCGATAGACCAGCATGCGGACCGGCCAGTCGAGACCGGCTTGCGGGTTGGCGGTGATGAACTGCGTGCCGAGCGGCGGGTTGCCGAAGATCAGCAGGATGGAGGGACGCAGTTCGATCCCGGCCTTGGCGGCCAACGCCGTCTGATCGATCTCCTGGAAGAAGACGATGCCCTTGGCGGCAATGTCCTTCTTCAGGCGCTCGACGGTCTCGCCGACGTCGTAGGCGCTTCTGACGGCAATAACTCCCGCAGCATTTGGCGCAGCATTCGCTTGGTCGGCGCCGGCCTGCACCGGCAGCGACAACATCACGACGGCCGCGAGCAGCGTCGCAGTGCACAGCTTGATGACGACATTCGGCATGGGATTCTCCACGAGGATGCGAAGATTCAGGCGGTCTTCGACGAGGGTTGCATCAAGCCAGGCATCTGGTCGGCGCTTGCCGGCTGGATCGTGAGGCGAAGAGTGAGCAGCATTCCGGCCGCCAACGCGACGCCGACGGCGATCACGCAAGCGGTCCAGCCCAGATGGTCGAATACCTGGCCGAGGATCGCGGTGCCGATCAGGCCGCCCAGGTAGTAGCTCGTCAGATAGAGGCCGCTCGCCGAGCCGCGGTCGGCGGTTGCGGCTCGGCCCACGAAACCCGTGGCCGTCGCCTGGGCAAAGAAGGTGCCGACACCGAACAGCGCCAGGCCCACGAGCAGCAGGTCGAGGTTGCTGCCGAGCAGCATCGGGAGGCCGGCGGCGGCGACCGCGAAAGCCAGCCACAGGCTCGGCCGCGTGCCGAGGCGGGCGACGACGCGTCCGGCGAGCGGCGTCGTCACGATCGAGGGCAGGAACACGAAGTACACCATGCCCAGCATCATCATGCCGACGTCGAACGGCGCACGCACCAGCACGAAGTTCACGTAGCTGTAGATGCCGATGAAGACGAAGAGGATGAGAAAGCCGATGGCGAAGGCGGCGCGC
>JAFAKN010000379.1 GCA_019235415.1 Alphaproteobacteria bacterium
CTCCTGTCATCCCGAGCGCAGCGAGGGACCTTTAGGGCAACAGGAAAGGTCCCTCGCTGCGCTCGGGATGACAAAGGTGTCTTGCGCTTTGCCTCTCGGCATCCCGTCGTTATGGTGGCGCAGGAGACACTGACACGCCATGCAAAACCGCTTCATCGACCTTTACAGCGACACCAAGAGCAAGCCTTCGCCCGGCATGCGAAAGGCGATGGCCGACGCCGAGGTCGGCGACGAGCAGAAGATGGAGGATCCCACCGTCAACCGGCTGCGCGAGCGCGTGTCTGCGCTGCTCGGCAAGGAGGACGCGGTGTTCCTGCCGAGCGGCACCATGGCCAACCAGATCGCGATCCGCGTGCACTGCCGGCTGGGCGACGAGGTGATCGCCGATCGCACCGCGCACATCATCAACGCCGAGACCGGCGGACCCGCGGCCAATTCGGGCGTGATGATCCGCGCGGTCGACGGACCCGCCGGCGTATTCACCGCCGAGCAGGTCAAGGCTGCCTTGCGCGATCCCAACAGCCGCAACGCCCCGCGCTCGCGGCTGGTCTCGGTCGAGAACACCTCCAACGGCGGCTTCGGGACTGTATGGCCGCTTGCAACGCTGCAGGCCGTTTCGGACGTCGCGCACGGCGCCGGGCTCGCCATGCACATGGACGGCGCACGACTCTGCAACGCCGCCGTCAAGTCAGGCATCAAGGCCAGCGCCTATGCGGCTTGCGTCGATACGCTGTGGCTCGACTACACCAAGGGCCTCGGCGCGCCGGTCGGCGCAAGCCTTGCCGGATCCAAGGACTTCATCAAGGAAGCCTGGCGCCACAAGCAGATGCTGGGCGGCTCGATGCGCCAGTCGGGCGTCATCGCCGCCGCCGCACTCTATGCGCTCGAGCACAACTGGGACCGCCTGGCCGAGGACCACGACAACGCGCGGCATCTGGCCGAAGGCATCGCGAGCATCAAGGGACTGGAGGTCGATGTGCCACGCATGGAGACCAACCTGGTGTTCTTCGAGGTCAAGAAGCCCGGCTGGAGCGCGGCCCGCCTGGTCGAGGCCTGCCGCGAGCACGGCGTCGGGCTCGGCGCCAACACCGCGACCCGCATTCGCGCTGTGACCCATCTCGACGTCAATCGCCAGGACATCGACACGGCCCTGAAGGTGATCAGCGACGCGCTCGCGGCGTGACGGGCGGATGAACGCCCCTGTCGCCCTCGGCCAACCTCTCCTTCGCCGCGAAGATCGCCGCTTCCTGAGCGGCCGCGGGCGTTACGCCGACAACACCGCACCGCGCGATGCGCTCGCCGTGCTGTTCGTGCGCTCGCCGCATGCGCATGCCCGCCTGCTGCGCATCGACAGGGCCGCGGCGCTGGCGCTACCCGGCGTGGCGGCGATCTACACTGCGGACGACCTGGTGGCCGACAAGGTCGGCCACCTGCCGGCGATCAGCGAGATCAAGGACGACCAAGGCAATCGCCATCGCGAACCGCAGCACCTGCCGATGCCGCCGGGCAAGGTCCGGCACGTCGGCGACCTCGTCGCCATGATCGCGGCCGAGACGCTGGATCAGGCGCGCGACGCCATGGAAGCCCTGGAAGTCGAGTACGAGCCGCTGCCGGCCGTCGTGACGGCTGGGCAGGCGCTCGCGCCAGATGCGCCGTTGATCCACGACGACGTTGCCGGCAACCTCATGTGCCGCTGGACACGCGGCGACGCCGCGGCGACCGACGCCGCCTTCGCGCGCGCCGCGCACGTTGCGTCGCTCGGCATCCGCTCGCCGCGGCAGATCGTGCACTACATGGAGACGCGTGCGGCATGGTCGGCCTACGACGCCGCGCAGGATCTGGTCACGGTCACGCTGTCGTCGCAGGGCGTGCAGATCCCGCACCGGCTGATGTGCGAGCGCGTGCTGAATGTGCCGAAGGACAAGCTGCGGCTGGTCACCGAGGATGTCGGCGGCGGTTTCGGGCCGAAGTATCCGATCTCCGCCGAAGCCGCGCTGATCGCCTGGGCGACGCGCAAGCTCGGACGAGGTCTGCGCTGGAGCTGCGAGCGCGGCGAGCTTGCCGTGGCCGACAGCCACGCGCGCGATCTCGTGGCGAAGGCCGAGCTGGCGCTCGACGCCGAGGGCAAGTTCCTCGGCCTGCGAGTCAGGGCGCAAGCCAACTTCGGCGCCTACGTCTCGATGTTCGCGCCGAGCATCCCGACGACTGGTTTGGCCAAGGTGATCTCCGGCCTCTATCGCATCCCGGCGATCCGCGTAGAGTTCGACTGCGCCTTCACGAACACCGTGCCGGTCGACGCCATTCGCGGCGCCGGCAAGCCCGAAGCGCTGTTCCTGCTCGAGCGCCTGGTCGACATCGCCGCCGGCGAGACGGGCCGCAGCCCGATTGAATTGCGCCGACTGAACCTGCTTCGGCCGCAGGACATGCCGTACAAGGCGGCAACCGGCTACACCTACGATGCCGCCGACTGCCCAGCCTTGTTCAACAAGGCGCTGGCAATGGCCGATCGGGCCGGCTTCGCGGCACGACGCGACAGGAGCGCTGCGAAAGGACTGCGTCGCGGCCTCGGAGTCGCCTGCCATCTGCATGGCACCGGCGGCATCGCCGACGAGCATGCCGTGGTCGAGGTGACGGCGGACCGGCTGGTCGCCAGCGTCGGGACACAAAGCCAAGGCCAGGGGCATCAGACGGCCTTCGCGCAGATCCTGGCGGCGGCGCTCGGCGTGCCGATCGAGCGCATCGACATCCGCCAGGGCGACACGCGTGCGATCCCACATGGCGGCGGCACCGGCGGGTCGTCCTCGACCATCATCAGCGGCACGACCCTCAAGCGCGCCGCGGACGTCGTGATCGAGCGCGGGCGCGATCTGGCCGCGGAGCGGCTGGAGACGTCAGCGAGCGACATCGCCTATCGTGAGGGCCGGTTCGAGGTCGTCGGTACTGACCGGCGCGTCGGGCTGTTCGAGCTGGCTGCCTTCAGACCGTTTGCGGGAGAGGCGCAGTTCGCCGACAAGATCGAGTCCTATCCCACGGGCGTGATGGTCTGCGAGGTCGAGGTCGATCCCGAGACCGGCGAGGTGCGCGTCGACCGACTGACCGAGATCGCCGACTGCGGCACCGTGGTCAATCCGCGCCTGCTCGAAGGCCAGCTGCACGGCGGTACGGTCCATGGGCTGGGCAATGCCCTGATGGAGCAGGCGGTTTACGACGAGGCGAGCGGGCAGCTGCTGACCGGCACCTTGATGGACTACGCCCTGCCGCGCGCAGACGATGTTCCCGACCTCCATGTCGGCACCATCGCAACCCCCTCGCCCAACAATTTCCTCGGATTCAAAGGCGTCGGCGAGCTGCCAACCAATGGAGCACCAGCCGCGGTCGCCAACGCCGTCCTCGACGCGCTGCGGCCGTACGGCGTGCGCCATCTCGACATGCCGTTCACGGCGGAGAAGGT
>JAFAKN010000447.1 GCA_019235415.1 Alphaproteobacteria bacterium
CCATAGCGCTTTCTATGCGGTCGGCGCCTATACCGCGGCGATCCTGATGGACAAGCTCGACATGCCTTACTACGCGACGTTGCCGATCGCGGCGGCGTTGTCGTTCGTGGTCGGCTATCTGTTCGGCTTGCCGGCGCTCAAGCTCGAGGGCCACTACCTCGCGCTCGCGACCTTCGCGCTCGCCCTCTCGGTGCCGCAGATCCTGAAATACAAATGGCTCGAGGATCTGACCGGCGGCGTGCAGGGCATCGTGCTGAACAAGCCCGACGTGCCGTTCGGCCTGCCGCTCACCGAAGACCAGTGGCTGTACTACTACTGCCTGATCGTGATGGTGCTGCTGTACTGGGCGGCAGCCAACATCCTGAACAGCCGCAGCGGCCGGGCCATGATGGCGATCCGCGACCAGTACCTGGCCGCCGGCACCATGGGCATCGACACCGCGCTCTACAAGACCGTGACGTTCGGCATCAGCGCGGCCTACACCGGCATCGCGGGTGCGCTGTCGGCCTCGGCCATCGCCTTCGTGGCGCCCGACAGCTTCAATTTCTTCCTGTCGATCAAGTTTCTGATCGGCCTGGTGGTGGGGGGCGTCGGCTCGCTCGCCGGCTCGGTGGTCGGCGGGATCTTTTACGTGCTGGTCGACAACTCCGCGCAGGCCCTCTCGACCTTCGTGAAGAACGATCTCGGCCTGCCGTTCGACCTCTCGGCCTACACCGTGTTCGGCATCCTGCTGATCGTGCTGATGTACCTGATGCCGATGGGCATCGTGGGCGGCGTCGCCTACGTGGTGCGTAGCCTGCGGCCGGCTCGGGCGCGCGAGGCGGCGAAGACCCAGGCGGCGCTCAAGCAGGGCGCGAGCGGCTGACCGTCCGGCATCGAATTCATGCGTTCAACGAGGAGTGGGGAGTAGCGATGGCGTAAACCCAAGAGGAGGCATAACCATGAAGACGAACAGGCGTGGCTTCGTAGGCGGCCTTTCCGCCGCCGCAATGCTTTCGGGTACCCGGGTAGCGTTCGCAGACAAGAAGTACGACGACGGCGCGTCCGACACGGAAATCAAGCTCGGCAACACAAATCCGTACAGCGGGCCGGCGTCTTCATATGGGATCATTGGCAAGGCCGAAGCGGCCTACTGGAAGAGCGTCAATGACCGGGGCGGCATCAACGGCCGCATGATCAACTTCATCTCTCTCGACGATGGCTATTCGCCGCCCAAGACGGTGGAATGCATCCGCCAGCTGGTCGAGCAGGACAAGGTTCTGTGCACCTTCAACACGCTCGGCACGCCGTGCAACACGGCGATCCACAAGTACATGAACCAGAAGAAGGTGCCGCAGCTCTTCGTGGCGACCGGCGCCTCGAAGTGGGGCAACCCCAAGGAGTATCCGTGGACGATGGGCTACCAGCCCGATTACCACACCGAGGCGGTCATCTACGCCAAGCACCTGCTGGCCAACGTGAAGGATGCCAAGATCGGCGTGCTGATGCAGAACGACGATTACGGCAAGGACTATTACGAGGGGCTGCGCGATGGCCTCGGCAAGGAGGTCGGCAGGATCGTCAAGCACGTGACCTACGAAGTCACCGACCCTACGGTGGAATCGCAGGTCATCCAGCTCAAGGACTCGGGCGCCAATGTCTTCTTCAACATCTCGATTCCGAAGTTCTGCGCCCAGTCGATCCGCAAGGCCATGGAAATTGGCTGGAAGCCGGTGCAGTACCTGAACAACGTGTCCGCGCAGGTCACGACCATGAAGACCGCGGGTTTCGAGAACGTGCAGGGCATCATCACGGCGGCCTGGTTGAAAGATCCGACCGACAAGCAGTGGGCCGACGATGCCGAGCTCAAGACGTGGCGCGAATGGATGAACAAGTACGTTCCCAACGGCAACCAGGAGGACGTGAACTACGTCTACGCCTACTCCGTCGCGTACCTGATGGAGCAGACCCTGAAGAAGTGCGGTGACAACCTGACGCGCGATAACCTCATGCATCAGGCGGCCAACCACCAGAAGCTGCGTGTGCCGGGTCTGCTGCCCGGGATCCTGGTGAGCACCAGCCCGACCGACTTCTATCCAGTCCAGGCCGTCCAGCTGCAGCGCTTCAAGGGCGAGAGCTGGGAGCTGTTCGGCGACATCCTGCACGCCGAGAGCAGCTAAGGGGTCGCACCCGTCCTGCGGAAGGCCGCCCGGGGCGGCCTTCTTTTTTGCCGCGATCCCGAAGAAACTCCTGCGCTTTTTCCAAGAAGGAGGGGTTTTTGACAACGAGTAGGCGTGGGTTTCTCGGTGCTGCGTCAGCGGTGGCGTTGTTGGCCGGTTCGCGGTCGGCGTTTGCAGAGAAGAAGTACGACAACGGCGCCAGCGACGGCGAGATCAAGCTCGGTCATTGCGGCCCCTACAGCGGCCCGGCGTCGGCCTACGGCGTGATCGGCAAGGGGATCGAAGCTTATTGGAAGAGCGTCAACGAGGCGGGCGGCATCAACAGCCGCAAGGTCAAGTTCATCACGCTGGACGACGGCTACACGCCCTCCAAGACCGTCGAGGTCGTGCGCCAGCTGGTCGAGCAGGACAAGGTGCTCTGCCTGTTCAACACGCTCGGTACGCCAAGCAATACGGCGATCGAGAAGTACATGAACCAGAAGAAGGTGCCGCAGCTCTATGTCGCGACCGGCGCTTCGAAGTGGGGCAAGCCCAAGGAGTTCCCGTGGACCATGGGCTATCAGCCCGACTACCACACCGAGGCCGTGATCTACGCCAAGCACATCCTGGCCAACGTCAAGGATCCGAAGGTCGGCATCCTGATGCAGAACGACGACTTCGGTAAGGACTACCTCGAAGGCTTCAAGGAAGGCCTGGGCAAGGACGCGGACAGGCTGATCGCCAAGCTGGTCACTTACGAGGTGACCGATCCCACCGTCGAGTCGCAGATCATCCAGCTGAAGGACGCCGGCGCTAACGTGTTCTTCAACATCGCCACGCCGAAGTTCGCCGCGCAAGCGATCCGCAAGGCGGCGGAGATCGACTGGAAGCCTGCGCAGTACATGACCAACGTGTCGGCCTCGGTGTCGTCGGTGCTGAAGCCGGCAGGCTTCGAGAACGCCCAAGGCATCGTCACGGCGGCCTACCTCAAGGATCCGACCGACAAGCGGTGGGACGACGACGCCGAGATGAAGGCCTGGCGCGCCTGGATGGACAAGTGGATGCCCGGCGCCAACCAGGGCGACGCCAACTACGTCTATGCCTACTCGGTGTCGTTCCTGATGGAGCAGACGTTGAAGAAGTGCGGCGACGAGCTCACCCACGCCAACGTCATGAAGCAGGCCGCCAACTTCCAGAAGCTGCGCGTGCCCATGCTGCTGTCCGGCATCACCGTCAGCACCAGCCCGACCGACTACTATCCCATCCAGTCGGTCCAGCTGCAGCGCTTCAAGGGCGAAACCTGGGACCTGTTCGGCGAGGTGATGTCGGCGGAAGGCAGTTGATTTGGTGCCACCTCCCCCGCTCACACGGAGGAGGTGGCCGCGCAGCGGTCGGAGGGGAAGGCCGCAAAGCCTGTCATCCCGACCGCAGCGAGGGATCTTTCCTGTAGCTCTAAGGATCCCTCGCTGCACTCGGGATGACAAAGGCTTCGCCTGTTGCCTTTCTCCCTCGTCCCTTCGGGACACCTCACCCGTGTGACGGGGGACGCAGGACTGGGCAGCCTTCTTTTTTGCGTTGAACTGTGGAACAACCGACGCCAACGAGAGTACAGGGAGGTTTCCGATGGACACGACCAGACGCGGCTTCGTGGTTGGCGCGTCGGCCTTGGCGCTGATGGCGGGTTCGGCGTCGGCCGAGAAGAAATACGACGATGGGGCCAGCGATACCGAGATCAAGATCGGCAATACGAACCCCCACAGCGGGCCGGCCTCGTCCTACGCCGCCATCGGCAACACGATCGACGCTTACTTCAAGAGCCTGAACGACCAGGGCGGCATCAACGGCCGCAAGATCAAGTTCATCTCGCTGGACGACGGCTACGTGCCGTCCAAGACGGTGGAGCTCGTCCGCCAGATGGTCGAGCAAGACAAGATCTTTGCCCTGTTCCAGCCGCTCGGCACGCCGTGCAACACCGCGATCCACAAGTACATGAATCAGAAGAAGGTGCCGCAACTCTACGTCGCGACCGGCGCGTCGAAGTGGGGCGATCCCCAGCACTTCCCATGGACGATGGGCTTCCAGCCGGACTACCACACCGAGGCGGTGATCTACGCCAAGCACATCCTGGCCAACGTCAAGGATGCCAAGATCGGCGTCCTGCACCAGAACGACGACTACGGCCGCGACTATCTCGGCGGGCTGAAGGAGGGGCTGGGCAAGGACGTGGATCGCATTGTCAAGATCGTCACCTTCGAGGCGACCGATCCGACCGTCGACAGCCAGATCATCCAGCTGAAGGACTCCGGCGCCAACGTCTTTTTCAACGCGTCGGGCCCGAAGGCCGCCGCCCAGGGCATCCGCAAGGCGGCCGACATAGATTGGCGGCCGGCTCACTACCTCAACAATGTCTCGGCCTCGGTCGCCGCGGTGATGAAGCCCGCCGGCTACGAGAATGCGCAGGGCATCATCACGGCGGCTTACCTGATGGATGCCACAGACAAGCAATGGGACGACAATGAGGAGATGAAGACCTGGCGGGCCTGGATGGACAAGTACATGCCGGCAGCCAACAAGGCCGACGCCAATCACATCTACGGCTATGCGGTGTCCTACCTGATGGCCGAGACCCTGCGGCGCTGCCGCGACGAGCTGACCCGCGCCAACCTGATGAAGCAGGCGGCGAGCTTCCGGAAGTTTCGCGTGCCGCTGATCCTGCCGGGCATCACCATCAATACCAGCCCGACGGATTTCTACCCCATCCAGGCTGTCCAGCTGCAGCGGTTCAAGGGCGAAACCTGGGAGCTGTTCGGCGAGGTCATGCACGCCGAGAGCTCGTGACAATTAAACCTCTCCCGTTCGCACGGGGGAGTTGGCCCGAAGGGCCGGAGGGGGAAGGCCGCAAAGCTGTCATCCCGAGCGAAGCGAGGGACCTTTGAGGCAGCAGGAAAGGTCCCTCGCTTCGCTCGGGATGACAAAGCCAGCGCCTGTTGCCTTCTCCCTCCGCCCCCTTCGGGGGCACCTCCCCCTATGACGGAAGAGGGACATTGATTTCTTGTATATTTCACCGCGGATTTTGGTCTTTTCACGCGCCTCGAATCCGGTAACGCTGCCTGCGCATAACGATAACTATTGGAGGGTAGCGTTGAAGACCAATCGGCGTAGTTTTCTCGGCGGCGCGTCTGCTGCCGCGATCGTATCGAGTTCCAGCGTTTCGTACGCGCAGAAGAAGTATTCCGACGGCGCCAGCGATACCGAGATCAAGATCGGCCACACCAATCCTTACAGCGGGCCGGCCTCGGCTTACGGCGTGATCGGCAAGACCATCCAGGCCTACTGGAAGAGCGTGAACGAGGCAGGCGGCATCAACGGTCGCAAGGTCAACTTCATAACCCTCGACGACGGCTACACGCCGTCCAAGACCGTGGAGTGCATCCGCCAGCTGGTCGAGCAGGACAAGGTGCTCTGCACCTTCAACACGCTGGGCACGCCGACCAACACGGCGATCCACAAGTACATGAACCAGAAGAAGGTGCCGCAGCTCTATGTCGCGACCGGCGCTTCCAAGTGGGGCAATCCCAAGGAGTTCCCGTGGACGATGGGCTTCCAGCCCGACTACCACACGGAAGCCGTCATCTACGCCAAGCACATCCTGGCCAACGTCAAGGACCCCAAGATCGCCGTGCTGATGCAGAACGACGACTACGGCAAGGACTACTGGGAAGGGATGAAGGACGGCCTGGGCAAGGACATCGACAAGGTGGTGAAGCACGTCACCTACGAGGTCACCGATCCCACGGTCGAGTCGCAGGTCATCCAGCTGAAGGACTCCGGGGCCAACGTCTTCTTCAACGTCTCGACGCCCAAGTTCGCGGCTCAGTCGATGCGCAAGGCGGCCGAGATCGGCTGGAGACCGGCGCAATATCTCAACAACGTGTCGGCGAGCGTCGCCAGCGCGATGAAGCCGGCTGGCTTCGAAAACGTGCAGGATGTCCTCACGGCGGCCTACCTGATGGATCCGACCGATCATCAGTGGGACGACAACGCCGACATGAAGGCGTGGCGGGACTGGATGACCAAGCACAATTCCGGTGCCAGCCTTTCGGACGCCAACAACGTCTTCGCCTACGCCGTCTCGACCTTGATGCACGAGACGCTGAGGAAATGCGGCGACGAGCTCACGCGCGAGAACCTGATGAAGCAGGCGGCGAACTTCCAGAGGTTCCGCCTGCCCATGGTGCTGCCGGGCATCACCGTCAGCACCGGCCCGACGGACTTCTATCCGATTCAGGCAGTGCAGTTGCAGCGTTTCAAGGGCGAGACCTGGGAGCTCTTTGGCGAGGTCATGCACGCCGAGAGTTCGTAACGGTCAGGCATCTCCCCCGTTCTTACGGGGCACCTTCTCCCCCTCGCGTTCGCGAGGGGGAGAAGGTGGGAGAGGGGTCTTGGCGGGGGGAGCGACCCCTCTCCGGGGCTACTGCGCCGGCTGCTGCGCTCGCGCTGCGCGGTCGGGGCGGTTGCGCTGCAGCGCCTGGCGGCATTCGGCGGTGTCGATGCGGCCGTCCTTGTTGACGTCGCAGCGCGTGAAGTTGCGGTCGGCCTGGACCATGAACTCCGCTAGGCTGACGAAACCGTCCTTGTCGGCGTCGAGCAGCTGGAAGTAGGTCGTCTGGCGCTGCGCCTGGCGGTCTGATGGCAGGACGCTGTTGCCGTCAGCCGGCGTGCGCGCGAACAGCTCCTCCTGGGTGAGCTTGCCGTCGCCGTTGGTGTCGAGCTGCTTGAAGCGTGCCTCTTGGCCGGCCTTCCATTCGGCACGGTCGACCGCACCGTCCTTGTTGGTGTCGTAGCGCATCAGCCCGCGCGGCGCCGCGCTGGGGGCGGCCGCGTTGGAAGTGCGGCTAGGCCGGTCGGAAGGCGCGGGCGGATCGCCCGGGGCCGCGAACGCAGGGCCGGCCAGGACGAGCAGAGCGGCCGGCAATGTCAGTAGCTTCATCGGAATATGCTCCTAATAGTTGTAGAGACGGTCGAGATGCAACGCGTCATGTCGGCAGACGAGCCTCACAAGCCGTGCGGCATGCCCGATCGGGGATCGACAGCCGCCCTTTCGCAAAGCGTGAAGCGCCTCCATGTATCGGAAGGACGAAGCCGCAACCGTGCGCGTTACAGATGCCTTGCGTGATGGGACTGATCTTTGCAAAACCCGCTTCGTCCTCCAGAACTGGAGGACGAAGCGGCCGAGGGGCGCGTTACAGAGACCCCACATCCGACGCGGTAAAAGGGCATTTCCCTTACAGCGGCTTGCCGGGGCCGATATAGTCCGGTGCGTCGCCGAAAGGTGGCCTCTATCGTGTTCTGATCCCAGGTTGACCAATGGCCTACGACTACGACCTCTTCGTCATCGGCGCCGGCTCGGGCGGGGTGCGTGCATCGCGCATTGCGGCCGGCCACGGCGCCCGCGTCGGCATCTGCGAGGACTATCGCGTCGGCGGCACCTGCGTGATCCGCGGCTGCGTGCCCAAGAAGCTCTTGGTCTACGGCTCCAAGTTCGCGCACGAGTTCGAGGACGCTGCGGCCTACGGCTGGTCGGGCCTCGAGCCGGTGCATTCCTGGGCGACCCTGCGCGACAACGTGCAGAAGGAGGTCGACCGGCTGAACGGCGTGTATCTCAAGCTGCTCGATGGCGCCGGCGTAAAGCTGCACATGGGCCGCGGTCGCCTGATGGACCGTCATACCATCGCCATCGGCGAGCAGACGGTCACCGCCGGGAAGATCCTGATCGCCACCGGCGGCCACCCGGTGGTGCCCGAGATCCCCGGCAAGCAATTCGCGATCACCTCGAACGAGGCGTTCCACCTCCCCGATCCGCTGCCCAAGCGCATCACCATCGTGGGCGCCGGCTACATCGCCGTCGAGTTCGCGGGCATCTTCAACGGGCTGGGCAGCGAGGTCGATTTGGTGCTGAGGCGCGACTTCGTGCTGCGCGGCTTCGACGAGGAGTGCCGGCTGGCGGTGCACGAGGCGCTGAAGGAGAGCGGCATCCGGCTGCGCACCGAGACCCAGATCGCGCGCATCGAGGCGACCGACGGCAAGGCGCCTTTCACCATCGTCACCACGGCGGGTGGCTCGTTCCAGACCGACGTGGTCATGTATGCCACTGGGCGCGCACCCAACACCTCCGGTCTTGGGCTGGAGAAGGTCGGCGTGCAGCTCGACAAGGCCGGCGCCATCGCCGTCGACGAATGGTCCAGGAGCACCGCGCCGAACATCTGGGCCGTGGGCGACGTCACCGACCGCATCAACCTCACCCCTGTCGCCATCATGGAGGGCCACTGCTTCGCCGACACCGAGTTCGGCAACAAGCCCCGCAAGCCCGACCATCGCGACGTGCCCTCGGCCGTCTTCTGCCAGCCCGAGCTCGCCAATGTTGGGCTCACTGAAGAAGAGGCGGCGTTGCGGCTGGGCGAGATCCGCGTCTACACCGCCCGCTTCAAGCCCATGAAGTACACCCTGTCGGGACGCAACCAGCGGACGTTCATGAAGCTCATCGTCGAGGAGGCGACCGATCGCGTGGTCGGGGTGCACATGGTGGGCGACGATGCGGCCGAGCTGATCCAGGGACTTGCCGTCGCCGTGAAGGCCGGCGCCACCAAGGCCCTGTTCGACGCCACGGTGGGCATCCATCCGGCGGCCGGCGAGGAGTTCGTCACAATGCGCACGCCGCGCATCGAGGCGGCGCCGACCAGGCGGGCCGCCGAATGACCGCTCCCGGATCGGGCCGCACACTGTCGGGCAAGTGCTTCTGCGGCACTGTCCAATACGCCGTGCCCGATGAATTCAGCTACGCCCTGATTTGCCATTGCTCCAATTGCCGACGCACCACGGGCTCGGCTTTCAAGCCGTTCGCGGGAATCGAGCGCGGCAAGCTCGCGCTGACGCGCGGCGCCGACCAGCTCCTGGTCTACGGCACGCCCGATGCCAACGACACGCACTGCCGCAGATGCGGCTCGCTGCTCTATTCGGTGGTGCGCGCCGGCTCGTATGTGCACGTCACCTTGGGCACGCTGGTGGACGATCCCGGCATTCGTCCCACGCGGCACATCTTCGTGGGCTCCAAGGCGCCGTGGTTCACCATCACCGATGACCTGCCGCAGTTTCAGGAGCATGCGGTGACCGCCGCGCCACCACCGGCATAGGCAGGGGCTTCGACTGGCGTTTTATCCACGGCACGTATAGGTTCACCCACCCCGAACGGCGGAGAGCCGATGGGATCAGGAGGAGAAGATGACCGCGATCCAGGGCGCGGCTCGTAGCGGCGCCAAGGCACAGTCCCGCACGTCAAGCGCCGCCGCTTGGAGCCCTTCCAGCTGGCGCAGCCGCCCGGCGCAGCAAATGCCTGCTTACGAGGATGCGACGGCGCTTGCCGGCGCCGAGGCGCGTCTGCGGCGCTATCCGCCGCTGGTGTTCGCGGGCGAGGCGCGCAAGCTGCGCGCTGCCCTGGCGAAAGTGGCGGCCGGCGAGGCCTTCCTGCTGCAGGGCGGCGACTGCACCGAGAGCTTTGCCGATTTCACCGCGAACAACATCCGCGACACGTTCCGCGTGCTCTTGCAGATGGCCGTCGTGCTCACCTACGGTGCCGGGGTCCCCGTCGTGAAGGTCGGCCGCATGGCCGGTCAGTTCGCCAAGCCGCGCTCTTCGAACGTCGAGAAGGTGGGCGATGTCGAGCTGCCTTCCTACCGCGGCGACAACGTCAACGGCTTCGAGTTCACCGCCGAGGCGCGGCAGCCCGACCCCGAGCGGATGGTGCAGGCCTACAACCAGTCGGCCGCGACGCTCAACCTCTTGCGTGCCTTCGCCCAGGGCGGCTACGCCGACCTGCACGAGGTCAATCGCTGGAACCTCGACTTCGTGCGCAACTCGCCTTTGTCGGAGCGCTATCACGACCTCGCGGCGCGGCTCGACGAAACGCTGAATTTCATGGCGGCGTGCGGGCTCACCTCGGTGACGACGCCACAGATCGCCGAAACCGACTTCTTCACCTGCCACGAGGGGCTGCTGCTGCAGTACGAGGAGGCGCTGACCCGCGTCGATTCGACCTCGGGCGACTGGTACGACTGCTCGGCGCACATGTTGTGGATCGGCGATCGCACGCGCCAGCCGGACGGCGCGCATGTCGAGTTCTTCCGCGGCGTGCGCAACCCGCTGGGCTTCAAGGCCGGGCCGACGCTGACGACCGATCATCTCTTGCGCCTGAACGATGCGCTCAATCCGGCCAACGAGCCCGGTCGCATGGTCATCATCTGCCGAATGGGCGCCGACAAGGTCGCCGACAAGCTGCCGCCCCTGATTCGCGCGCTGAAGCGCGAGGGACGTTCAGTCGTGTGGTCGTGCGATCCCATGCACGGCAACACCGTGACGGCGGCCAACGGCAAGAAGACTCGCCACTTCGACGCCATCCTGAGCGAGGTGAAGGACTTCTTCGCCGTTCATCGGGCCGAGGGCACGCATCCCGGTGGCGTGCATTTCGAGATGACCGGCCAGGAAGTCACCGAGTGCATCGGCGGCGCGGTCGACATCACGGTCGACAATCTCACCGAGCGCTACGAAACGCAGTGCGATCCGCGGCTTAACGCCAGCCAGGCGCTGGAGCTCGCTTTCCTGCTCGCCGAGCAACTCAAGGCCGAGCGTCTGTCGGTTGCGCGGGCGCGGGCGGTGGGTTGAGACGATGATGCGAGACCCATTGCTGGGGGCGCGCCACTCCGGTGGCGCGTCATGTTCCTTGGCCGACGAAGATCGCGCCACTGGAGTGGCGCGCCCCCGGCGACGAGGGGGAACCTCATGATGCATCCCAACGACGGCGAGATCGAGCGCTACACCGATCACTACTTCAATCGCACCAAGCAGGTGATCGGCCGCTTCGGCGACAGCCGGGTGACCTACGCGATCTTCATGCGGCGGCCCGTCGTGTTCGCGCCGCGGCTGGCGCTGGAATGGCTGGAGGAGCTCGGCCGTTCGCGCAACACGTCGGTCGACCTCGACCTGCGCTACAACGAAGGCAAGTGGGTCGGCGCCGGCGAGCCCATGATGTATATTACAGGCTCGTTCTTCCATCTGGTCGATCTCGAGACGATCTTCCTGCAGAAGCTCGGCCCGGCCTGTGTCGCCGCCTACAACGCCTGGACGATGTGCGCCGACATGCCCAAGACGGCCTTCCTCGCCATGGATGCGCGCCATTGCGCCGGCCAAGAGATGGCCGAGATGATGGCCTATGCCGCGTCCGTGGGCTCGGCGCGCGCCAAGCGCAAGGTGGGCGCGGTGGGCTTCATCGGCAACGCCACGCACGCCACGGCGCACTTCTTCGGCCGCGACCAGGGCCTCGGCACGATGCCCCACGCCCTGATCGGTTACGCCGGCTCGACGGCCCGCGCCGCGGAGCTGTACGCCAAGACCTTTCCCGGCGAGCCGATGACCGTGCTGGTCGACTACTTCGCCAAGGAGATCAGCGACTCGCTGGAAGTCTGCCGCCGGTTCCCCGAGCTTGCGGCCAAGGGCATGCTGTCGCTGCGCCTCGACACGACCGGCGGCCGCTATATCGAGGGCTTGGACCCCGCCACTTCGTACGCCGTGCTCGAGCGCTTCTCGCCCGAGTCGATCCGCGGCTATCGCAGCGAGGAAGAATTGCGCTACCTGGTCGGCACCGGCGTGTCGGCGGCGGCGATCTTCCATCTGCGCGCCGCACTGGATGGGGCGGGCTTCGACAAGGTGAAGATCGTGGCGTCGTCGGGCTTCGGCCCCGCCAAATGCCGCGTGATGGCCGAGGCGCGCGCGCCGATCGACGTCGTGGGCTCGGGCTCGTTCCTGCCGTCCAACTGGACCGAGACCTACGCCACCGCCGACATCGTCGAGTACGACGGCGAGAAGCGGGTCAAGGTCGGCCGCGAGTTCCTGCACCGCAGCCGCCCCAACGGCGACGCGCGAGCGCTGTAAGACAGACGAGGCAAGCAACAACTGTCATCCCGAGCGAAGCGAGGGATCCTTGAGGCGAGAGGAAGGATCCCTCGCATTCGCTCGGGATGACAGGAGATCGCTCGGGATCACAGGAGATCGCTCGGAATGACAGGGTTTGCTCGGGATGACGGTGTGCGCTCAACCGGCTACGAAATTCTGATACAGCGAGCGCAGGTCCTGCGTCTCCTGCGGCGTCATCTCGCCGTCGAGCACGCGCGGCTCCCAATCGCGCAGGGTGCGCTTGATCTCGTTCGGGGTGTTCGGGCTCAGCAGCACCATGAAGAACTGCTCATGCGCCGAGAGCTCGCGGTCGCGGCGGTAGCCGAACGGACCTGATCCGACGCTACGATCCGCAGGTGCGGGTTCTTCGACGGCCGTTGCGATGCTCGGCGCCAGGACCTCGTCCCAGGTGAGGCCGGCCTGGCGTACCATGGTCGATGCAAGCTTGGCCGCGGCCAGTGCTTCGCCGGCGTGGCCACTGTCGAGAACTTCCAGGACCTTGACGAGCGCGCTGCGGTTGAAGGTCGACATCGCTGGCCTCGGGCGGCTTTGACTAATAAATGAGGAAAAGGCACTAACCTTCTACCAGATATAGCGTGCCTGGTCCCGCTTCAAGGCGACAAGCTTGTCCACATCGCGCTCGACCTTCGCTCCTTACCTGTTCGGCCTCGGCTGCTGGTTCGTGCCGCTCGGCGTGCAGATGGTGCTGTTCCCGTGGCTGGTCGCGGTCGTGCTGCGCATGGACGCTTTTGCGGTCGGCCTTGCGCAGGCGGCGCTGATGGCGCCCGGGCTGTTGTTCCTGCCGCTCGGTGGCTCGGTGGCGGATCGCGGCAATCCGCGCCGACTGCTGCTGGCCTACCACCTCGTCTACGCCACGCCACCGTTGGTGTTGGCGTTGGTGTTGTGGCGC
>JAFAKN010000527.1 GCA_019235415.1 Alphaproteobacteria bacterium
TCTACGACCTGCCGCGCGAGGTCTGGGAGAACGACATCGACGGCGCCCTGAACTGGGCCAAGGCCTTGCCGACCGAAGGACCGGAAGCGCTCGAGGATCGGGTCGAAGGCGTGCCGCGGTTCCACAAAGAGCCGGCGGAATAACGCATACCATCACTGTCTCCAGCTTAACTGATTGACCTTCGGCACGGCCGGTGCCGCTCGAGCGCTTGACGCGTTCATGCGTCTACGGCGACAGTCCCTCGGGCCATGGGGCAATGGTCCGCCGTGACGTTCGGGGGATATGGCGGCACCAGCGCATATAATCGTGGTTGAAGACGAGGCGACGCAGCGCGAGGTTCTGGTCGAGTACCTCTCGCGTCAGGGGTTTCGTGTCAGTGGAGCCGACAGCGGGCCAGCCCTGCGCCGCCTCACGGAGCGGGAGTTGCCTTCGCTCGTGCTTTTGGATGTCGGCCTGCCGGACGGCGAGGATGGCTTCGCGTTGGCGCGCTGGCTGCGGGAGCGTAGCGCTCGCGTCGGCATCATCATGGTGACCACGGCGACCGACATGGTGGACCGAGTCGTCGGTCTGGAGACCGGGGCCGACGACTACATTCCCAAGCCGTTCGAGCCGCGCGAGTTGCTGGCGCGCATCAAGAGCTTGTTGCGCCGGATCGCTGCATCGGCCGGAGCCAACGCGGCAACGCCGAGTACAGGGCGCCTGAGGGTGGGTCGGTGCGTTCTGGATCTCGACCGGCGAATCCTTATCGATCCGACGAGCGGTGGGGAAACCAGGCTGACGGCAAGCGAGTTCGACCTCCTGAAGGTCTTCGCGGAGAATCCCAACAGGCCGCTCATGCGCGATTGGCTGATGGAAGTGACCGCCCACCGCGACATGGAGGCACTCGACCGCTCGATCGACCTCCGGGTCGCCCGGTTGCGGCGCAAGATCGAGGCCGATCCCGCCTACCCGACGGCTATCCGCACCGTTCGCAGCGTGGGCTACATGTTCGTGCCGCCAACGGACTGATCCTTGCGTCGGCGCTTCGCACCGCGAGCACGCGGTCGACGCGTCGCAGCGTCCGCGCGGCTGGAACTTTGATGCATTGCGGATTCGAGTTCGCCGCCAATCTCGCCAAGTGCGGCGCGCAGGTCGGCGGCGAGCGGGCCGAGTGCGTCGCCGCAGGCGTTGCGATCCCCGGCATTGCCCGCACGCTCGACAACCGATGCTGTTTGCGCAACGCCGTGTGCGCCGATCACCTGGGCCGCCCCCTTGAGCGCATGGGCTGTCGCCGCGACGGAGGCGAGGTCGCCTGATCGCCAGGCATGGTCGATCTCGCGCTCGGCGTTGCGCGCACTGTCACGAAACTTGGCCAATACCGAGTTGATCATCCGCCTGTCGCTGCCGAACCAATCGGCCAGAACCTGCCGGTCAAAGGCGCTGGGCTCCGGCTGGACGCCGTTCCTGCGCGCGCCGGGCTCGGCTTCGTCCGGAAGCTCGACGGGCAACCAGCGCTCGAGCGTGGCGCGTAGGCGTTCGAGGGCGACCGGCTTGGCGAGGTAGGCGTCCATTCCGGCCGCCAGGCATCGTTCCCGCTCGCCGAGCATGGCGTTGGCCGTGACGGCGATCACCGGCGTGCGCTGGAGCCCGGCAGATTCGCGGGCACGCAGACGGCGAACCAGTTCATAGCCGTCCATGAGCGGCATATGGATGTCGCAGAGAATCGCGCCGTAGCGCGTCCGCGCGACGGCGGCGAGCGCTTCGGCGCCGTCGCTGCTGCTGTCGGCCGTCAAGCCGATCAGTGCCAGCTGCTGCACCAGGACTTCACGGTTCACCGGATGATCGTCGACGACCAGCAGGCGCGGGCGTGACAGGGCAGGGTCCATGGCCGTCGAGACGAGACGCAGCGTCTCCTCCGCCTCCTCGTTCGGCGTTGCGGCCGGCGCGACCGAAAGCACGACCGAGCTGGTGAAGCTCGATCCCACGGCGGGCGTGCTTTCCACGGTGACGTCGCCGCCCATCAATTGGGCCAGGCGACGAACGATCGAAAGCCCGAGGCCCGTACCGCCGTAACGGCGGGTCGTCGAGCTGTCGGCCTGGGTGAAGGGGCGAAACAAGCGGGACTGCGCTTCGGCGTCGAGACCGATACCGGTGTCGGTAACCTTGAGCGTGACGCGCGACCGGCCATCGCCCAGCGGTGTGGTATGGGCGTGCACCGTGACCCGACCGCGCTCCGTGAACTTGATGCCGTTGCTCACGAGGTTGAACAGGATCTGGCGCAGCCTTGTCGGATCGCCGATCAACGCATCGTCCGAGCCGGCGGCGATCCGTGCCGAGAGGGCGAGGCCCTTGGCCGCAGCTTGCGGCCGCAGCGTTGCGATCGCGCCACCGACCAGGCCGGAAAGTGAAAACACCGTCTCCTCCAGGTCGAGGCGCCCGGCCTCGATCTTGGAGAA
>JAFAKN010000570.1 GCA_019235415.1 Alphaproteobacteria bacterium
GGGTCGTATAACGCCTTTGCTTCGGCCGTATTGTAGCAGCGGCCCGGCCCGCCAATGGACGAACATCCGTTGAATATTCTGATTTGTGAAGGAGGGTCGTCGATGTGTTGCTCCCAAGCAAAGGCGAAGGCATGGGTCAAGGTCACCAGAGGGATTCGACCCTCGCGGGAAAAGCGGCTGAGTGCCGCGTAAAATTGCTCGTTCCTTACGGGTCCTACGAGCGGGTCTCCCAAGTCCCGAGTCATGGTCGTGCCCGGAACTGGGGCAAACGCTATGAGATGAGGCGGCAATAGGCCGTCCTCTGGTGTCCATTCCTGCCACCAGCCATCGTTGCCAGCCGACGGTTCGGCAGTGAACTTGAATCCCTTCGGCGTCCGGGAGGCCGCTATGCACGCGTCGTCACGCCTGTTGTCTAGTTTCGCCGGCACTCGAACAACCTCGGGCGTACGATCGGGTCTCACAGCCACGACATACACTGGGAAGTTGGCACAAATGTAGCCGGCGCCGCCGCCATTCGCGACGAAAGCGAGAGCGTCGACTGCTTCGTGCCGGAAACGAGCGCGGGGTTCGAGACGATAGATGCCTTTTGCGACAAGCATATTTGAGATGAACAAATCCCCACGGTCGGACCGACCTTCAGGTCGGCTAATGGCGAGCGATAGGCCACCAAGGTCATAGGGTTCCGAGTAACGGTCTCCCGCTATTTGGAGCCTTCGTGATTCGAGAAGTTGATAGCGCGGCTGTGACTTTGGGATCAGGCAGGCCGTGAGGCCGGCAGGAGCATTCGCAGCATCACAGGACTGAACCCACTCCGCGAGCCACCGGTTCTGGTCGGCGACCAGCGTGCTCATTTCCTTTTCATCGGCAAAATTAGCGAGCTCCTGAATCGAGCCCCACATGAGCGCGCTGGCCTGCTCAAGCTCTGCCGAGCCACAAATTACGTCGTCGACGTGTGAGGGTTTGTTGGCGCAGTCCAGTGCGGCTGCTGGAACTGATTGGGCCAACGCCGCCAGTGCAAAGCACAGGGCGGCGAATCCCCAGCGCGTCGCTGCCACTAGCGTCCAGTCCACTCCGGCAGGCCGCGCTTGTTCACGAAGGCGTCGATGCCGAGCTTGGCGTCCTCGCGGCTGACGGCGCCTGCCATGTAGGCGGTCGCGTAGGCGTAGGCCTGCTCGAGGTCCATCTCCATGTGCTTGTGGAACAGCGCCTTGCCCTGGGCCAGCACCAGCGGGGACTTGGAGGCGATGGTGTTCGCCAAGTCCATCGTTGCCTTGTCGAGTTCCGCAGGCGGCACGACGCGGCTCACCAGTCCGTCGCGCAGCGCGGTCTCGGCGCTGACCGGCTCGCCGGTGAACAGCATCTCGAGCGCCCGTTTGGAGCCGACATTGCGGCCGAGCGGCACCGACGGCGTGCCGCAGAACAGGCCGATATTGACGCCGGGCGTGGCGAATTTTGCGTCAGTCGACGCGACGGCGAGATCGCACGCCGCCACGAGCTGGCAGCCCGCCGCCGTGGCGATCGCATGCACCTTGGCGATCACCGGCTGGGGCAGGCGGCGGATCGACAGCATCATCGCCGAGCAGCGCGAGATGAGGTCGAATTGGAAGCCATAGTCGTTCGTCGAGCGCACCTCGCGCAGATCGTGCCCGGCGGAGAAGGCGCGGCCGTTGGCTTCGATGACCACACAGCGAACGTCCTTGTCCTTGGCCAGGCGATCGAACTCGGCCTGCAGCGCGTCGATGAGCTCGCCCGACAGGGCGTTCATCGCGTGCGGGCGGTTGAGCGTGAGGATCGCGACCCGGCCTTCGTCGCGACGCAAGAGGACGGGTTCGTTGGGAGGCGAGCTCATATCGGTCATCCTGAGCGAAGCGAAGGATCCTTCGGCTGCGCCTCAGGATGACACGCGATTTGGGCCTGGTGCAAGATCGCGGTATTATAGTACCGTACCCCTAACTGATTGATTACGTTGATTTTCTACGACCGATTTGACATCCGACCGATAGGTCTCCATAAGCGCCCGCTCACGGAAGAAAGAGCCATGAAAACCTTCACTCTCAAGACTGCCGACGTGCAGAAGAAGTGGGTGCTGATCGACGCCGACGGGCTGGTGCTCGGCCGGCTGGCCACGATCATCGCCATGCGCCTGCGCGGCAAGCACAAGCCGACCTTCACGCCGCACATCGATTGCGGCGACAACATCATCGTCGTCAACGCCGAGAAGGTGCGCCTGACCGGCCGCAAGGCCGAGCGGGAGTACTTCTACTGGCACACCGGCCATCCCGGCGGCATCAAGGGCGAGACCCTGGGCAAGCGGCTCGAGGGCCGCTTCCCCGAGCGCGTCATTGAGAAAGCCGTCGAGCGCATGATCACGCGCGGCCCGCTCGGCCGGAAGCAGATGAAAAACCTGCGCGTCTACAAGGGACCAAACCACGAGCACGAGGCGCAGCAGCCCGAGAAGCTCGACGTCGCCGCACTGAACCGCAAGAACTCGAGGATCGGCTGATATGGCTACCGAACTGTCGTCTTTTGCCGAGCTGAAGAAGGCGCCGATCGCGGGCGTCCAGGCGCCGGCTGCCGTGCGCGAGAAGGAAGTCGACGCCGAGGGGCGCGCCTATGCCACCGGCCGGCGCAAGAACGCCGTGGCGCGCGTCTGGGTCAAGCTCGGCACCGGCCAGATCACGGTCAACGGCCGTGACCAGAAGATCTACTTTGCCCGACCCACGCAGCAGATGGTGATCCAGCAGCCGTTCGGTATCACGCAGCGCGAGGGCCAGTTCGACGTCGTCGCCACCGTCTCCGGCGGCGGTCTGTCGGGCCAAGCCGGCGCGGTGCGCCACGGCATCGCGCAGGCGCTCGCCAAGTTCGAGCCGGCGCTGCGCAGCTCCATGAAGGCCAACGGCTTCCTGACGCGCGACAGCCGCGTCGTCGAGCGCAAGAAGTACGGCCGTGCCGGCGCCCGCCGCCGCTTCCAGTTCTCCAAGCGCTAGCGGCAGCTTCCTCCCCCAGCCTTGCTGGGGAGGTGCCCGCGCAGCGGGCGGAGGGGTCAAGCGCATGACTCATGACCCCACCGGCCTTCGGCCACCTCCCCACTTCGTGGGGAGGAGTTTCAAAAGCGAAGGGCGCCGATGGCGCCCTTCTTTTTGTCCTTGTCGCGGCTATCGTGAAGTATTCGCGCCCGACGATGGAGTCTGGGCCATGCCTGTCGCCGGCGGCACGTCGAAGTTCTTGGCGCGCAGCAGAGCCTCCATGGCCGAGATGCCCTCGTTGTAGCGGCCGTGCTCGCAGTCGAGACCGGCAGCCATGCGCGTCGGATTGCGCGCGCCGTCGCTGTTCTCGCCGCGGCTCGCGCCGTAGCGATCGTAGTAGGAAATGAGCTGGTCGCAGCGCGCTTTCAGATCAGGAGAGGACTGCGCAAAGGCCGGGCTTGCCAGTGCGGCGCCTGCAACTATAACGAGCATTGGGGCTGAACGAACGAGAGGGGACATCGAGCACTCACGAGTGAACGCATGGTCACAAACGCGCCGGACCATGATCGGCGTCGCGACGCCCACATGGTCATCGCGTTGCGCCTCGTCTGCCCTTGTCTCCAAATTTTCATGTGACAGGGTGCGTTGGTCGCGCGACTGCACATGGGTCACGCACGCGAAACCGCAAGCGTGCGCGACAGCTGCGTAACGCGTATCGCGTGCCAACCGAATCGATGATCGAGCCGAGCAACAGGAGAACCATGACCGTTCGACCGAACACCGTGCAAAGCTACATCGACGAGACGCCGTCCTGGGCTGACGGCACACCGACGATGTCCGCCCCGATGACGCCCATGCAGTGGCGCATCTGGCTGCTGACTGCCGCAGGCAAGTTCTTCGAGGGCGCGGTCGTGTTCGTCACCGGCGTCGCTCTGCCGCTGATCGTCAGGGAGTTCGGCTTGTCGTTGACGGAGAAGGGGATCGTGAGCGCGGCGCCGCTCGCCGGCATCATGGTGGGCGCTCTGGCGCTCGGCAGCATGGCCGACGTCTACGGCCGTCGCGCGATGTTCGTCGTCGAGCTTTTAGCGTTCACCCTGTTCCTGATCGGACTGAGCTTCAGCCCGAGCTTTGCCTGGGTGGTGGCGTGCCTGTTCGGGGTCGGCCTGTCGCTCGGCTGCGACTATCCGACCGGCCACATGATGATTTCGGAAACCATCTCGAGCCGCAACCGCGGCAAGCTGGTGCTCTGCGCCTTCGCCTTCCAGGCGGTCGGCGCGCTGGTCGGCACCGCGGTCGGCTATCTCATCCTCGCCAATCTGCCCCAGGTCACAGCCTGGCGCTGGATGTACGCCACGACGATCGTCCCGGCCATCCTCGTCCTCATCGCCCGCTTCACGATCTGCGAAAGCGGCCACTGGCTGATGAGCAAGGGGCGCAAGGCCGAAGCGGAAGCCGAGCTCGAACGCCTGCTGGAGAGAGATCCGCTCTATCCCAAGGAAGTGCAACTTGCGGACGATGCCGGCGGGCGCGAGGTCGGCCGTTCGAAGGGCGGATGGTGGCCGCTCTTCGTGCTGCCTGGCAGGCGCGCCACCATACTGGCCTCGGTGCCATGGTTCCTGCAGGACCTCGGCACTTACGGAATCGGCATCTTCACGCCGGTCATCCTGGCGCGCACCGTCGGCCACGAATATGACTTCGCCCGCAATGTCAGCGCCCTGATCGAGCGCGACATGATCGCGGCCAAGGGCGCGGCATTCATCGACGTCCTGCTGATCGTCGGAGTCGTGCTGGCGGTCCTGCTGACCGATCGCGTCGGCCGCATCCGCCTGCAGATCGTGGGCTTCATCGGCTGTGCCGCCGGACTCGCTCTGGCGATGCTGTCGCACCCGGCGGCAGAGCCGTGGCGGACGGTGCTGCTGTTCGCCGGCTTCATGCTGTTCAATCTGATGACCAACCTCGGCCCCAACGCGCAAACCTACTTGCTCGCGGGCGAAGTGTTCCCGACCAACCTGCGGGGCAAGGGCGCAGGCCTCGCCGCCGCCATCGCCAAGGTCGGCGCGGTGCTGACCGCCTTCCTGTTTCCGGTCCTGCTGGCCGAGATCGGCGTCAACCTGCTGCTGAGCGGGCTGATCGCGACGTCGCTGCTCGGCGCCTT